>NZ_JBGLYZ010000008.1:0-163857 GCF_047304345.1 Ralstonia sp. Ralssp135
AGCGCGGCCCGCTCTGGCGGCCCGGCTCCGAGCAGCGCTGTATTCGAGCTGCAACAGCGCATGCAGGCGCACGAACTCTCGGAGTTGCGCACGACGTACAACGGTGCCTATGGCGCCAGCCTGCTGTTTGCCCAGAGTGACCTGACGTACTACGTCACGCTGTTCCAGCAGAAAGACCTCTGGCGTGTCATCAAGACCACCAACGAAGCCTTTGCCGAACGTCTGTACAACGACTTCGCCAAGCAGACCCGCACGATGGCCGATCTGGAGCTGCAGCGCATCCGCCTGGAAGCCCAGAAAGAGCGTTCCGAGCGCCAGATTGCCGCCCAGCAGGAAAAGCTCCGTGGTCTGAAGACCGACCTGGACATCCAGCGTCAGCAGCAGGCCCAGGCGCAGGAGCGGCAGAAGACTGCCCGGACCGAAGCCGAAGCGCTGGATATCGAACGCCGTGCCGCTCGCGCCCGCGTAGACGAATTGCAGCGTCAGATCCGCGAACTCGAAGCACAGGTCAACGCGCCGTTCAGTCCACAGCCGCGCCGGCGCTGATTCAACGCTTCACCTCATCCCCAGATCGGGCGGCCTACGGGTCGCCCGGTTCACTTTTAGGGGGCGGCATTCAAACATGGCGACTTTGTTTGATGCGGAGCGGGACGGCGCGTACATTGGCGGACAACCCATTTTCGCAGTCGACCGCGCATGCGTTCCGCCTCCGAGTTACCCGCCAATGCTTCGCCCGCAGCGGCGGCGCCCATCCCGCAGCCCAAGGGGCTGCCGTGGCTGGGCAACCTGCTTCAACTGCCCAAAGACCGCCTGGCCCAGACACTTCTGGAAACCAGCCGGCAGTTTCCCCAAGGCCTTTACCAGCTCGACTTTGCCGGGCGGCGCGTGCCGTTCGTCTATTCCGCCGATCTGGTGGCCGAACTGTGCGACGAAACGCGCTTTCGCAAACTGATCGGGCCGCCGCTGTCGTTCCTGAGGGCGGGGGCGGGCGATGGCCTCTTCACCGCGCATCAGGACGAGCCCAACTGGGGCAAGGCGCATCGCATTCTGCTGCCGGCCTTCAGCCAGCGCGCGATGAAGGGCTACTTCGACGTCATGCTTGAAGTGGCCAACGCGCTGGCCGACAAATGGGCGCGCCAGGGGCCCGACGCCGATATCCCCGTGGCCGACGATATGACGCGGCTCACGCTCGACACCATCTCGCTGGCGGGCTTTGGATACCGCTTTGATTCGTTCAACACGCCAGAGCTGCATCCGTTCCTGGCGGCCATGGTGGGTGTGCTATCCGAAGCCATGGGCAAGCTCACGCGCCTGCCGCTCAAAGACCGCTTCATGCGCGAGCACCATCGCCGGTTTGCGCACGACGTGGCCGCCATGCACCAACTGGTGGACGAGGTGATCCGCGCACGCCGTCAGGCAACAGATGGCGGCAGCGGCGCGAGCGACTTGCTCGGGCTGATGCTCAACGCCCGCGATCCGGTGTCGGACGAGCCGTTGGATGACACGAACATCCGCTTCCAGGTCATCACCTTCCTGATTGCCGGGCACGAAACCACGAGCGGCTTGCTGACCTTCGCGCTCTACATGCTGCTGCGCCATCCGGCGGTGCTGGCGCAGGCGTACGCCGAGGTCGACCGCGTGCTGCCGGGCGATACCGTGCCGCAATATGCGCACCTCGCGCAGCTCGACGTGATCGAACGCGTGTTGAAGGAAACGCTGCGCCTGTGGCCGACCGCCCCGAGCTTTGGGGTGGCGCCTTACGAAGACACGCGCATTGGCGGTCGCTACGCCATCCGCAAGGACCAGCGCGTGGTGACCGTGCTGCTGGCCCTGCACCGCGACCCGGCGGTGTGGGACCGCCCTGAAGTCTTCGATATCGACCGTTTCCTGCCTGAGAACGAAGCCAAGCTCCACCCACACGCCTACAAGCCCTTCGGCAACGGCGAGCGCGCCTGCATCGGTCGCCAGTTTGCGCTGACCGAAGCCAAGCTGGCGCTGGCGGTAATCCTGCAGCGCTTTGCGTTGTCCGACCCGTACGATTACGGCTTCCATATCAAGGAAACGCTGACGCTCAAACCGGACGGTTTCCGCCTGCGCGCGCGGCTGCGCAATGCGCGGGAGCGGCTGTCGATCGCCATGCCTTCGCGCACGGAGGTGGTCACACGAAACGACGCCGAAGCCGCGCTAGCCGGCGGCGGCGAACCGATGCATGTGCTGTACGGCGGCAGCCTCGGCACCTGCCAGGACATCGCCGAGCAGCTTACCGCCACCGCATCACGGGCCGGCTTCGACGCCAAGGTGGCGCCGCTGGATGCGATTGCCGACGCGCTGCCGCAGCACGGCGTGCTGATCGTGGTGGCCGCCACGTACAACGGTCGTGCGCCGGATAGCGCCCGCACGCTGGAGGCGCGGCTCGATGCCGCCGATGCGCTTACGCGGCAAGCAACAGGATTGCGCTATGCGGTGCTTGGCTGCGGCAACTCGCAATGGCCCGCGTTCCAGGCGTTTCCAAAGCGGGTGGAAGCGATGCTTGCGGCAGCCGGCGCACAAGCCATCGTGCCGCGCGGCGAAGCTGACGGAAACGCTGGTTTCGACGCCGCTGTCGATGGCTGGACGCGCGGCCTGTGGAGCGCCCTGGGTGCCCGCCAGGCGCAGGCCGATGGCCCATCCGTCCACGTCGAGTATCTCGCTCCCGACGCCGTGCGCGCCGCCACGCTGCCGCCGGCCGCCCGCGCGATAACGGTGCTGGCCAACGAAGAACTCATCAGCGACCCCATCGGCCTGTGGGACTTCACACAGGAAGCCCCGCGCGGCCCCACGCGTCACCTCACCGTGCGGTTGCCCGACGACGTGACCTACGCCACCGGAGACCACCTCGCCGTCTATCCGCGCAATGCCGACGACCGAGTCGACGCGGCCATCGCGCGACTCGGGCTGGAGGGCGACGCGCTCGTCACGCTGACCGCGCGCCATGCGCACGTGCGGCACTTGCCGCTCAACCAAGCGGTGTCCGTGCGCCAGTTGCTGCGCGATTTCGTCGAACTGCAGGACACCGCCACCGTGCGCGATATCACCGCGCTGCATGCGGCCACGCGCTGTCCGTTCACGCGAGGCCAACTTGCGGTCTGGCTGGAAGGCGACGACGCAGCGCAGCGCTTCGACCAGGACATTCAAGTCGCGCACGTGAGCGTGCTTGACCTGCTGATCCGCTTCCCTGCGATTGAATTGACGCTGGAGGCGTTTCTCGCGCGGCTTGGCGCAATGCGGCCGCGCTTCTACTCCATTGCGTCGTCGGCACGTGTGTCGCCGGGCGTGGCAGCGCTCACGGTGGGCACGGTGTCGGGGCCAGCGTGGTCTGGAGTCGGCACGTATCGCGGTACGGCATCGAACTACCTGATGACGCTGCCTGCAGGCGCAGAGATTGTCGCCGCCGTGCGCACGCCCAACCCGCCGTTTGCCCCCGACGCCGATGCCGGTAAGCCAATGGTGCTGATCGGCGCCGGAACGGGCATCGCGCCGTTCCGAGGTTTCCTGGAAGAGCGCGCCGCGCGGCAGGCGGCTGGGGAGGCGGTGGCAACGTCGTTGCTGTGCTTCGGCTGCCGCCATCCCGAGCACGACTTCCTCTACCGCGACACCTTGCGCGCGTGGGAAAACGCGGGCGTGGTGCACGTTTTCCCGGCGTATTCATGCGTGGCCGATCATCCGCATCGCTTCGTCCAGCATGCGCTGTGGGATGCGCGCGAAGCCGTGTGGGCGGCGTTCGATGCGGGCGCCACGTTGTACGTGTGCGGCGACGGCCGTGCGATGGCGCCGGCGGTGCGCGACACGCTGATCCGCATGCACCAGGCGCGCTACGGTAGCGACCTTGCGACCGCGTCTGACTGGTTGACGGCGCAGATGCAATCCGGCCGCTACCGCCAGGACGTCTTCAACTGAGGCTGCAGACCGAGGCATTGGTGTTGCGGCACTGCCGCATTGACGGCCCCGCTTGAGCAGGGGCGCGGGTGCCCCATGTTACGATTTGCCCCTCGGAGCACCGCGCTTTTGGCCCAGCGACGCCCTGTCAGGCGCGTCCGGCGCAGCGGCTCCACGAGGAGAAATGAAAATGTGGCGCCGAATCAAAGCGTCCTGGATGGCGATCTTTCTGGTCACCCTGCTGGGTGTCGGGTACTTGTGGATGTACCGTTTTGAGCCGCTGCTCTCTGGCGAAGCCGGCAGTGATGTGTTCGTGTGGGACCGCTGGACCCACCGCGTCTGTGCGCTGACCGACAACGGTGAAGCCACTGAATGGCGGTGCGACAATGCCATGGAAACCGACGGTTCCAGCAGCAACACCAACTCGGATGTCTCGATCCGGAAGCGCATGCGAGACGCCGTCCAGCGCATCAAGCTGTAAATCCCACGCCCGCCGTTCGTTGCGGGCGTTTTTTTCCCTGATTGTTATCCCTTGCTGGGTTCAGCCGCGTCCACCAATTCCGGCGAAGGCACGGGCGGCAACTTGCGCACTTGCGCTGTTTCCATGCGGCCCTGACGCTGGAACGGCCCAAGGTTTTGGGGCTGGCCGGATTCCAGCGCGCGTTCAATGGCGGCCAGCACGCGCACGTCGGCCAGGCCTTCTTCACCGTTTGGTTCGGGCTCCCGGTTGCGGAGGATGCAATCGGAGAAGTACTGCAGCTCGCCGCCAAACTGGTCGGTAGCTTCGAAGGCTTGTTCGTGCGTCTTGCCGTCGATTGTGGCGCGGTATTTCAGCCCGATGCCAAACATGAAGCCGGGCGAGACTTCCAGGTCCCCCTTTGTGCCGAGGATGCGGTACTGGTCCATGCTGGCGCCGCTGTAGCTGACCACGAACTGGGCGATGCGGTGGTCGGCAAAGCGCAGCGTTACGCTGACGGTGTCATCGAAGTTGAAGGGCAGATCGGGGTCGCGCACGCCGCACGCTGAAACCTCCACCGGTTCTTCGCCAAACAGATTGCGCACCGCGTTGATGGGGTACACGCCCATGTCCGACACAGGCCCGGCCCAATAGCCGTGGCTGGCGCGGTGGTTGGACGGCGCCACGGATTGGCTGAACATGGCCGAAAACGCGCGGATGCGGCCCAGCTTGCCTGCGCGCACGAGTTCAATGGCGGCCAGCGTGGCGGGCTCGAAATGCAGCCGGTAGGCAATCATCAATTTCGCGTTGCCGTTGCGGGCCGCTTCGATCATCGCTTCGCAATCGGCCTCGCTGGTTGCCATGGGCTTTTCAAGCAGGACGTGGATGCCACGCTGCAGGGCGGGCAGGGCGTACTGCCGGTGCATGTCGTTGGGCAGCGCCAAGTAGATCGCGTCGATATCTCCGGAGGAGAGCAACTGGTCGTAGTCGGCATAACCGTGGACGTGCTCGATGCCGTAGCGGTCGGCCAGCGCCGTGGCCTTGGCTTCATCGCCAGTGACCAGGGCGGTGACGACGGAGTTGCCGCTCTGTGCCACGCCCGGCAGAAACGCCGCCTGCGAAATCCACCCGGCGCCGACCACGGCATAACGCACCGGGCTCTGAACGGTGCGGGCTGGAGCGACTTGCGGCTCACGTTCAGCTTCATGAAAAGCGGTAGACATGACAATTCCTTTGCAATCGTTGCGCACGGAGGGTCTGCCGATGCCGTGGTGCGGCGCGCTTGGCCGTGCGGGTTCTAACTGACTAAGCAAAGGTGGTGCCCGGTGAGCGCAAAAGGCGTTGCACCGGGCTACAGTCGAACGCCGTGCCGTGCGCTCAAGCGTGCTCTGCGCGGCTGTCGGCTGGGGCTTGGTCGCGCTCGGTCATGCCGTAGTCGCGCACCACGTGGGCGATGCGCAACCGATAGTCGGCAAATGCGTGGTCGCGGCCGGCGTGCTGTGCGCCGCGGTGCTGCTCCATGTTGCGCCAGGCCTTGACGGCCTCTTCATCGCGAAAGAACGACAGCGAAAGCATCTTGTCTGGGTTGGTGACGCTCTGGAAGCGCTCCACGGAGATAAAGCCGTCGACCTGCTCAAGCAGCGGCTTCAAACGCGCGGCGAGGTTGAGGTAGGTGTCGCGCTGGCCCGGTGCGGGCTCGACTTCGAAGATGACAGCGATCATGGCAAGTCTCCTGGGGTGTTTTCGCAGCGGTTTCGTTGTTTGCAATTTCAAGCGTGAAAGCTGGGAATGCGCGCGTTGGGCGACGGGCGATACGCCACCTCACCAAGGCCCGCAAGCCACTGGTCGACATCCGGCAGGCTCAGCAGATGCAGCACCGTTTCGCGCGCGATGGTGGTTGCCAATGCATCGGCGGGGCAGCGGTGCACGCCGCCGCCGAACGTCCACAGGCGCGGCTCTGCGCGGTCGATGTCGAAACGTAGTGGGTCCGGGTTGGCTGTGCCATCGACGTTGGCGGCGGCCAGCAGCACTAGGATCTTGTCGCCCGCGCGCAGCGACTGGTCGAGCAGCACAACATCGTGCGCGACAAAGCGGCGCGTGTTCTGCACAGGCGCGTCGCGGCGCAGGATCTCGCGCACGAAGGGCTCGATGGCGTGCGGTTGTGCGCGCAGCCGTGTCGCCAAGCCAGCGTGCCGCGACAGCGCGACGATGCAGTTGCCGAGCAGCCCGGCGCAGGCGTCGTAGGTTTGCGCGAGCAGGGCAGCGAGGTTGGTGATCTCTGCGTCGCCGTCATCATCACCGCCGGCAAATGGCGAGGCGGCAAAGCGCTGCTGCAGGCGGTCGACGGCGGCATCTGCCTGCGCGATGGCGGTTGTGCTAGCGCTGGGGCCTAACGCAGCAAGGTACGCGGCAATGTCAGCTTGGCAGGCAGGCGCATCGGCGTCATTGCCCAGCAGCGTCTGCGCGATCGTGGCGAGCGGCACGGCGAAGTGGGCGTCGGTATCCAGCGCGGCATCCAGGCTCGCTGCGTCCGGCAGCGCAGTGCGAGCATGCCGCTGCGCGCGGCCGGCCAGCGCCGACACATCCAGCCGGCCCAGCGCGGCCATCACCTTCGCCTTGCGCGCGCCGTGGTCCGGTCCGTCGATCTGGCGCACGAGGCGCCCGAAGAATGCGCCGGTGGCTGTTGCGGCCACGGCCCTGGGCACGGGTTCATCGGCCGGCCGTACGCGGCAGGCGGCGCTGCCGAGCACAGCGTCCACGGCTTCGGCGCTGGCGGCCACCCACCAGCCGAGGGCGGCATCGAAGAAGAATGGGCGCTTGGCGGCAAGTTCAGCGTAATAGGGGGCCGGGTCGGCATGCACGATGGCTTGCAGCGCGTCGGCGGGCGGGGCGATGTCCATGGCAGTCATCAGCGTGGGGCGCGGGAGTAAGATGGCGCCCATTGTCTGGACTGCCCGCCCGCGTGTCACGCGCCAACAGTTTGGTCTCCATCGAACCATGACTGCATCTTCCCGAGCCACGGAATCGACCACTCAGCCTGACATCGGCCGCGTGGCCGCCACCATTGGCGACCCCACCCGCATCCGCATGCTGCTGCTGTTGATGGAAGGCCGCTCGCTTACCGCCAAGGAACTCGCCTACGGGGCCGGCGTGGAGCCCGCCACGGCCAGCGCGCACTTGCGCCGGCTTGAGGCCGATGCGCTCATCACTTCGCTGTCCAGCGGGCGCTACAAATACTTCGGGCTGCGCTCGCCAGCGGTGGCGGAGATGATCGAATCGTTGCTCGTCGTCGCGCCAGAAAAGCCGGCCGACCCACGACGCTCGACCGTGCCCGAAAACCTGCGAGCGGCGCGCCTGTGTTACGACCATCTGGCGGGTCAGCTTGGCACGGAGGTCTCGGAGAAACTGCTGTCGCGCGGCTGGCTGACGCAGCTCGATGACACGCACGGCGCCTACGACGTTACGCCCGAGGGTGAGCAGGCGCTGGCCGCCATCGGCGTCGATGTGAATGCACTGCGCAACGGCCGACGCCGCTTTGCTTACGGTTGCATGGATTGGAGCGAGCGGCGCCCGCATCTGGCCGGTGCGCTCGGGGCCGCCGTGGCAGAACGCTGCATCGCACTGGGGTGGCTGGCGCGGCAGAAGCATTCGCGCGCACTGAGCATGACCGAAGCCGGGCAGCGTGAGTTGCACGCGTGGCTGCACACGGCGTAGTTTTGGCCGCCGTGCGTTAGCTGCCTTCGCGGACCGTCTTTACGTAGTCGCGCTGGAACACGCACATGCGCAAGGCGTTGTGATACGCACCGTTGCTGAAGAACTCTTCGATCAGTTCGCCTTCGCGCTGGAAGCCGCATTTTTCGTAGACGTGGATCGCACGTTCGTTCTCCACATCGACGACGAGATACAGCTTGTGCAGATTCAGCACCATGAATGCATAGTCGATTGCCAGTCGCGTTGCGGTTGAGGCATAGCCGTGACCTTGCCAGCCGGGCGCGATGATGATCTGGAACTCGCCGCGGCGGTGGATGTAGTTCAGCTCCATCAGCTCGACCAGACCCACGGCTTCGCCGGCATCGTTCTCGCAGATGAAGCGGCGCTCGCGCTGGTCGTGCACGTGGCGGTCGTAGAGTTGTGAGAGTTCGGTGAAGGTTTCGTACGGTTCTTCGAACCAGTAACGCATGATCTTCGCGTCGTTGTTCAGCTCGTGCACGAAACGCAGGTCATTGCGCTCCAGCGGGCGCAGGGAAAGGTCGCGGGATTTTTCGATCACCATGGTGTTGTCCTCGTTGTGTTGAGGCGCCCGACATCGCGTCGACGCCCCTACGTTTTCAGCAAGGACGTGTCGCTGCGGATGTGTTTTTGCGCTGCGGTTGCGCGCGTCGACGCCGATCCAGATACAGCCACCATCCCGTTGCCGCAAACACCGGCAGCATCAGCGCTCCGATCAACACTAGCACGACGCCGATCGGCCCGAAGTAGCGTCCATTGTGAAGCGGCAACATGCCGGCCAGCAGGCGTTGCATTGGCGGCTTTGCGGCGAAAGATTCGTTGCGGAGGACCGCGCCGGTGCTGGCGTCTATCGTCAAGCGGTTGAAGGCGCGGTCGTGCGGTGCGTCGGCGGTAAGCCAGTTGATATCGACTTTGCCGGTACGGGCGTCGTCGATACGGAGGGTGGCAGTTACGTAATTGGACGCGTTGGCCAGAAAAGCGTTCCAGGTGCGCTCCAATGCCGCACCTCCGAGCGGTTGTCGCACGCCTTCCAACGGTTTTGCCTTGGTGATAACCGGCATGCCGGCAAAGCGCTGCAGGCCATCGCGGTACCAGTCATACGCCCAATACAGCCCGCTGAAAGCCGCCAGTAAATACAGCGGCAACACCAGCGTGCCGATGACAGTATGCACATCCCACCAGCGGATGCGGCCGGTCCGGCCCCAGCGGATGACCAACCAGCTTCGCCAGTTCGTGACGCGGCGCGGCCAGCGCAGGTACAGGCCCGACAGCGCCATCACGACGAGCCCAATCGTGCTGGCCCCCACGATCTGCTTGCCGATCTCATCAGCAAGCAACGTCCGGTGCAGCAGCTTGACGGTGGCAAAGAAACGCTGGGCGCGCGCCTCGGGCAGCAACTTGCCGGTGGCGGCATCGATATAGCGCAGCTCCCCGCGGCTGCTGCCGCCGTGTTTGCCGGGCGGCCACGCATACCAGACGCGCCACGGCTCGGTTGGGTCGGATGCGGCGGTGATGAAGGTGACAGGGCGCTCGGGCATGGCAGCGCGGGCCTGCGCTGCCACCTGCGGCAGCGTTGGCGCGGGGCCGGTGCGCGCGGGCAGTGTGAGCACCCCGGGGTTGAGCGCCCGCAGCAGTTCGTCTTCGTACGCCATCAGCGCGCCGGTGGCGCCAACGATGGCCAGCACCAAACTGGCTGACAATCCGATCAGCCAGTGCAGGCGGAAGAGTACCCGTCGCAGCATTGCGTTCGCCGCTTACATCTTGTAGCGCACGCCCAGCAGCGCCATGCGCGGGGCACCCGGCATGTTGTAGTTCTCTGCGCCGCCGTGCGCCGACACGTAGTACGCGCGGTTGAACAGGTTCTGCAGGTTCAACGTGACATCAACGTGCTTGCTGCGATAACCGGCGCCCAGGTCGACGGTCATGTAGCCGGGCAGCGTTGTCAGGTTGTACTGCGATGCGTAACGCGCAGCTTCCGCACGCACGCCGCCGGCTACGTAGAAGCCGTTCGGCAGATCGTGCTTCAGCCATACCGAGCCGCTATGCCGCGGCGTGAGCGACGGCTGATTGCCGTTGACGGCCACGCTGCCACTACGGTCGTTCGGGTTCTCCAGACGGCCGTTCAGGTAGGCATAGCTCGCCATCAGCGACCAGGTTTTCACAATCTCGCCCGTGAACGACAGCTCCAGGCCGCGCGTGCGCTGCGTGCCGATGGGCACGCCCAGCAGCGTGACGGGGTCCGCCGCCGTCAGGTTGGTCTGCTTCATGTCGAACAGCGCAGCTGTGACGCTCGCGCCGGCCGAGAGGTCGTACTTGGCGCCGATCTCGTAGTTCGTGGTCGATTGGGGAGCCAGCGCGCCGCTGTTGGGGAAGAACGTAAAGCTATCCGCCAGCGGCTGGAACGAGCGGCTGTACGACGCGTACAGCGAAAGCGGCTCGATCGGGTGATACACAACGCCCAGGCGCGGGCTGACCGGCTTGTCGGTGCGAGACAGATCCACATTGCGCGCGGTCAGGTCGTCGCGGCTTTGCTTGAGGATTTCATAGCGCAGGCCGGCGAGCACCGTCCATTGCGGTGAGAACTTGATCAAGTCCTGCACGTACGCCGCATACGTCTCGTTGTGCGAGAGGCCGTAGTTGGTCGGCACCGCGTTGCCGGGTACGGTCGGCAACACCTGCAGCGTCGGGTTGAAGAGGTTGTAGGTCGTGCTGCCCGGCGCGCCGGCCACGCGGTCGCTCTTGTCCTGGTAACCCAGCTCGATTCCGTACAGCAGCGTGTGCTGGATGCCCCATGTCTCGGCCTTCTGCGTCAGCTCGTTCTGCCACAGCGTGCCGCGGTCGCTGCGGTTGCGCTGGTTGACGGAGAGCGTGACAGTCGGGATCGGCCCATCGGTGACGCGGCTGACGGTCGTGTAGTTGTTGCGGCCGAGCGAGTATTCGTAGTTGCGCACCACACTGTGGAACGACCATTTGTCATTGAAGCGGTGGTCCAGCGTGCCGGTCACGCTCTTGACGGTGGACTCGACATTGCCGGCAGCGGCATTGGCGGAGCCATAGCGTGTCTCGATCGGTACGTCGACAGGGCGGCCGTGGTACGACGGCACGCCCTGGTCTGCAATACGCTTGTCGTGCAGGTAGTCGAACTGCACCGTCAGCTTGGTATCCGGCGCGAGGTTGAACAGGAATGATGGCGAAATCGCCTGGCGGCGCAGGAAGTAGTCGTTGCGGAAACCGCCCGAATCTTCCACCGCGCCGGTGATGCGCGCGCGGATGGCGTCGTCGTTGATGGACGTGTTCAGGTCGAACTCCGCGCGCTTCTGGCGCTCGGTGCCCACCATCACGCCCACCTCGGCCAGCGGCGTCGCCAGCGGTTTCTTGGTCACGCGATTGATGATGCCGCCGGACGAACCGCGCCCATACAGCACGGCCGCCGGGCCCTTCAGCACTTCAATGCGATCGACGTTGGAGAGATCACGGAAGTAAAGCGAGTCGTCCCGCAGACCATCGACGTACTGGTCATTGATCGACGAGAAACCGCGAATGGTCACCTGATCGCGCTGCGCATCGCCCAGCGAGGCTGACACGCCCGGCACGTTGCGCAGCGTGTCGTTGATCGACAGCGCACCCTGGTCCTGGATCACAGCACGCGGCACGACGTTCACCGACTGCGGAATCTCGCGCAACGGCACGGGAATCTTCGTGGCAGTGTTCGCGATGGGCGTGTCGTAGCTCATGCTGCTGCGCGTACCCTTGACCGTGGAAGTCGGCAAGGTGCCGGCGTCGGCCGCGGCAACGGTGTCGGCGGCAGTTGCCACCTGGGCAAACGGCAGCGTTCCAAGGACGGCCAGAGACAAGCACAAACGTTTCGGCGGCATTGCAGTTCCCGTAAAGTGAAAAAGTAGAGCGCGACTCCCTCCCCCGAGGTTGGCGCCTTCAGAATGTGAAGGCGCAAATAATAATGAGAACAATTCCTATTTACAAGAGAGTTAAGGCGGGCTTTTGACGATGGGCAACGTTTGCCGATCTTGTGTGCAGCAATTTTTCATGGCATACCGCAAGATTTTGGGCACCAAGTTGCGCCTTGAGCGTCTCATTTGCTTGCTTTCTGCCATTTTTTACACATGTCGCACTCATCACATCAGATGCCGTTGAAAGCCGCTTTGGTGGGCTACGGCTACGCTGGCAAGCTGTTTCACGCCGCGTTGATCGACGCCACGCCCGGGCTGCATTTGCTGGTCATCGGCTCTAACCGGCCAGACGCCGTGCATGCGGATCGGCCCAATGCCGTGGTCTGCACGCCCGAGGCGGCGGCAACGCATGCGGAAGCCGACCTCGTCGTCATTGCCGCGCCCAACCACCGCCATGCGCCTTTGGCCGAAGCTGCGTTGCGCGCGGGCAAGCATGTCGTCGTGGATAAGCCGTTTACCGTCACACTGGCAGAGGCGCGGCATCTGGCTCGGGTGGCGCGTGAAACAGGGCGCGTGCTGTCGGTCTTCCAGAACCGCCGCTGGGACAGCGATTTCCTCGCTGTGCAAGCCGCGATTGGGGGCGGCGACATCGGCGAGGCCATGAACGTCGAGGCGCATTTCGATCGCTATCGCCCGCAGGTTCGCGCCCGCTGGCGTGAGCAGGCGGGGCAGGGCACGGGCATCTGGTTTGATCTTGGCCCGCACCTGATCGACCAGACACTGCAACTGCTTGGCCTGCCGGATGCGGTGAGCGCCTCGTTTGCACGCCAGCGGCCGGGCGCCGAAACGCCGGACTGGGCGCATGTCGTCCTGGAAGCGGGCGAGCGCCGAGCGGTCCTTCACGCGAGCATGTTGGTGGCGGGCGGCTCGCCGCGCTGGGTCGTTCATGGAACGCGCGGTTCGTTCATCAAGCGCCGGATGGATCAGCAGGAAGCGCAGCTGCTTGCCGGCATGCAGCCCGGTGCGCAAGGCTGGGGTGTGGACGATGACGCGGGCCTGCAGATCGACGGTGCAACCTCGGCCGAAACCAGCATTGCAACGCCCGCGGGCGATCAGCGCGCTTACTACGCTGCTGTTCGCGACGCCATCCTCGGCCTGCGCGCAAACCCGGTCCCGCCCGTGCAGGCTGTGGCCGTCATGGCCGTGCTGGAAGCCGCCGTGGCCGCCGCCGAAACCGGCACGGCGGTCGTGCCGGACCTGACCGATGCAGAACGCGCAGACTGGCTGGCTGCGCAGGAGACCGCCTCGTGAACGGCGTCGTCATCCTGTTGCTGGTGGCGGGCGGTTTGCTCGCCGTGGTGGCGCTGGTGCAGATGCTGGCCTCGCGGCTGACGCTGCCGGAATCGACATTGCTGGCGCTGGCGGGCATCGGCATCGGCGGCGCCTATGTGATCGTGCAGAACAGCGCGCCGGCTTCCGCAACCACGTTCTTCGCGCCGCTCGTCGATCCGAGTTGGCCGGCGGAGGCGTATCTGTGGCTGTTCTTGCCGCCGCTGCTCTTTCAGGCAGCGCTGTCGGTGGACGTGCGCAGCATGGCGCCAGATGCCGCGCCGATCCTGATGCTGGCCATCGTGGCTGTGGTGGTTGCCACGGGCGTGATCGGGCTCGCGGCGGCCGCCGTCACGCCGTTCGGCATCGTCACGTGCCTGCTGCTTGGCGCGATGATTGCCACGACCGATCCATCCGCGGTGATTGCGGTGTTTCGCGACGTGGGCGCGCCGGCACGGTTGATCCGCCTGGTGGAGGGCGAGGCGCTGCTCAACGACGCGGCGGCCATTGCCATCATGGGCGTGCTGCTTGCCATGCTGACGGGCCACGGCGGTGATGCCACCGTTGGCACCGGCCTGCGCGAACTGGCCAAGGCGTTCGGGGGCGGCGTGGTGTTCGGGTTGGTTGCCGGGCGCATCGCCGCATTCCTGCTGCCGGCGCTGCGCGGCATTGCTCAGGCTGAAGCCGCGTGGACGCTGGCGCTGCCGTATCCGCTGTATCTCGTGGCCGAAAACGTGCTGGGCGTGTCGGGCGTGGTGTCGGTGGTTTGCGCGGGGCTGGTGATCGGCGCGCTAGGGCGCACGCGCTTGACGCCGCGGAACTGGTCACACCTGCAGCTCATCTGGGAGCAGATTGCAGCGCTGGCTGGGGCGGTGGTCTTCTTGCTGGCTGCGGTGCGCGTGCCGGAGCTGTTGCACGGCGTGGTGTGGAAAGACGCGCTGTGGCTGGCGGTGATCGTGCTAGCCGCACTCGCTGCGCGCCTTGCGGTGCTGTTTGGCCTGTTGCCTGCGCTCGCGTGGCTCAAGCTCTCCGCTCCGGTCACCCATGCCTACAAGCTCGCGATTGCATGGGGTGGCTTGCGTGGCGCCGTCACGTTGGTACTGGCGCTGGGTGTGGCGGAGAACCAGGCTGTGCGCGAGGCGGATCGCCATTTCGTCACCATCCTCGCCACCGGCTTTGTGCTGGTGAGCGTGCTCTTCAACGGCGCCACGCTGCGCTGGGTGATGCGCCAGCTGGGGCTGGATCAGTTGTCGCCGCAAGAACAGGCCCTGCAGGGCCAGGCGCTGAACATGTCGACTGAGGAAGTGGAATCGACCATGCGCCGCATCGGCGGGCATTTCCATTTCACCTCGGGCGCGACGGACCAGGCAGCGGAGGCGTATCGGCGAGAGGTCGCGGCCGGCGCGGTTGAGCTGAACCTTGAGGAAGCGCTGTCCGAACGCGAGCGCCTGACCATTGGCCTCGTTTCACTCGCCACGCGTGAGCGCGAGTTGATTCCCGAGTACGGCAACGGCCTTGTCTCCATCCGCAACCTCGACGCGATGATGCGCAACACCGCCGACATGATCGACGCGGCCCGCACGGAGGGGCGTCTTGGCTACAAGCGCGCATCGCGGCGCATCCTGGCCAAGCACGCCGGCTACCGGTTCGCGGTCTGGCTGCACCGCGTGGTGCATATCGACCGCCCACTGGCCAACGCGCTGGCCGATCGCTTTGAATTGCTCATCTGTCGCCAGACGGTGCTCGAACGCTTGCGCGCGTACAACCGTACGTCGCTGCAGCCCGTGTTGGGCGAGCGCATGGCAGACCTGCTCGACGGCGTGTTGATTGCCCGGATCGAGGCGGCGGAAGAGGGCTTGGCCGAGCTGCGCGGAAAGTTTGGCGACTACAGCGCCGCGCTGGAAAAGCGCCTGCTGGTGCTGTTCGCTCTCTACATCGGCCAGAGCAAGATCGACACGATGCTGGCCGAAACGGTGATCTCGAAAGAGGTCTACAAGCAGATCAGCGCGGTGATCCGCCGTGCATGGACGGCCGCGCTGCCGCGGCCGCCGCTGTCGACTGCATTGCACATGCCGCCCGCGCGGGAGTAGTGCGACTCGGAGAATTCAGCGGCGAACAGCTCAGAGCCGCTTGTCTTCCCGCTCCACGCCGGGATGGCGGTGGATGTCGTGCGTGACGAAGCCCGTGTCGTTATCGGGCATCTCCAGCCACTCCGGGTGCGAGAGCGATTCGCGAATATCCGCCAGGCCCGAGGCCCAGTGGTCGCGCATGGTCGACGGCCCGAACTGGATGTCCTTGCCCGGCCCTTCGTGTTCCTTGGCAGCGTAGATGAGGTGGAAGACGTTGTAGCGCTTGGTACAGGCCATCTCCTGCGCGTGCTTGTACCACTGCGTGCGCTCGAACTCCTTCGGCGGCAGGTGATCGAGCAGCTTGCGCATGAGCCGGCGCGTGGATTGCGAACGCTCCATCCAGTCGGTGGTAAGCCGCGTGCGGCTGGAGTACTGCAAGTCCTTCTGCCGGCTGGCCACGCCGATCATGGTATTGGGCACCGGGCCCAGCGCGCTCCAGAGGTCTACCTGAAACACCAGCGTGTCGCGGCGCGGCTTGGTGCCCAGCACATACGACAGCGGTGTGTTGGAGACGACACCGCCGTCCCAGTAATACTCGCCGTCGATCAGCACGGGCGGAAAGCCCGGCGGCAGCGCGCCCGATGCCATGAAGTGCTCCGCGCGCAGACGGCGCTCGGTGTTGTCGAAGGCTTCCAGGTTGCCCGTGCGGACGTTCACGGCGCCCACTGACACGCGGATGCCGCCGTCGTTGATGCGGTCAAAATCGCACAGGCGTTCCAGCGTCGCTTTGAGCGGCGTGGTGTCGTAGTAGCTGGCTTCGAGCGGGTCGACTTCGTTGGCTGGAAGCGGAGCGGGAAAGCGCGGTGTAAAAAAACCGCGCTGGCCCTCGAGCAGCGTGTCGGCGGCCTGCATGGCGGTCAGCCATTTGCGCAGATGCGCATTGCCGTCAAACCAGGCGTTTTCCAGGATGTCAGGCAGCGGCGGCGAGAACGTCGGCTGCGTGATGATCTGCCAGAACTCACGCAGCTTTGCTTGCCGATGCTCGGGCGCATTGCCGGCAATGATGGCCGTATTCAGTGCCCCGATGGAGATGCCCGCAATCCAGTTCGGCACGATGCCGGCTTCGTCCAGCCCTTCGAACACGCCGGCCTGGTACGAGCCAAGCGCGCCGCCGCCTTGCAGCACCAGCGCGATGTTCTCGTACGCCGGCAGCACGATGCGCTGAGCCGTGGTGAGCGGCGCATCTGCCGGGCGCGACGATTCTGCCGGCGTGGGCCGCTTGCTTGCGGCCACGCGTAGTTTGGGTGCGGGCATATCTTCTCCAACCTCCTTGCGTGTGCTGAGATTTACTGCATGAACCAGCCGTGGCTCACCACGAACGATTGGCCAGTCAGCGCGGCGCTCGGGAACGTGGCCAGGAAGCGTACCGTCTCGGCCACGTCTTCCACCGTGGTGAATACGCCGTCCACGGTATCACCCAGCATGACCTTTTTCACGACCTCGTCTTCGGTGATGCCGAGTTCCTTAGCCTGCTCGGGAATCTGCTTTTCGACCAGCGGCGTGCGCACAAAACCGGGGCACACCACGTGCGAACGCACGTTATGCGCCGCGCCTTCCTTGGCCAGCACCTTGTTCAGGCCGAGCAGCGCGTGCTTGGCCGCCACGTAGGCCGACTTGAGAGGCGAGCCCTCGTGCGAGTGCACCGACCCCATGTAGATCACCACGCCGCCACGGTCGTCCTTGTACATGTGGCGCAGCGCGGCGCGTGTGGTCAGAAACGCGCCGTCGACGTGGATGGCCTGCATCTTCTTCCAGTCGGCAAACGAGTAGCTCACGAACGGGTTGACGATCTGGATGCCGGCGTTCGACACGAGGATGTCGACCGAGCCGAGCTCTTCAGCCACGCGATCGATGCCGCTGTCCACGGCTTGCTCGTCGGTGACGTCCATGCGCAGGCCGATCGCCTTGCCGCCTGCATCGGTGATCTCTTTGGCGACGGCCTTGGCGCCGTCTTCGTTCAAGTCAACGATGGCGATGGCCGCGCCCGAATTGGCGAGCGTGAGGGCGATCTGCTTGCCGATGCCGCTGGCGGCACCCGTGACGACAGCGACTTTGCCTTTCAAATCAGACATGTGTGTACTCCGAGGGTTGACGGAAAAAAGGATGGCGTCGGGCAGGCATCACTGCGCGAGGTAATCGAACACGACCTCGCCCATGCCAAGGGTCAGGTCTGCAATGATGTGTCGGGCTTCGACAATCTCCAGCACGGGCAGTTCGGCCACGGGCGCCAGTGCATGGTGCGCCAACTCCAACGATGCCGGACCCGTCCAGGCACCTTTCATGTCGACGTCAATCATGTAGTTGCGCGACAGCTCGCAGATGCGCGCGGTCTTGCCGTCCACGTGCGGAATGATCTTGAGCAGAAAGTTCGGGCGCTCCAGGCGGCGTTTCTGCTCGGCCAGGTCCAGCTCGCGGTGCTTGTAACCCATGGTGCCGGTTGCCACGCGCACGGGGCCGTAGTCGAGCGTGCCGATCAGCGTGTCCTTGTCGGTCACGAGCTGGGGTGAGGCGAGCTTCTTGGGAAAGCCCCACATTTCACGTCCGCCGGCCAAGGGCGGATGGTCGTCCAAATACATCGCGAGCGTGTACGTGCCGGGCTTGCCTTCGTAGGTGACTGGGATGACCTGGCCGCTCTCGGTGTAATCGCCAAAGCCGGTTGAGTCGGCCATGCGGATGAACTCGTAGGCGACCAGCGGTTCAGGCACCTCCAGCGGCTCCGGCACCATGGCGCGCAGCTTGGCCGGGTCGGTGCGATACGTGATGATGAAGAACTCGCGATGGATGAAGCGGTACGGGCCGGGCGGGTACGCGGGGCTCGTGAGCGGCATTGCGAACGCGGTTTCGCGGACGGTCTTGATGTCCATGGCACTCCTTGTGCAGGTTGGGCTGCAAGTGGCGTTGGGAATCGGTACGGCGCAAGAGAACGGTAGGCGACAGCGCATCGTGTCGCGCTTGTGTGACGCTGCAACCATCCGGTCACGCCGATTTCACGTTTGAGTGCCCGTAACGTGATTGATTGCATGCAATACGTCATTGCGACGCATGCTGGGCAGCGCCGTTACGCGTGCGAGAGGAATTCCCAGAGTGCCGGTTCGGCGGAGTAAGCCACGTTGAAGCGCAGCCACGGGCTGGGCTCGTCATGCGGCCGGAAGTACTGTCCCGGCGCGAGCCAGATGTTGTGGTCGATGGCCCGATTGGCCAGCGCAGCGGCATCTGCGTGGCCCGGCAGCCGGGCCCATAGGAAGAGGCCGCGCCCCGGTGTATCGAACAGTTCGGCACCATGTTGGCGCATGAGGGCTTCGACTTGCGTGTGCGCTTCTCCCAGTCGTGCAATCAGCCGCGCCACGTGTTCGGCATAGACGGGGCGCGTGACGAACGCGTGCACGATGCGCTCGGTGATTTCCGACGAGGTGAGTGCCACGGCCATCTTGGTACGCGCCAGCTCGCGCGTGATGGCGGCATCGGCCACCACGTAGCCCGCACGCAATGACGGCGAGATCGTCTTGGAGAAGCCGCTCACGTACAACGTGCGGCGAAGGCCATCGAGCGAGGCCAGCATGGGCGCGGCGGGGTCGGCCAGCTCGCGGTGCAGATCGTCTTCAACGATCCAGAGGCCGTGTTGTTCGGCCAGTTGCAGCACGCGGTAAGCGTTTTGCGCGGTCATCGACGAGCCGGTGGGGTTCTGCAGCACGGAGCTGGTGAAGAGCGCGCGCGGCCGGTCCGCATCGTCCGCGCGGAGGATGGTTTCCAATGCCGCTGTGTCGAGCCCATCGGGTGTGCGTGGCACCCCGACCACGCGCATGCCGGCCAGCTTGAGCACCTGGAGCACGTTGCAGTAGCCCGGATCATCCACGGCCACGACGTCGCCGGCCTTGAACAAGGTGCGGACGATCAGGTCGAGCGCCTGCGTGGCGCCGCTGGTCAGCAGCACTTGCGAGCGTTCCACCGGCAACCCCCGCAGCGCAAGCGACTGCGCCACGTATTCGCCCAGCGGGGCGTAACCCCACGGGTGTCCGTAGCCTGCCACCCGCAGCGCGGAAACCCGGCTCACCGCGCGCATGGCTTCCTGCACGCCGCGCTCGTCCAGCCAGTCGTTCGGCAGCCAGCCGCAGCCCGGTTTGATGGCGATGGAGCGATCGGCAAACACATCCGACAGCAGCCACGCCGCGTTGAGTGTGGGCGGCTCCCAGCGCGGGGCCACCGGCGCTGGTTGGGTGGGGGTGCGCGCCGCCACCAGATAGCCCGAGCGCGGCCGCGCCACGATGGCGCCCAGCGCCGCCAGCCGCGTATAGGCCTCCGCCACCGTAAAGGTGCTCACATCGTGGGCCTGCGCCAACTTGCGCACGGAGGGCAGCCGCGTGCCCGGCAGCAGGGTATGGCTGTCGACCGCCGCACGAATGCCTTGGACGATCTGGTCGACCAACGTACGCTGGGGATGAGAAGGATCGAGTTCGAGTTGCATGTTGCGATGCGGCATGGCGGGGTGGTCGGCGCCTATACAGTTTCTTATAGAACCGCCATCTGTGCATGTCCGTGTCGCATTTGACTCTGTACAGTTTGCTCCAACGGCTGGCTTGCCAGTCCATTCCCTTTCCGCTGTTTTTTCGGAGTGACCGATGAAACCCGCACCGCACCCGCTGGAAACCACCGATCTGTCTTACTTCTGGATGCCCTTCACGGCTAACCGCCAGTACAAGGCTGCGCCGCGCCTGCTGACGTCTGCCCAGGGCATGTACTACCGCGACGGCGACGGCCGCGAAGTGCTGGACGGCACGGCGGGCCTGTGGTGCGTCAATGCCGGGCACTGCCGCAAGGAAATCGTCGACGCCATCACCACGCAGGCCGCCACGCTGGATTTCGCGCCCACCTTCCAGATGGGTCACCCGCTGGCGTTTCGTGCGGCAGAAAAAGTCGCCGAGATCATGCCGGAGGGTCTGAATCGCATCTTCTTCGTCAACTCCGGTTCGGAAGCGGTGGATACCGCGCTCAAGATTGCGTTGGCGTACCACCGCGCACGGGGCGAAGGGCAGCGCACACGCCTGATCGGTCGCGAGCGCGGCTATCACGGGGTGGGTTTCGGCGGCATCTCGGTGGGCGGCATCTCGCCAAACCGCAAGGCGTTCTCGGCCAACCTGCTGCCGAGCGTCGACCACCTGCCGCACACGCATGCGCCTGAGCACAATGCATTTTCCAAAGGCCAGCCGGCCTGGGGCGAGCACCTGGCCGACGAGCTGGAGCGGCTTGTCACGCTGCACGACGCGTCGACCATTGCCGCCGTCATCGTTGAGCCGCTGGCAGGTTCTACGGGCGTGCTGGTGCCGCCCAAGGGCTATCTGCAGCGCCTGCGCGCGCTGTGCGACAAGCACGGCATCCTGCTGATCTTCGACGAGGTTATTACCGGTTTTGGCCGCCTTGGCGCGGCAACGGCAGCGGAGTTCTTTGGCGTGACGCCGGATCTGCTGACGATGGCCAAGGGCATCAACAACGCTGCCGTGCCGATGGGCGCTGTGGCCGTGCGCCAGTCGGTGCACGACACCGTGGTCGATGCCGGCGCGCCAGGCGCGATCGAGCTGTTCCACGGCTATACGTATTCGGCGCACCCCTTGGCGGCGGCAGCGGCGGTGGCCGCGCTGGATCTGTACCGCAGCGAAGGGCTGTTCGAGCGCGCACGTGCGATGTCGCCGGCGTTTGAAGCAGCGGCGCATTCGGTCAAGGGCGCGCCGCATGTGAAGGACATCCGCAACCTGGGCCTGGTCGCCGGCATCGAGCTGGAATCGCGGCCGGGCGCGGTGGGCGCGCGCGCTTACGAAGTCTTCCTGAAATGCCTGGAGCGTGGCGTGCTGGTGCGCTACACCGGCGACATCCTGGCGTTCTCCCCGCCGCTCATCATCGAAGAGGCGCAGATCGCGCGTATCTTCGACACCGTTCGCACCGTTCTGCAAGAGGTAGCCTGAAATGAACCGACCGATTGATCCCGCCGTGACGGAATCCGTCATCAGCCATTACATCGGCGGGCAACGCCATGCCGGCAACGGCACGCGCAGCGCCGATGTGTTCAACCCCGCCACGGGCGCCGTGAGCGCGCAGGTGCTGCTGGGTGGCAAATCCGAAGTGGACGCGGCCGTGGCCGCGGCGCATGCGGCCGCCGCCGACTGGGCCGAGACCTCGCCGCTCAAGCGCTCGCGCGTTCTGTTCAAGTTCAAGGAACTGCTCGACCAGAACCAGGACGCCCTGGCTGCCGCCATCACGCGGGAGCACGGCAAGGTGTTCTCCGATGCCAAGGGCGAAGTCACGCGCGGCATTGAAGTGGTCGAGTTCGCGTGCGGCATTCCGAACCTGCTCAAGACCGACTTCACCGACAACATTGGCGGCGGCATCGACAACTGGAACCTGCGCCAACCGCTGGGCGTGGTGGCCGGCATCACGCCGTTCAACTTCCCGTTCATGGTGCCGATGTGGATGGCGCCGGTGGCACTGGCGTGCGGCAACACGTTCATCCTCAAGCCGAGCGAGCGCGATCCGACCCCCAGTCTGATGATTGCCGACCTGCTCAAGCAGGCTGGCCTGCCCGATGGCGTGTTCAACGTCGTACAGGGCGGCAAGGATGCCGTCGATGCGCTGCTCGAGCATCCGGATGTGCAGGCCGTCTCGTTCGTCGGCAGCACGCCCATCGCCGAATACATCTACGCCGAGGGCACCAAGCGCGGCAAGCGCGTGCAAGCCCTGGGTGGCGCAAAGAACCACCTCGTGGTCATGCCGGATGCGGACCTCGACCAAGCCGTGGATGCCCTGATCGGTGCCGGCTACGGTTCCGCTGGCGAGCGTTGCATGGCGATCTCCGTGGCCGTGGCGGTGGGTGACGTGGCTGACAAGCTGGTCCCGCGCCTTGCCGAGCGTGCCCGCGCGCTCAAGATCGGCAACGGCATGCAAGGCGACAGCGAAATGGGCCCGCTCGTGACCGCCGCGCACAAGGCCAAGGTTGAAGGCTATATCGCCAAGGGCGTGGAAGAGGGCGCCAGGCTGGTGGTGGACGGCCGCGGCCACACGGTCGAGGGCCATGCCGAAGGCTTCTTCACCGGCGGCACGCTGTTCGACCACGTCAAGCCTGGCATGACGATCTACAAGGAAGAGATCTTCGGCCCGGTGCTTTCGGTGGTGCGCGTGCATGATCTTGCCGAGGCGGTGAACCTGATCAACGCGCACGAGTTCGGCAACGGCGTGTCGTGCTACACGAGCGATGGCGGCGTGGCGCGCGCATTTGCCCGGCAGATCCAGGTGGGTATGGTCGGGATCAACGTGCCGATTCCGGTGCCGATGGCGTGGCATAGTTTTGGCGGCTGGAAGCGCTCGCTGTTCGGTGACCACCACGCCTATGGGGAAGAAGGTGTTCGTTTCTACACGCGTTACAAGAGCGTGATGCAACGCTGGCCGGATTCGATTGCCAAGGGCGCCGAGTTCGTGATGCCGACAGCCAAGTAATCCGGCGCATCACCCATGAGAAAGGGAGGCAATGCCTCCCTTTTTCTTTTGAACATGCCGAGTTGAAACCGGCGCGTCATATTGGTTTGATGTTGACGGCGATCAGTTCGCCGTCGGGCCCGATCTCTACGTCAAAACTGACGCGCTGCCCTTCATGGAATGTCTGCGAGCGCGAAAACTGGATTTCCGAATCCCGAATGAAACTCGGGGCAGCATGCATTTCTGCAGCTGCCCCGGCGGGCGGATCATACTGAACGGCGTTCTCTTCAATTCGGCTGGCCATTGCATGCTCCCTATAGGGGTTCGTCAAACCAGGTCACCGCTTCCGATGACCCTCCGACTGCTTGATGGCAAACACGTACTGAACAACCTGCCTGGCGGAATATCCCGGCCAATACACGCGCGAGGAAACCCCGCGCGGCAAGCCAAAACCGGGTTACCGCGCCCGCGTGCTCCTTGTTACTGGGGCACGATGTTCGAAGCTTGCTTGCCCTTAGGGCCTTGCGTGACTTCGAACGACACCTTCTGACCTTCCTTCAGGCTTTTGAAGCCTGCGGAGTTGATAGCAGAGAAATGTGCGAAAAGGTCTTCGCCGCCATCATCCGGGGTAATGAAGCCGAAACCCTTTGCGTCGTTGAACCACTTGACGGTACCAGTAGCCATGATTTTGAGTCGTGAAGTTGAGAAATCGATCGGCCGCCGGCCAAATACAAACACAGCTGGCAGACCCGGCCGAACCGGCCAAACGATCGTTTGGTGAATATATGCTTGGCGCGTCTCCCCGTCAAAGTCTGTTTTTTTAAGCTTTTTGCTTAGACCCGGTGGACATGTTGTTTTCAGCCGCTCAGCAGGGTTGGCGCAGGCTTGCCATCGGTGCAAACACCGGCGCAAAACCGCGCGTTTTCACCTAAGCTTTAGTGGCTTCTGCCGCACTCGGCTCGCCCCGTAAAGCCAGCGCCGCAGACGGTGCACGAGAATTGCGTGCGCCCCCGTCGTTCCAGTCGCAGCCTATCCATGACGACCGCCGCAGCCAGTAAAACCAAAAAAAATCCCGCGTTGATGGCCACCATGATTGGCGCAATCGGCGTGGTTTTCGGGGACATCGGCACCAGCCCCCTGTACGCGCTAAAGGAATGCTTCAACCCCGAGCATGGGGTTCCGTTTTCCGATCAGACCGTCTTCGGCATCCTGTCGATGCTGTTCTGGGCGATGACGCTGGTGGTGTCCGTCAAATACGTGTTGTTCGTTATGCGCGCGGACAACAACGGCGAAGGTGGCATCCTCGCCCTGACGGCGCTAGCCATGCGCGCAAGCAGGGGAGGCGCCCGGTTCACACGCACGTTGATGCTGCTCGGCCTGCTGGGGGCCGCCATGTTCTACGGCGATGCCGTCATCACACCCGCCATTTCGGTGCTCTCCGCCATTGAGGGCATGGAGATCATGGCGCCCGCGTTGCAGAAGTGGGTGTTGCCTTTGGCGCTGATCGTGCTGATCGCCCTGTTTTTGATCCAGAAGCAGGGCACGCACGTGGTGGGGCGCCTGTTCGGGCCAATCATGGTGCTCTGGTTCCTGCTGCTGGGGCTGATGGGGGTGGTTTCGGTGGCGAAGTCGCCGCAGATATTGGTGGCACTGAGCCCTGTGTACGCCATCGAGTTCGGATTCCGGCATACGGTGCTGGCGTTCATCGTGTTCGGCTCGGTGTTTCTGGCGCTGACCGGCGCTGAGGCGCTGTACGCCGACATGGGCCACTTTGGCGTGCGCCCGATCCGCTATGCGTGGTTCTACATTGCCATGCCGTGCCTGTTGCTGAACTACTTTGGCCAGGGCGCCTTGCTGCTGCGCGAGCCGAGCGCCGTGCAGAACCCGTTCTTCCTGTTGATGCCGAACTGGGCAGTGGGTCCGATGGTGGTATTGGCCACGGCGGCCACCGTCATTGCGTCGCAGGCAGTCATCTCAGGTGCATTTTCGATGACGGCGCAGGCCGTGCATCTGGGCTATGCGCCGCGCATGAAGATTCTCTACACGTCGGATGTGGAGATCGGCCAGATCTACGTGCCGGTGGTCAACTACATGCTCCTGGTGCTGGTGGTAGCGGTGGTGTTGGCTTTCGGCAAGTCCGACAACCTGGCTGCGGCCTACGGTATTGCGGTAACGACCACCATGGTGCTCACGACGGGTCTAGTCACGGTCGTCATGCGTAACGCCTGGAAGTGGCGCCTGTGGCTGGTGGCCTGCATCGGCACGGTTTTCCTGGCGGTGGATTTGTCCTTCTTTTCCGCCAACCTGCTGAAGATTGCCGCGGGTGGCTGGTTTCCGCTGCTGCTGGGTGGCTTGATCTTCTTCCTGATGGTGACGTGGCACTCGGGCACGCAGCTGTTGAAGGCGCGCAATGTAGAAGGTGGCATTCCGCTCGAACCATTCATGGAAGGGCTGCTGCGCCATCCACCGTATCGTGTGGACGGCACGGCCGTGTATCTCACGCCGAGCATGGATTTCGTGCCCTTGGCGTTGCTGCACAACCTCAAGCACAACCACGTGCTGCACAAGCGCGTGCTGTTCATCCACTTCCGCACGCTGGCCGTGCCGTATGTGGACCCAGCCAAGCGCCTGGTTATCAAAACCATTGGCGACGACATCCACACGGCCGTGGTGGATTTCGGCTTCAAGGAAACACCGGCCGTAGACGAGATCGTCCGTAACGTGGGTGAGCGACTGGGCATCGTTTTTGAAGATATGGAAACCTCGTTCTTCATTACGCGCGCCACGGTGGTGCCGTCGCCGCTGCCCGGCATGGCGATGTGGCGCGAATCGCTGTTTGCCTGGATGCAACACAACAGCGCCAAGCCGTCGGACTTTTTCCGGATTCCCGCCAACCGACTGGTCGAGCTGGGGAGCAAGGTGGAGATTTAGCCTCGGGCGTGCTGTGCGCTACGCAAACCGCGTCACGCTCTCGCCCCGGCAGAACGCCAGCAGTGTCAGCTGTCCGGCCTTGGCGTGGCGGATCGCCAACGAGGACGGCGCGGAGATTGTCGCCAGCAGTGGCACCTGTACCTGCACACACTTGCGCGCCAGTTCGAAGCTCGCGCGGCTTGTCATGACGATGAACCCGTCTGCGGGGCGGATGCCGAGCCGGGCCAGCCGGCCGATCAGCTTGTCCAGCGCGTTGTGACGGCCTACGTCTTCCAGCACGTGCAGTGGCGCGTTGCCATCTGCGGGTACCCAGCCCGCGGCATGCAAGCCGCCGGTGAGCGCGTTGGCCGGCTGATGTGCTGTCATCGCGTGCATGGCGTCCAGCACTTGCGCGTCGGCCAATGCGGCTATCCACGTGGGCGGGACTAGCGGGGTCGGTGCATCTTCAAAGGTCTGCAGGCTTTCAATGCCACACAGGCCGCAGCCGGTCGGGCCGGCCAGCGCGCGGCGGCGTTCCTTCAGCCGCACGAAGCAATGCGAAGCGATTTCCGCATGCACTTCAAGCCCATGCGGGTGCGTTTCCACGTCTGCGCCACGCCAATCCGCGCGACTGTCGATGATGCCTTCGGACAGCGCGAAACCCAGTGCAAAGTCTTCCAGGTCGGCTGGCGACGCCATCATCACCGCATGCGTGATGCCGTTGAAGACCAGCGCGACCGGTGCTTCATCGGCGACAGCGGTGGAGGCCTCTTCTTGCGTGCCGGTGCGCGTGCGTCTTGTCGCGATGGTGGAAACGACGGGCAAGCCGGCGGGGTGGCGGGGCAGAAAAGTCATGCAGTGAAATCGGGCAGAACG
Source organism: Ralstonia sp. Ralssp135 (assembly GCF_047304345.1). Lineage (NCBI taxonomy): Bacteria > Pseudomonadati > Pseudomonadota > Betaproteobacteria > Burkholderiales > Burkholderiaceae > Ralstonia > Ralstonia sp. Ralssp135. The sequence goes on from NZ_JBGLYZ010000008.1 coordinate 26,712, forward strand.
CGGCCGGCGTCGAGCAGCACGATGAGCCAGCGTGTGTCGTCCATGGCGACGCGCAGCAGGCCGGCGTCAGCCAACGGATGCAGCGCGCGTAGCACCGTGCTGGCGCGCTCGCCTACGCGCTTGGTCAGCCACGGCAGCGACACCGGTTTGCCGGCGTCGGTGTCGCGCAATGCGGCCAGCAGCGCCAGTTGCAGCGCAGACCACGCCGGCTCGGTAGACATCAGGCTTCTGCCGTGGTGGCCGCTTGGGACTCGGCGGTGCGCTCGGCCTGGCTCGGTACCAGCATCACCGGAATCGACTTGGACGTCGGCGTGCGGGCCTGGTCAGCCACGGAAGACAGCGGCACCAACGGATTGGTCTCGGGGTAATACGCCGCCAGGCAGCCACGCGGAATGTCATACGCCACCAGACGGAAGCCATCGGCGCGGCGCGTGGTGCCGTCGTCTGACAGCGTCACCATGTCGACCCACTCACCGTCTTTCATGCGGATCGTGTGCAGGTCTTCCTTATTGATGAAGACCACGCGGCGCTGGCCGAACACGCCGCGGTAGCGGTCGTCCATGCCATAGATGGTGGTGTTGTACTGATCGTGCGATCGCACCGTGGCCAGCGTAAAGACGGTGGCGTCGGCATGGCGCTCGCGGGCGCGATGGACTGGTGTGTCGGTCGGCACCGCGTGCGTGTGGAATTCCGCCTTGCCCGACGGCGTGTTCCACACCCGTTCGGATGCGGTGTTGCGCAGGCGGAAGCCGCCCGGCACGCGGATCTTCTCGTTGAAGCCGGCAAAGTCGTCGAACACGGCTTCAATGCGTTCGCGAATGCGGTCGTAATCTTCCACCAGCCAGCGCCACGGGATGGTGCTCTCGGGCAGCGTGGCTTCCGCCAGCCGCGCCACGATGGCCGGTTCCGACAGCAAATGCGGCGAGGCCGGCGGATTGATGCCCGCCGACATGTGCACCATGCTCATCGAATCTTCCACCGTCACGCCTTGCGTGCCGCCGGCCTGTTGGTCGACTTCGGTGCGGCCCAGGCACGGCAGGATCAGCGCGGCCTTGCCGTGCACGATGTGGCTGCGGTTGAGCTTGGTGGTCACGTGCACGGTCAGGTCGCACTGGCGCAGGCCCGCCCACGTGGCGGCAGTGTCTGGCGTGGCCGCTGCGAAGTTGCCGCCCATCGCAAAGAACACACGTGCCGCGCCATTGCGCATTGCTTCGATGGCGCCGACGGTGTCATAACCATGTTCGCGCGGTACTTGAATCCCGAAGACCTGCTCCAGCCGATCCAGAAACGCCGGCGCGGGCTTCTCGTAAATGCCCATCGTGCGATCGCCCTGCACGTTGCTGTGGCCGCGCACGGGGCACGCACCGGCGCCCGGGCGGCCGATGTTGCCCCGCAGGAGCAACAGGTTGACGATCATCTGAATCGTCGCGACCGAATGCTTGTGCTGCGTGATGCCCATGCCCCAGCAGGCGATGACGCTGCCGGCATTGATGTACGTGTCGCCAGCCTGGCGGATTTCGTTCTCCGGCAGGCCCGATTCCGCTTCGATGGTCGCCCACGATTCCGCGCGCACGTCGGCGGCAAAGGCGTCGTAGCCGCCGGTGTGCTGGGCGATGAAGGCGTGGTCGATGATGGCGGGCTCTCCGCGGCTGCGTGCCACGTCGTCACGCTCGATCACGTGTTTGATGATGCCTTTGACGGTGGCCAGGTCGCCGCCGATGCGCACCTGGTGGTATTCGGTGCTGATGCGCGTGGAGCCCAGCGTCAGCATCTCGATCTTGCTTTGCGGATCGGCAAAGCGCTCCAGCCCGCGCTCGCGCAGCGGGTTGAACGAAACAATCTTGGCGCCGCGCTTGGACGCCTCGCGCAGCTCACCCAGCATGCGCGGGTGGTTCGTCCCCGGGTTCTGGCCAAAGATGAAGATGGCGTCGGCGCGGGTGAAATCGTCGAGCGTGACGGTGCCCTTGCCAACGCCGATGCTGCCCCGCATGCCCGTGCCGGAAGGCTCGTGGCACATGTTGGAGCAGTCGGGGAAATTGTTCGTGCCGTAGGCGCGCACGAACAACTGGTAGAGGAAGGCCGCCTCATTGCTGGTGCGGCCGGAGGTGTAGAAGATCGCCTGGTTCGGATCGGGCAGCGCGCGCAGGTGCTGCGCGATCAGCGCGAAGGCGGCATCCCATTCGATCGGGACGTATTTGTCGCTGGCCGCGTCGTAGACCATCGGGTGCGTCAGGCGCCCTTGGTCTTCGAGGGCGTAGTCGGACCAGTCGGCCAACTCCCGCACGGTGTGCTGTGCGAAGAATTCCGGCGTGGTGCGGCGCGACGTCGCTTCTGCAGCCACGGCTTTGACGCCGTTCTCGCAGAACTCGAAGGTGGAGGCGTGGTCGCGGTCGGGCCAGGCGCAGCCGGGGCAGTCGAAGCCGTCGGGCTGGTTGGCCGACAGCATCGTCTTGGCGCCCTTGGCCGCGATGCCCTGCGACAGCAGTTGATGCGCAACGCTTTTAAGCGCGCCCCAGCCACCGGCCGGATGACGGTAGAACTCGATCTTCTGGTGCTTCATGGGTGGCGGGGCGGCTTTAAATCACGTATTAGGAGAACAGAACGGCAGCTTTTTGGAGTGTAATCCAAACCCCCCAGCCCAACGGCAGGCCCACGGCGGCCCAGGCCACCACCACGGCCACGGCAGAGCCCGGATGCGCTTTCCATTCCAGCGACGTCTCCGGCGAGGCAACCGACGGCGTCGGGCTCTTTGTTGCAGCAGCGTGACGCTGCTCGTCGAGTTGCGCTTCGGTCATGAAGTGCTTTGCGTTGACCGGGCGCACCAGCAGGTTGCAGATGAAGCCGAGGATCAGCAGGCCGGCCAGGATCATCATCGTGATGTCGTACACGGCTGCGCGTTCCACGCCATGGGCGATCTGGTATTCGCGCAGGTAGTTCACCAGCACGGGGCCCAGAATGCCGGCCGTCGACCATGCCGTGAGCAGGCGGCCGTGGATGGCCCCCACCATTTGCGTGCCGAACATGTCAGCGAGATACGCCGGCACGGTAGCAAAACCACCGCCGTACATCGACAGGATCACGCAGAAGGCCAGTGCGAACAGCGCGATATTGCCCGTGTGCGAAGTCCACGGAATCGAGGCGTACAGCACGAAGCCAAGCACGAAGAAGACGGCGTACGTCATCTTGCGGCCCAGGCGATCCGACAGCGATGCCCAGAAGAAACGGCCACCGATGTTGAACAGGCTCAGCAGACCCGTGAAGCCCGCAGCGATGGCCGCGATCTGTCCCTTTTGCGCGGCGGTCAGGTCCATGAACGACGTCGTCACGCCTAGCAGCTTGCCGCCAAACACTTCCTGCAGCAGCGGCGAAGCCATGCCCAGCACACCAATACCGGCCGACACGTTCAGGCACAGCACGGCCCAGATCAGCCAGAACTGCGGCGTCTTCAGCGCTTCGTTTGCATGCACGTGGCGTTGCGTGACCATCGTGTCTTTCGCCTTGGTGGGCGAGGGTGTCCAGCCGGCCGGTTTCCAGCCCGTGGGCGGCACGCGGTAACCCAGCGCACCGGCCATCATGAACACGAAGTAGATGCCGGCCAGCACAATAAACGTTTGCGACACGCCCACCGATTCGGGCGTGGCAAACAACTTCATCAGGCGGTCAGCCAGCGGGGCGCCGATCATCGCGCCGCCGCCAAAGCCCATGATGGCCATGCCGGTCGCCATGCCGCGCTTGTCCGGAAACCACTTGATCAGCGTCGACACGGGCGAGATGTAGCCCAGCCCCAGGCCGATGCCGCCGATCACGCCCGAGCCCACCCACAGCAGCCACAGCTGGTGCATCTGGATGCCGAGCGCGGAAATCAGCAAGCCGCCGCACCAGCACACGGCCGACACGACGCCAGCCTTGCGCGGGCCGACGCGCTCGAGCCAGCCGCCCCACATGGCTGCGGATGCGCCCAGGAAAACGAAGAACAGCGTGAACATCCAGCCCAGGCTGGACACGCGCCAATCACAGGTGGTGGTGAACAGCTCGGCGATCAGCGAGACATCGGCGCCGCAGGTGAGCGGCTTGGTGATGCCAAGCGCGCGGCCAAGCGGCAGCCAGAAGACGGAGAAACCATAGGCCATGCCAATGCACAGATGGATGGCCAATGCAGCAGGCGGAACCAGCCAGCGGTTGAAGCCAACCGCTGCGACGGTGCGCTCGCGCGAAAAAAATGGATGCAGGACTGCTTCGGACATCGAATCCCCCCGGATAAGTTGAGCCCGTGTTGTGACGTACGTGGTGAAACGGTGCGGCCGTGCCGGTCATGGCCGGCGCGTGCCAGGCGGCTGCAGTTGGAGTGCGCCGACGTTGCCCGCGAAAGATAGTGGGGTAGCGTGTCCTAGATCAATAGTTGTAATCACCCGTTGTATTGCGAATCACGCAATTTGCAGCCTAATCAATTAGTTTATGTTTGAAAAAACATAACTTGATTGGGCCCAGGGTGACGCTTCTCCGCAACCGATGGCTTGTGGAGCGCGGCGCGCCGTTAGTCCGCCACCGCCGCGTTTGGCCAGGGACCGTCATTGGCCTGCTGGCGGAATTCATCGGCCAAGGCGCGCAGGCAGGCGAGGGCGGATTGCATTTCTTGCGCTCGCTGCTGATAGGGCCCGATGCTTTGCGCAGCGCGCTCGATGCGACGGGCAGCGTCGCCAATCGGCTGATGCCCCAGCATGCGCGCGGAACCGACGATGCGATGCGCCGCTTCCACGATCTGCGCATCTTCGCCGCCGCGGATGGCGTTCGCCAGGTTGGCGAGATCCTGTTCTGCCGTCTCGCAGAATAGATCGACAATAAAACGCCATTGCGGCAGATCATTGCCAAACAGCTCGATGAGTGTGGCGACGACCTGCGGCGGGAACTGGGCGACGACGCTTGGGGCTACGTTGGGCGTGGGGAGCATGGTGGCGATGCGTGCGATGAGAACCAGAGGCGCACTCTGCTCGCCTCGGCTACGCGCAACCATGAGATTGGTCCGATTCTGGTGTCAGCCCAAATAAAAACGGGCACACCGCTGGGAAAGCGATGCGCCCGTTGTGCATTCAGCACATGCGCGGCTTAAGGCAGCATGGCCGCTGTCGGATTGACGTCCGAATCGCGCGAGGGCGGCCGGCGATGACGGTGCGCCCACGTGAAGACCACCGGCAGCACCAGCAGCGTGAGAATCGTCGTGGTGACCATGCCGCCGACGATCACCAGCGCCAGCGGGCGCTGCGCTTCCGAGCCGATGCTGTGCGACAGCGCCGCCGGCAACAAGCCCAGGCCCGCCAGCATGGCCGTCATGATCACAGGGCGCAGGCGCAGTGCGGCGCCGTCCACGGTGGCTTCGCGCACGTTTTCAGATTGCGCCAGACGATTGACGTACGAGATCAGGATCACCCCGTCCTGGATGGCGATGCCGAACAACGACAGGAAGCCAATCCCCGCTGAAATTGATAGCGTTTCGTGCGCGATATGCAGCGCCAGCAGCCCCCCGATGGCGGCAAACGGCACATTCAGCACCACCATCAGCGCATCCTTGAAGTTGCCGAACGTGCTGTACAGCAGCAGGAAAATCACGAGAATCGTCAACGGCACGATCACCATCAGCTTGCTCTGGGCGACCTTCATCTCGTTGAACTGGCCATCCCACTTGACGGTGTAGCCCTCGGGCAACGGCACGCCGTCGCCCACCACGCGCTGTGCTTCGTCCACGGCGCTGCCCAAGTCACGGCCGCGCACGCCGAACTTAATGGCGATGTAGCGCTTGCCGAGTTCGCGGTAGATGAAGAACGGGCCGTCGGTCATTTCCACCTTGGCGATCATCGACAGCGGGATGTGCTGGCCATCGGGTGTATCGATCAGCAGTTCGCGGATGGCGTCGTACGACGCACGTGCTTGCTGGTTCAATCGCACCGCCAGGCCGAACGATTTTTCGCCCTCCAGGATTTGCGTGACCGGCGCCCCGCCAATGGCGTACTGCACGAGGTTCTGCACGTCGCTCACGTTGATGTTGAAGCGCGCAGCGGCCTGGCGGTCGATGGAAACGTTCAGCGTCGGCTGGCCCAGTTCGCGGAAGATGCCAACGTCCACCAGCCCTGGCACCTTCTTGAGTTGCGCCTGGATTTCATTGGCCTTGGCTTCGAGCACATTCAGGTCGTTGCCGAACAGCTTGACCGAGTTCTCGCCCTTCACGCCCGAGAGCGCTTCATCCACGTTGTCCTGGATGTATTGCGAGAAGTTGTATTCGATGCCGGGAATCTTTTCCAGGCGCTTGGACAGGCGCTCGACAAGCTTCGCCTTCGTCATACCGGCCGGCCATTGGTCAGGCGGCGCGAAGTACAGACCGTATTCCTGGTTGAACACGCCGGTGGAATCGGTGCCGTCATCGGGGCGGCCGATCTGCACCGAAACCTGGTTGATCTCCGGCTGCTTGACGAAGTACGCGCGCAGGTCGTTGGCCACTGACGACGAGTAGTCCAGGTCGACCGTGTTGGGCAACGTAATGCGCAGCCACAGGTTGTTTTCTTCCAGCGTCGGGAGGAACTCCGTACCGAGGAACGTGGCGCTGTACAGCGTCAGAACGAGCGCTGTGATGGCGGTAGCAAAGACCGCCATCGGGCGTGCAATCAGCTTGCGCAGCAGCGGCTTATACCAGCGCAGAATCGCCGTAATAAACGCTGGCGAATGCGGATGCAGCGTCTTGCCGAAGACGAACGACGTGGTGGCCGGCACGAAGGTCAGGCTCAGCACGATCGACGCCATCAGGGCAAAGCCCATCGTGAACGCCATCGGCTTGAAGATGATGCCTTCCACGCCGCCGATGAAGAACAGCGGCGAATACGCCACGATGATGATGCCTGTGGAGAAGATCATCGCGCGCTGCACTTCGCTGGTAGCCTTGACGATGGCATCGTCGAGTTTCTCGGCACCTTCTTCAAGATGCCGCATGATGTTTTCCATCACGATCACGGCCGCGTCGACAATCACCCCAAAGTCGATCGCCCCAAGCGAGATCAAATTGGCCGGCACATGGAAATGCTCCATGCTGATGAACGACACGCACAGCGCCAGCGGAATCACCGCCGCCACCACAGCCGCCGCACGGAAGTTGCCCAGGAAGACGAACAACACCGCCAGCACCAGCGAGATGCCGACCACCAGCGTGTGTTCAACCGTGCCCATGGTGATGTCGAGCAGCACCTGGCGGTCGTAGAACGGCTTGATCTGGACGCTCTTGGGCAGGATGCCGTTGTTCAGCTCCGTTACCTTTTCGCGCACCTTGGCCAGCACCTCGCTGGCGTTGGCGTCGCGCTTGAGCAGCACGATGCCTTCCACCACGTCGGGCTGATCGTTGTATTGCACTTGGCCCAGACGCTGCACGTTGCCGACTTCCACCTCGGCAATATCGCGCACGCGCACCGGCACGCCGTTGTTGGCGGCCACCACCACGTTGCGGATGTCATCTACCGTCTGCAGCAGGCCCACGCCGCGCACGACGAACTGTTGCTCGCCGTCGCGCAGCAGGTTGCCGCCGGTGTTGTTGTTGGCGTTGCCGATGGCCGTAATGAGCTGCGACAGCGTGATGCCGTACGACTGCAGCTTCGCCGGCGACGGCACGATGTGATACTCCTTCACCTTGCCGCCGAAGGAACTGACATCCGCCACGCCCTGCACGTGCATCAGCTCTTTGGTGATGTCGTAGTCCTGATAGCTCTTGAGCGTGGTGAGGTCGACGCCGTTGCCCACGAGGCGAAAGCGCATGATCTCGCCCGTTGCATCCGAGTCCGGGCTCAGCGACGGCTGCACACCGGTCGGCAGATTGGCTGCCGCCACATATTGCGAGAAGTTCTGCCGCGCCTTGAAGCTGTCGGTGCCTTCCTTGAACTTGAGTGTCACCACCGACAGCCCGAACAGCGATACCGAGCGGAACGACTGCACATCCGGCACGCCGGCCAGCGCGTTTTCAATCGGGATGGTGATCTGCTGTTCGACTTCGGTCGTGCTGCGGCCCGGCCATTGCGTGATGGCCTGCACCGACAACGGCGCCACGCCCGGATACGCCTGCAGCGGCAGCTCGCGGAACGCCAACACGCCCGCCACCAGCAGCGCGATTGCCAGGAAGACAATCAGCAGCCGCCGCTTGAGAATGCCCGCGATGGGGTTGAAGCCCATGCCTACGCCCCCGCCTTGACGATCATCTCGTTGAGCAGGGCGGCGCCGCGCACGACCACCTGCGACGAAGCCTCAAGCCCGGCCGTCACGGCAAAGTTGCCGTCGGTGCCGGTGTCCTTGCCGTGCACTTCCACGCGCTTGAAGTGCGTGGCGTCGCTCTGCACGATCACGTAGTAGCTGCCGTGGTCTTTCACCAGGGCGGCCTTCGGCACCACCGTGGCCTGGCCGCTGCCCGTCTGGATGCGCGCCGTGGCGTACATCTCGGGGCGCAGCAGGCCATCGGTGTTGGGCACGTCGCAGCGCACCGTCAAGGTGTGCGTTGCCGGGTCGATGTTCGGGGCGATGAAGCTCACGCGGCCAGTGAACTCGCGGTCCGGATACGCCGCCGTGTGCAGCGAGATCGGCTGGCCGATGCGCACGCTGGCAATGTCGTTCTCATACACATTGCCCGTGAACCACAGCACACGCGTATCGACAATGCTCATGAACGAGTCACCCACGTTCAGGAAGGCGCCCGGGTCCATGTTGCGCTTGACGATCGTGCCCGAGATGGGCGCGCGCAGCGTCAGGTGTTCAGCCGGCGTGCCGCGCTTGGCGATCTGCGCAACATCGGCATCCGACATGCCCAGCACATGCAGGCGGCCTGCGGCGGATTGCACGGTGGCGTCGGCATCGTCCTGCAGATCCTTCATGTTGGAACCCTTGAGCTGGCGGGCGGTATTCAGCGCCAGCAGGTATTCCTTCTGTGCCGAGATGAAGTCTGGCGAGTAGAGCTGCGCAATCGGTTGGCCCTCGCGCACCAGCGCACCTTCGAACAGGAGAATCTGGTCCAGCCGGCCAGCCACGCGCGCCGATGCCAGCTTGGTGCGCTCGGCGTTATAGGCGAGCTTGCCGGGCGTGGACAGCTCCACCGGCACTGAAAGCTGACTGACCTGCGCAACCTTCACCTGCTGCGGGTCGAAGCCGCCGGCCGGAATTTCCACGGAGTCGGGCTTCGCGCGCGGCGTGGCTGCAGGAGCGGATGCGGGGGCAGCGGGCTTTGCGGTCTCGGCCGGTGAAGCGGCGGGCCATTTGCGTCCGACCACCACACCAACAGCCAGGGCTGCGGCCAAGGCGATGACTGCAACAACGGGAGAGAACTTCTTCATGATGTTATTGAGCTTGAACCGGCGAGCGACCGGTGGCCGCGAGCAGCGCGTGATAGGCCTGCAAGGCTGTGGCCTGAGCCTGGGCGACCGACAGTTCGGCGTTCCTGAGCGCGCCCTGGGCGGTGAGCAGGTCGTTGAAATCAGCGTTGTTGCTGGCGTAGTTGGTCATTGTCACGCGATAGGCCGCCAGCGCCTGCGGCAGTTGCCGCTGCTTGTTGAAGTCAAGCTGGGCAAGCGTCTGGCGCAGCGTGTTGTAGGCGGTATCGACGGCTAACAGCGTCTGCTGGCGCACCGACACGTCATTCGCCTCGGTGGCAATCTGGCTTTCCACCGCCTGATTCACGCCGTACTTTTCTTTGGTCAGGAACCAGAACGGAATGATCACGTCCAGCTCGATCTGGTAGCTGTTCGGGCGCACGCCATACGGCGGGTTGTCCGTCGTAACGGTGGCGATGACCTGGAAGTCGGGCAGGTAAGCCTTGCGCGCCAGCGTCACGCTCTTGCGTGCCGCGTCCATCAGCTCAGCCGATGCCTTGATCGATGGGTGCTCGCGCAGCGCCTGGTTTTCCAGCTCGGGCAGCGGTTCCTCCGGCAGGTGCACGGACTCGTCGTCAGCGCGCAGCACAAGCGGGAAGCTCGGCTCCTTGCCGATGAGCGTGTTGAGGGTCTGAAGCGTGCTGTCGTACTGACGCTGTGCGGCAAACAGGTCGTTCTGCGCGCTGCTCTGCATGACCTGCGCGTTGAGGAAGTCGGCGTACGCAGCGGCGTTGTTGGCGTAGCGCACACGCGTGATCTGCTTGACCTGCTCCAGGCGCGTGATGGTCAGCTTCTGTACATCGATCTGCTTCTGCAGCGCGATCGCTTGGTAATACGTGGTGGAAAGCTGAGCGTAGAGCTGCAGGTACAGCGCGTCGTTTTGCGCGTTCAGCGATTCCGCCTGGCGATCGGCAATCTCGGCTGCCAGCGCCTTCTTGCCCGGAAACGGGATCTGCTGCGTCAGGTTGTACTGGCTGCCGCCCGCGCGGTTGACCGCCAGCGGAAACCCCTTAGGAATGCTGTTCCAGATGTAGCCGAGTTGCGGGTTATTGGGCGCGGCAAGTTGCGGTGGGATCGACTTGGCCGACAGGTAGTTATGGCGCGCCTGGATCAACTGCGGGTTGTTGCCCTTCAGTTCTTGCAGCAGCTCGACCAGGTTGAAGCCGGCGCCCGTCACGCCCGGCACGGAAGGCTTGATCGGCGGCATGGTCGCCACCGGCATGCTGGCCGCAGCCGGCGCCGGTGCGGGCGTGGCTGCCCAGGCAGCGGCAAATGGCAGGCAGGCCACCGCGCACAGCACGGCCCTCGCCCGTGGATGGAACGCACCCCGATGTTTCACTGCAGCAGACTCCCCTTGAGACGGGAGCGTTTTTACCGGCGCGAACTTTCAAGCGCCTTTCACGACTCAGCAAGCCGTCAGGGCGTGGGGGAAACGCGCCAAACCCGCCCTGCGGCGGGAGTCTGCGACAGTCATATGACGAAACGTGGCGGAGTCTCAGGTCGGTGCAAGTGGGCATGGCATCCCGACGCGGGCAGCGAGTGCATCACGCGTGGCCTGCAAGCTGGCGATGCGCACATCGATGGCGGTAAGTTTCTCCCGCAGTAGCGCCGTAACGGCGGCATCGATGTCGGGTTGCTGCCACACCTGCGCCATCCCTTCGCCAATTTCTGCCAGCGTGAAGCCCAGTTGCTGAGCCGTGCGCACGTAGTTCACGAGTTCCACGGTTTCGGGCGGGTAGGCGCGGTAGCCGTTACTGCGGCGACGAGCTCGGATCAGGCCTCGTGCTTCGTAAAAGCGCAGGCCGTCCCGCGAGACGCCAGTGGCGGCGGCCAGATCGCCGATGGAAAGGTCGCCGGTACGCGCGTTGGGAGCGGAAGCGGGAAGTGCAACAGGCATGGTGGCTTGGAAGAGTGAGGCGGCCGAGGGCTTGACCTTGGAGCGTACACCAGGCTTTACCGTGGCGACTCCTTCACTTCATTCCTGGAGTTTCACCATGGTTTCTGAATCGACCTTCCTGCGTGTGGTGCGGGCCAGCGGCTGGTATGACCTGATCGTGACTGCACCGTTTGCCACGCCGTGGACGTTTGCCCTCTTGCATCAAGCGCTCACCGCATTGGCGCATGCGCTGGGCATCGGCAGCTTGCCGGCATTTGAGCCAGAGCACCTGTTGATGGCCAATCTGATGGGGTCGGTGGTGTGCGTGTGGTCGGCGCTGCGTATCCGACAGCCGAGTGTGGCGCTGGGCCGGTACGACGCCGTGGCGCGCGGCCTCTTTGCGGCGTGGCTGGCCTATGCGCTGGCATCGGGTGCCACGCTGCTGGTGTTGCCGTTCCTGATTGTGGAGATCGGCTTCGGCCTGCTGCAATCGGTGCCCGTGGGCCGCTTGCCACGGCGGACAGGCACGCAGGCAGCTTAAGTGCTTGAACGCGTTAGCGCGCGGCGGGCGCGCTGGCCGGTGCCTCGGGCGGCAAGCCGGCCGGGATGAACGGACCGCCGCCCAGCACCTGCATGCGCGAGAGCACGCGCAACTGGTTGTCGAGCTTGGCCGAGTCAACAAAGCGTTTGACGTCGTCACCAGCCCGGCGGGCCATTTCGGCGGTATCGACCCAGCCCGTCAGCGTGACCTTGCCGTCCGGGGTGGAGCGGATGCGAATCTGACGCGTGCTGAGCGCCGTGTCCTGATCCAGCGCTGCCTTGACTTGGTACGTCAGCAGCGAATCGTCGAGCATGTGTGCGCCGGTGGTGTTCGGGCTATCGCCCCACGCGCAGGCAGTCAGGAGCGTTGCGGCGGTGATTGCAGCCAACACACCGGCCGAGGCAGCGAAGGACAACTGAGGGAAGCGCATCGATGCTCCTGAAGAGAGGGCGACAAGCCAACATCATAAGCCCGTCGCCCACGTATTCTGCTTAACGCGTGCGGTGCTCCCAAAGGGTCTGCGCCGCCAGCCAACCCGGTCCCACCGTCGCCACCAGCGCTATCAGCACACCCCACACAAAATGAAACTCGATGGCCGATGCGGACAGATTGGCCCAGTAGGATACCGCCGCCACGACGTTGACGAAGAACAGCCCTGCTGCCGCAAGCCGCGGCACGATGCCGGCCAGCATGAGAGACGGGAAGACCAGTTCGCCAAACGTGCCGAGCGCGGCTGCCAGGGCGGGCGGCAACAGCGGCACCTTGTATTCCTCGGTGAAGAGCAGCACGGTCGTGTCCCAGTCGTGCAGCTTGGTCAGGCCGGAGCGGAAGAACACGTAGAACAGATATGCCCGCGCGATCAACAGGATGAGCGAGCAGAGCGCGCTTTGCGGCCCGGCGAGTCGGTCAAGCGAAGCGCGGATGCGCGTGAGTGGGGCAAAGGTCGTGGCGAGGGTGTTCATGGCGTGTCTCCAGTTGGCGGAGTTGTTGGGCATGCAGACAGTGCGAGCAGCCCCGAGCGATAGAGGCCAGACAGGCATGCGGTCAAATCAAAATTTGGCTGTTCGGCCAGCGTGGTTTCGAGCGCGGCTTGAAGCGACGGCGTAGCGTCGCAAGCTGCGAGGAACGTGGCTGTGGGGGCATCAAGATCGAGCACGGCAACACGATGCCCGCGCACGGCAATCGCTGCGGCTTCGCCCACACCCAGGTCAATTTCGTTGAGCGCGACCGTTGCGTCGGGCTGATGTGCGCGCCAGATTGAAACCACGGGCCACGGCGAAACCACCCACTGCGCTCCCTCGACCAACCCCGCGCGAAGCGTGTCTGCAGGTTGTGCGAACAGGTCGACGTTGGCCGCTTCCACGTGCGCATTCGGCGCGTAATGCGCCCAGTGCACGCACCATTCCAGACGTGCCACGTCAGCGAGATACGGCACGCTGTGCGCCAACGGAGATTGCGCAATGACATCCGGCAGCGCATTTCCATAGCGATGCAGATTCGGGGATGTAGATGCCTGCACGGCCAGCGTGTCGCGCACCAGCGCATCAAAGCAGTCTTCACCGACGAGCGCCCGGCAGACGGGATACGCCCCCGCCAGCGCATTACGCAGAATGGCCAGACGCGCGTTGCGGTAAGTGGCAATACCGCGCGCCTCTTCGTGGCTTGCAGGGTTGGTTAGTGCGCCGATAAGGTGCGCTTCCCAGTCAGGCAGTCGCATGGCGTGGCTCCTGCGTGGGTGCATTGGCGTGGCGGTCGAGCGTTGCTTGGGCGCGTGCCGCTTCGTCCAGCAACACCTGCACGGGAGGCAGTTCGGCATCCCATTCGATCAGCGTCGGGCGTGCGCCGTGCTTGGCGATCCATGCGTCGTACAGCGCCCAGACAGGGGCATGGACCGGCGCGCTATGTGTGTCGATCAGCATGTCGTCTTCCACGCTGAAGCCGGCTAGGTGAATCTCGCCGACCAGCGCAGGGTCGATATCGGCAAGGACCGATTCGACGGTCACGCCATGGTTGACGCTGTTCACGTACAGATTGTTCAGGTCCAGCAAGATGCCGCAGCCCGTACGCCGGGCGAGGGCGGTCAGGAATGCACCTTCGGAGACGGCCTCGTCGGCGTCGACCAGTGCGCGGCAGTCGACGTACGCGGCGATGTTCTCGATCAGCAGCGGTCGCTTGAGGATGTCCTGTGCACGCATGATGTTGGCGCAGACGACATCCAGCGATTCGCGGGAATAGGGTAGCGGCAGCAGGTCGTTGACGACCTGCGGACCGCTGCGGTTGAAGCACAGGTGCTCGGAAATGGCGGCGGGCGCTACCGCATCGGCCAGCGTGGCGATGGCGCGTACGTGCTCGACGTCCAGTCCATCCGCATTGCCCAGCCCCATGCCCACGCCGTGCAGGCTCACGGGCAGGTGCGCTCGTGCGGCCAGCAGCGCTGCGCGGGCGGGGCCGCCATACAGATAGTTCTCGCTGTGCACTTCCACCCAGGGGAAGCGAGCTTCCCCGTGCAACAGGGCGGGAAAGTGCGGTGCGCGCAGGCCTGCGCCGGCGCAGGTTGGCAGAGCGGTCTGCATGGCGGTCTCCCGGCGTCGCGCGTTACTTGGACGGGGCCTGCATCGTGCCGCCCATCTGCGCGCAGGTGCCGGCCGGCACGTACTTCCACGACATTGGGTCCTTATCCATCTTCGATTGGCCGGCGCAGGCGTGGGCGCTGCCCGGGCTGGCGCAATCGTTCTGGCCGGCCTTGGCGACGCCGTAGCACTTTTCCTTGCCGGCGGCATCAGCGGCCTGCACCGGTGTCGACAGAGCGCCCAGCGCGAGCAGGCTACCCAGAGCGGCGGCGATCATGGCGTGTTGTTTCATTTGTGTTCTCCTTGAGTGGCAGGTGTCATTGAACGGCGGACAGGGCGAAATCCCTCGCCGTACGGTGCACTGCGGCATCGCGCAGATGTGTTCCGTGCACCTTCGTCGGCGCACGCGGGCGTTCCTGACACGGAGAACAAAAATTTTTTGATTTTTTTTTTGTGAGGCAATCCGCCATAAAAAAGGCGACCCCGATGGGTCGCCTTCCGGCTGAACAGGAAAGATTTACCTGGCGTGCGCCGCGCGCGTGCGTGCCGCCTTCTTGGCGGCGGATCGGCCGGCTGCGCCCTTGGTGGCAGCGCCCTTCTTGGCCGCCGCCGAGCGCTCACTGCTCGAACGCTTGGATGCCGCGCTGTGCGCCTGCTTGGACAGCGAGGATTTGGAAGCCGCCGAATGCCCTTCCTTCTTCAGCGTGCGCGTTGTGGTTTTGCTGCGCTTGGCCGTGGATTCCTTGCTGGCACTGGCGTGGCTGCCGGTCTTGTTGCCTGCCTTGCTGCCGGCCTTGACGTCATGTTCCGCCTTCTTGCGTGTGGCGGCCGACGCCTTGCCTTCCCCCGGCGGCTTGACGGCAACGCCCGCGCGGCGTGCCTTCGATAGACCGATCGCAATGGCCTGCTTGGTGTTTTTCGCACCGTGCTTGCCTTCACGGATGTGATCCATCTCTTCCTTCACGAAGTTACCCGCCTGGGTCGAGGCGGCCTTGCCGTGGCGCTTGTCGGCGCGCGCACGTTCTACGGTTTTGCGTTCCGGCATGATGACGTCCTCCGTTGGGTTGGAGCGCCAGCCGGTCATGCTGGGCATCAGCCCACAGATCAACAAACCGGCAGCGCTTGCACACAACCACGCAACTGGCGTACCTGTGCATTGCCTGCGCTTCAGCCCACGCGGAAATGCTCGATGCTCTGTCCTGCGTTGACGGCGCGCTTCAGCCAGTCGGGCATGTCGCCCATGCCGTCCCAGTGCTGGCCGTCGGCGCTCATGTAGACCGGGCCGATGGGGGCGGATGGTGCGGGCGGCGGCGGTGGCGCGTCAAAACAGCCATGCGCCTGCAAATCTTCGACAGACAGGTCGTAGGTTTGCATTTGTTCCAGGATCCAAGCGATCGCGGTTTCGCGACCCGGCTCCGGCGGGTGACCTTCCTTCATCTTGTACGTATGTTTGGGGTTTTCTGTCCGCTGGCTGCCAAAGGGAGAGAGAGGCAGGCGCAGGGCGCGCCGGGCGCCAGCGGAAAACGCACAAGAATAACAGCAGTTGGGCCGCAGATTCGTGTTGCGAATGTGGGGGACTATTGCGCGTATTGCGTTATTTGGAAACGGGGGATTCGGCCCGTGCCCGCAACCAGCGATACGGCGACCACCCGAGGTTCATGCCCGCCGCCGCCAGCAGGATCGCGCCGGCACCCAAAAACTGCGCCAGTTGCAGGCGATGCCCGAACGCAACGATATCTACCACGATGGCAACAATCGGATAGATGAACGACAACGATCCGGTCAGATGCGTCGGCAGACGTTGGATGGCGCCATACAGCAGGATGTACATCAACCCCGTATGTACCACGCCCAGCGTGATCAGCATCCCCCAGGTGTGCGCATCAGCCGGCAGATGCCGCAGATTGGCCAGCGGCGCCAGCATCAGCACGCCCACGCACACCTGGATGAGCGCGATCAGATGCGGCGGCGTACCGGCCAGCTTCTTGATCAGGAGCGCGGCCACCGCATAGGCAAACGCCGCGCCCAGCGCCATCACAATGCCTGCCAGGTAATCGGTCCCCATGCTGGCCGCAGGCCCCACCTGCACAATCAGTACGACGCCGATAAAGGCGATGGCCAGCCATGTGAGCTTGGCCGCCGTCAGCTTTTCTGACAGAAACAGCGCGCCCAGCCCGACCAGCATGAACGGCTGCGTGTTGTAGACCGCCGTGGCAATCGAGATAGATGCGCGCGGATACGCCGCGAACAGCAGCAGCCAATTGATGACGATTGCCACGCCGCCCAACGCGGCAATGCCCGCACGCCGCCACGTGATGGCGCCGCGCAGCAGCCCCAGGCCGGCGCAAACCCCCAGCAGCGTCAGCGCGCCGAACACGCAGCGCCAGAACACAACGTCGGCCACCGGCTGGTCTGAGCGGACAACGAACCAGCCGATCGTTCCGGAAATGACCATGGCGGTGGTCATCTCGACCGTGCCGCGCGTCTTATCGTTCATGCGAACCACCTTGAGCGTTGGATGCAAGAAGGATCGCACGCGGATCGACCTAACTTCCATCGCTTTTCTAAGGCAAAATTGACGTTCTTTCTAATGAAGTAAGGCGAAATGCCAGAATTGGAGGCGGAACGCAATGAACACGATTGACGCGCTGGATCAACGCATTCTTGACGTCCTGCTGACCGATTCCCGCATTTCGCTCAAGCAACTGGCCGAGCAGGTGGGGCTTTCGTCCCCCAGCGTGTCGGAGCGCCTGCGGCGGCTGGAGGAGCGCGGCGTGATCCGGCATTACACCGTCGACATTGACCCGGCGGCGCTGGGCTACACGCTGCAGGCCATCGTGCGCGTGCGGCCCATGCCGGGCAAGCTGCATATCGTGCAGAAGCTGATCGAAGAGATTCCCGAGATCGGCGAATGCGACAAGGTCACGGGCGAGGACTGCTTCATCGCCCGGCTGTATGTGCGCTCGATCGATCAGCTCGACCAGATTCTCGATCGCGTGGCGTATCACGCCGAGACCAACACCGCCATCGTCAAGACGCAGCCGGTAAAGCGACGTGCGCCGCCGTTTGCACCGGCTGACTGACGTGCTGGCGGTTATGCGGCAACAGCGGGCTCCTGGATGGCTGCATGCGCCATGGCTTGCCGCAGATCGGCAATCAGATCTTCCGGCGCTTCCAGCCCGACGTTGAGCCGCACCAGGCGGCCGCGATAGTGGCGATTCGGTCGCGCCAGATCAGGATATGGCATCACCAGGCTGCTCGTGCCGCCCCAGCTCATGCCGATCCGGAACATGCGCAGCGCATCGATGAACGCGTTGACCTGCTCGGCCGAGACGCTTTCCTGGAATACCACCGAAAACACGCTGGTTGCGCCGGTAAAGTCGCGCTTCCAGAGTTCGTGGCCGGGGCATGACGGCAGCGCCGGATGGAGCACGGTGGCAACGCAATCCTGCAGATGAAGCCAGCGCGCCACCGCCAGCGTGGAGGCTTGCAGGCGCTCCAGCCGCAGCCCCAGCGTTTGCAGGCCACGCAGCGCCAGGCTGCAATCGTCGGGCGAGGCGCCCATGCCAAGGTCGGCAAACGCGCTGCCCACACGTTCGAACATCGCTTCCGAGTTGACCGAGACCGAGCCGAGCAACAGGTCGCTGTGCCCGCCCACGTACTTCGTCAGCGCCTGCATGCTGACGTCCACGCCGTGCGCAAAGGCATCGAAATACACGCCGGCCGTGTACGTGTTGTCGAGCGCCACCGGCACGCCGCGCGCGTGCGCCGCTGCCACGATGGCCGGCACGTCCTGCACTTCCATCGTGACCGACCCGGGGCTTTCAGTCCAAACCAGTGTGGTGTTTGGGCGGATGAGCCCGCCGATGCCCGCGCCGATGAGCGGGTCATAGGTTTCGACTTCGATGCCCATGCGTTTGAGCAAGCCGTTGGCCATGCTGCGGTTGGGCCCGTACGCACTGAACGGCACCAGCGCATGGCTGCCCGCGCCGCAGCAGGCCAGGTAGACGAGCGCGATGGCAGCCTGCCCGCCGGGGACGATAAAGCTGTGGCGAGCGCGTTCCAGCTGCGCAATCCGCGCGCCCAATTCAATGGCGGTCGGCGTGCCGTAGAGGCCGTAGGTGTAGCCGTACTGCGCATGGCGCCAGTCGTCCACGACCTGCGCTGCATTGTCGAACAACACGGTTGAACCACGGTAGACCGGGGTCACCAATGACCGGAAGCCGCCAGGGGCAAGCGTTTCGGGGTTGACGAGCTGGGATTGCCAATGCATGGGATGGCCCTCTACGAACATGTGGACCGTGAAATCCTATGTCACGTCAGCAGAGCAATTTCAGCTATTCTGCCCAGCCAGACGCAAAAATTTCTCGCTCCCCGCCCTTTATGGCCACGCAGAAATCGCTCGAACTCGACGCATTCGACATCGCCATTCTCAACGCTGTGCAGCGGTGCTACACCACGCCACTGCGCGTGATCGGGGAGCAGGTCAATCTATCGACCGCCGCCGTGCAGCGGCGCATCAAACGGATGGAGGAAGCGGGCGTCATTGTGAGCAACGTGGCGGTGGTGGACCCGGAGCGGGTGGCCAAACCCATCACCGTGATCGTTGAGGTGCATGCCGAGCGCACCAATACCGCGGCAATGGCTGCGCTCAAGAAGGCGCTCTCCGGCCCCGAGGTGCAGCAGTGCTACTACGTGACGGGCGAGGCCGATTTCGTCCTCATCCTGAACGTGGCCACGATGACGGAGTACGAAGCCCTCGCGCGACGCTTGTTCGACGACAACGACAACATCCGGTGGTACCGCACGGCCGTGGTGCTCAACCGCGTGAAGGTCGGGCTCGAAGTGCCGCTGGGCTAGCGATGCATGCCGTTCAACCGCCTGCACAATGCGTCAATACGGGGATGAGGCTATAGTGCCCCAGCGCGCCGCCTGATAAGGTTTGCGCGCCATAACACGTACGCTGGCACGACCGGCGTCCTTGAAGGTACCAAAGGAGCTCCTATGCAGAATCCAAGAACAGGCATGCGGTGGATCGCCGCCGCAATCGCCTCGATCAGCATCACGACCGTCGCTCACGCGGCATCCGTCGCACCCGTGGCCGCAGAAAACGGCATGGTCGTTGCGGCGCAGCATCTGGCCAGCAAGGTCGGTGTGGAAGTGCTCAAGCGCGGCGGCAATGCTGTCGACGCAGCAGTGGCCGTGGGTTACGCGCTGGCCGTGGTCTATCCGGCAGCGGGCAACCTTGGTGGCGGTGGTTTCATGACCATTCAGCTGGCCGACGGCCGCAAGACCTTCCTCGACTTCCGTGAAGTCGCACCGAAGGGTGCCACCGCCAACATGTACCTCGACAAGGACGGCAACGTCATCAAGGGCGCGTCCACCAAGGGCCATTTGGCCGTGGGTGTGCCGGGCACCGTG
Source organism: Ralstonia sp. Ralssp135 (assembly GCF_047304345.1). Taxonomy (NCBI): domain Bacteria; kingdom Pseudomonadati; phylum Pseudomonadota; class Betaproteobacteria; order Burkholderiales; family Burkholderiaceae; genus Ralstonia; species Ralstonia sp. Ralssp135. The sequence goes on from NZ_JBGLYZ010000008.1 coordinate 46,503, forward strand.
TCGGGCATGGAGTATGCGCGCCAGAAGTACGGCACGATGCAACGCGCTGCACTGATCGCGCCGGCCATCGCGTTGGCCGACAAGGGCTTCGTCCTCGATCAGGGCGATGTCGACATGCTGCACACCTCCACCAAGGACTTCCAGGAAGACGCTGCATCGGGCGCGATCTTCCTGAACAAGGGGCAGCCGTTCCAAGTGGGCGAGAAGCTCGTCCAGCATGACTTGGCCAAGACGCTGCGCGAGATCAGCAACAAGGGCACCGACGGTTTCTACAAGGGCTGGGTCGGGCAGGCCATTGCTGCATCGAGCAAGGCCGGTGGTGGCCTGATCACGCAAGAAGATCTGGTCGGCTACAAAACGCGCGAACTGGCGCCGGTCGAGTGCGACTACCGTGGCTATCACGTGGTGTCGGCACCGCCCCCGAGTTCGGGCGGCGTGGTCATCTGCGAAATGCTGAACATCCTGGAAGGCTATCCGCTCAAGGACCTGGGCTGGCATTCCGCGCAGGCAACGCACTACCAGATCGAAGCCATGCGCCACGCCTATGTGGACCGCAACAGCTACCTGGGCGACCCGGACTTCGTGAAGAACCCGCTGGACCGCCTACTGAGCAAGGACTATGCGGCCAAGATCCGTGCGGTGATCGACCCGAAGAAGGCTGGTGTGTCGAAGGACATCAAGCCGGGCGTCGAACCGCATGAGGGCAGCAACACGACGCATTACTCGATTGCCGACAAGTACGGCAACGCGGTGTCGGTGACGTACACGCTCAACGACTGGTTTGGCGCGAAGGTGACGGCCGCCAAGACGGGCGTGGTCCTGAACGACGAGATGGACGACTTCACGGCCAAGGTCGGTGTGCCGAACCTCTACGGCCTGGTGCAGGGCGAGGCCAACTCGATTGCGCCGGGCAAGCGTCCGCTGTCATCGATGAGCCCGACCATCGTTACCAAGGATGGCAAGCCTGTCATGGTGGTGGGCACGCCGGGCGGCAGCCGCATCATCACGGCCGTCATGCTGACCATGATCAATGCGATCGACTACGGCATGAACGTGCAGGAAGCCGTCGATATGCCGCGCTTCCACCAGCAATGGCTGCCGGACGTGACCAACGTGGAGCCGTACGCGCTGTCGGAAGATACGCGCAAGATCCTGACGTCGATGGGCCACAACCTGGGGGCGCCGCAGCCGGCCAACCACCTGGCGGCGATCATCGTCGGGGCGCCGTCGCTGGGCGGCAAGCCCGTCGGCAACAACCGCTTCTATGGCGCGAATGATCCGCGTCGCAATACGGGGTTGGCAGCCGGTTATTGATTGGCATTGCAGCATCCGCAGTACGAAAAAAAGCCCGCCGAAACTTGGCGGGCTTTTTTCTTGGCGACGTTTTCTGGGTCAGGCCGCCGCAGTCAACACCGGCAGATTGCCCTCGCCAAAGCCGTGGTGCCCGCGCCGCTGCACGATCTCGAAAAAGATCTCGCCTGGATGGCGCTTGATGAAGGTTTGCAGGAACAGTTTGGGCACGCCGTCGACGATCTCGCCGTCGACCAGGATGCCGTATCGGCGCAAGGCTTCCAGGTCCAAACCGTGATCGGGCAGGCGCGCGTCGACGGTGTCGTAGTAGTGTGCCGGGGGCTCGACGAAGGTGAGGCCGTTGGCGGCCAGCGCGGCGGCTGTGCGCAGGATGTCGTCGGTAGCCAGCGCAATGTGCTGCACGCCTTCGCCAGGGTGGTCGGGCAGGTAGGCGTGCATGAGGTGCGCGCGGTGCGTGCCTTCTTCATAAAGCGGGATGCGGATCATGCCGCACGACGACACCATCACGCGGGAATCCGCCGCGACGTGCCAGTTGGCGTGCAGCTCGTGGATCTCGCGAAAGCCGAGCTGGTTGCGGTAGAAGTCGATCCAATCCTGCAGGCGGCCGGCGCCGACGGTTTGCGTCAGGTGGTCGACGCGTGCCAGCCCAACGCCGGCGTGGTGCCAGTCCTCATGCGCGGTCTCTGCATCCAGCGGCCGGAAATCGATGTCGTAGATGGAGATGTCGCCCAGGCCGCCCCTGGCGCCGTGCTTGCCGCGCCAGCGGTCGACAAAATACAGATGCGTATCGCCCACGCCCTGGATGGCCGGGATTACCAGTTCGCTCGGGCCGATGGGCTCGGCTTCGGCCGGCCATGCGCCCAGTTCGACGGCACGACCGTAGGCGTGCTGGGCATCTTCAACGCGGATGCCGATGGCGCAGATGCCCACGCCATATTCCTCAGCCCAGCGGTGCGCGAAGGAATCGGCTTCGGCGTTGACGAGGAAGTTCATGTCGCCTTGCCGATACAGCGTGACGTCCTTGCTTACGTGCCGCGCGATGGCCTTGAAGCCCAGCGATGCGAACACCTGGCCCAGCGCAGCCGGCGCTTGCGTGGCGAACTCGATGAACTCCAAGCCGGCGGTCTTGAAAGGCAGGTCGGCGTTGCGGCTCATGGTCAAACTCCTGTGGCTGAAGCAAAGAATGCAGACACCGCATTGTGTACCACGGGCGTGGCAATGCGCATCCAGCAGTTGCTATGCGGCAGCGCTTTGTGGATCCGGCTGGCTCTGCAGCTTCGGTAGCCAAAGGAAGGCGATGGACGCCAGCACGGCGCCGGCAAGCATCATCGGCACCACCATGGGCCAGGCACCGAGGCTGTGCGATGTGTCGTCAAACGCTGCCGCTGTCTGCCCCAGGCAGAAGGCCGCCAGCATCATGATGAAGCCTGACCATGACACCGCCCGCCCTGCAAGATGTGGCAGTTCGCCCACCGCACCGGCTTGGCCGCAAGGCTGGTGAATGCCGTGGCCCATGCAATAGATGCCGTGCCCGAGCAGCAGCGGCCATGCTTGCCCGGGAAGCAGCCAGCAGCCCAGTCCCTGGATGCCGGCGCCCAACAGGCTGAGCGTTGCGCCTTGCTGCACCGTCCGCACGAGGCTCTGCCTGCGCAGCAGGCGCCGACAGCCCGTCGTGCTCAGGATATAGACGAGCGATCCGCCGGCCGGTATCCAGCCATAAAGCTCGGGAGACAGGCCGAGGTACGCGATATAGACCATCGGCGAAAGCAGCAGGAAGCAGAAGATGCCGGCGTAGGTCGTGGCTGCCAGCAACCCCCAGACGCGAAAATCTGCGCTGGCGAAGATCTCGCGCACGCTGCCAGCCTGGGCGTGCGTCTCTTGCCGGGTTTCGGCAAAGCCGTACCAGCACATCGCCCACAGCACGATTGCATAGAAGCTCATGCCTGCCAGAACCCAGCGCCAACCCGCGTGTTGTGCGACAAAGGCGCCCAGAATCGGTGCCATCAACGCCACGAAACCCAGCCCCGTGAGGCCGCGTGCCATGACGTGCGGACCATCGCGCGCCGGGTGCAGATCGCGCACAGCGGCGCGTGCGCACACCAGGATGGCGGCCATCGAGAAACCCTGCAGGGCGCGTGCGGCGGTCAACAGGGAAGCGGTTGTCGCCAGCGCGCCGGCCAGTGCAGCCATGGCATAGCACGCGAGCCCGATCAACAGCACTTGGCGGCGGCCAAAACGATCGGCCAGGCTGCCCATCGGCAGTTGCCCAATGCCAAAGGCCAGCGCGAAGACCGTGAGGCTCGTGCTGGCCGATCCCAGCGTCTTGGCAATGGCGGGCAGGGCGGGGAGATAACTGTCGGTCGCAACCGGTTGCGCCGATAGCAGCAACGGCAACAGCAGGGCAAAGCTCAGAGGGCGACGCGTCATCAGCTCAGTATGCAATGGCTGCGCTGCGCCGCAGCTCATCTGCGGTGGCGGTGCCGAAGCCGAAGAACTCCAGGTACGCGGGAATCATCTCGAACAGCATGTCGGTGCCGACCTGGACATCGCAGCCCTTGTCGAGCGCCGCGCGCAGCAGCGGCGTGTACTCGGATTTCATGACCACCTCGCCGACAAAGCAGCTCGGCGCGATGCGTGCCACGTCGAAGGGCAGCGGATCGTCTTCTTTCATGCCCACCGGCGTGGCGTTGACCACCACGTCGAAGCCGTCCGGATCATTCGACCCGGTGCGCACCACCAACGCTGGGTAGTGCTCGCGCAGACGCCGCCCCAGCGATTCAGCTGATTCTGCGCGCGTGTCATACAAGGCAAGCTCGCCGACACCCGCAGCAGCCAGCGACGCGGCAATCGCCGAGCCGACACCGCCGGCCCCCGAGAGCAGCACACGCGCCCCTTCCAGTTGGCGACCCTTGCGCAGCACGCCGCGCACGAACCCGGCACCGTCGAACTGGTCGCCCAGCAACGTGCCGTCATCGCGCTTGAGCACCGCATTGCAGGCGCCCGCGATGCGCACGGCCGGCGTAACTTCATCGACCAGATCCACCGTGGTGACCTTGTGCGGCATGGTGATCAGCGCGCCGCGCAGGTTGGTAAAGCGGCAGATCGATTCGAAGCTCTGCGCATAATCCTCTGCCTTCACCCCCATGGGCACCACAACGGCGTCGATGCCTTTTTGCTCGAACCAGGGGTTGTAGATCATCGGCGACTTGAAGGTCTCGGTCGGGTAGCCGATGTGGGCAATGAGGGTGGTTTTTCCAGAAATCATGGTTCAGGCGTGCGTGTTTCAGGCGGCCAAGGCTCCGGCCCGCTGGCGGGCATATTCGGCCTTGTCGACGGGTTGGGCGGCTGGCTGGCCCAGCTCGTCCATATGAATGCGGTAGGTCTCGCGTGCGGTCATGGCGGCCACGGCGGCAATCACCGTGACGCCAAAGGCAATGGCGCCCACGGTCAGCCAGATGTTGGTGGCTCCCGGCGGTGCCACGGCGGTGAAGAGGGCCGGCAGCATGGCGGTGATAGCCGTGCCGACGTTCTGCGAAATTGCCATGGCCGACACACGGGTGCGCGTCGGGAACAATTCCGGATAGAAGCTCGGGAACACCGCGTTGTAGCCCTGGTAGACCACGCCCCACATCAGAATCGAGATGACGAAGGCGAGCGGCACGTTCTTGATGCTGATGGCGTACAGGTAGGCAAAGGCGAGCAGGCCAGCGAGCAGCGAACCGATCACGATCGGCGGCTTGCGGCCGATGCGGTCGGACAGGTCACCAACATACGGAATGACGAGTACCGCAACGATGTTGCCCACCACCGGAATCCACAGGTAGATGTCTTGGGCAAAGCCGATGCCGTAAGCCGGCTGCACCGCATAGGCGGCGCCAAAGATGGTCGCCACCACCGGAATCACGTTCATCAGGGCCATGCAGACCACGCGCAGCATGTCGGGCGTGCTGTATTTGAAGGCGTCGATCACGGGGGAGCGCGGGCGGCCTTGTTGCTGTTGCTCAGCGGTAAACGCGGGGGTTTCGTGCACTTCGCGGCGGATGATGTAGCCGGCGATGATGACGACGAAGCTCAGAACGAACGGAATGCGCCAGCCCCAGGCGTTGAACTGGTCGGCGGGCATGTAGTGCGCCAGCGGTAGGAATACGGCGGCCGCCAGGATCTGCCCGGCCTGCACGCCTTGCAGCGTAAAGCTCGCGAAGAACCCGCGCCGGCCAAACGGTGCGTGCTCCAGGATCATCGAGCTGGCGCCCGAGATTTCACCGGCCACGGCAAAGCCCTGGATCAAGCGCATGATGACCAGCAATGCGGGAGCCCACAGACCGACTTGGTCATACGTGGGCAGCAGGCCCACGGCAATCGTCGAAAAACCCATCAGGAACATGCACCAGAGCAGCACGTTCTTGCGCCCGTGCGTGTCGCCCAGATGGCCCAGCACGAACGCGCCGATCGGCCGCGCGATATAACCCACGCCGTACGTCGCCAGCGAGGCGATGATGGCCGTCTTCGGGTCACCCTTGGGGAAGAAGATCTGCGGAAAGATCAGCGCTGCGGCGGTGGCGTAGATGAAGAAGTCGTAGTACTCGAGCGCCGAGCCGATCCAGCCGCTGGCGGCGGCTTTCTTCGACTGGTGCTTGCCCAGGGGTTCATGGGCAGGGGCTGCGGTCATGGTTGTCTCCGGTTTTATCTGTGCGGCCTATCGTGCGATTCGTTCGATGAAGGGCCGTCTGTACACGCAACGCAGCGTAGTCCGCCGCCCGGGCGGGGCACAAGCGACTGCCGATTGAATTCGTTCGATAATCGCACAACGTGGTGCGAATAACGTACGACTCAAGGGTTTCTCCGAGTTCATACGTCTGTCAAAGCGTGAGGTCTTGGTGCAACGGACGTGCGTGGCGCGCTACAGCACGCGCATGATCGAAAGCGCTGTGTCCTGCAGTACCTGCAGCACACGCTGCAAGGCGTGCTCGGTGGTTTCCTCACCGACTTGCATGTTCACGCTCAGCGCGGCAATCACGTTGCCATGCCGATCGCGCAACGGCACCGCCACGCCACGCACGCCAATCTGCAGTTGCTGTTCGACCACGGCGTAGTCCTGCCGGCCGGCCTTGCGGATTTCATCGAACAGGCGGTCCCGCTGCAGGATGGTGTAGGGCGTATAGGGCGTCAGCACGCAGGTTTCCAGCCATGCCTTGACCTTCTGCTCGGGCTGCGCGGCCAGCATCATCACGCCGGCCGACGCGAGTGGCGCCGGCACGCGCGCGCCCAGCACGAATCCCGTGCTCATGACCCGGCTGGTGCTGGTGCGCGAAATGAAAACGAGCTCCCAATCATCCAGCACGCTGAGGTACGCCACCTCGCCCACAGCGGCAGTCACCTGCTGCAGGAAGGGCTGCACCGTGCGCGGCAAGCGCGCCGAATCGAAGTACGACCAGCCCACCTTCAGCACGCGCGGCGTCAAGCTGAACAGCGTGCCCTCGCTGGTGAGGTAGCCGAGGTGTTCGAGGGTCAGCAGGTAGCGGCGCGCGGCCGTGCGGGTGAGGCCGGTCAACTCGGCGGCCTGGGTGGGCGTCAGGCGCGGGTGCTCGTGGTCGAACGCCTCCAGGATGGCGAGCCCTTTTTCCAGCCCAGCGATCCAGTCGCGCCGGTTCAGCGGTTCCTTCGTCATGGCGATAACCCTAAAAACGAGCGATATGTGCGCACGATTGTACGATCATCGAACGCTGTTGCGCGAATGCCGCTTGTCGGCATGTGGGGGCGCTCCTACGCTGCGGGCATTGCTTGATGCCCGACCACCGTATCGTCATGAACTCGCTTCACCCAGCACCTCGCCCCAAATGCATCGCCACGGTGTGCCTGTCCGGCACGCTGCCAGAAAAGCTGGCGGCCGCCGCCGCCGCGGGCTTCGACGGTGTCGAGATCTTCGAAAACGACCTGTTGAATTTCGATGGATCGCCGGCGCGCGTGCGTCAAATGGCAGCGGAACTTGGTCTGACGATCATGCTGTATCAGCCGTTCCGCGATTTCGAAGCCATGCCGCGAGAGTTGTTCGCGCGAAACCTGGCGCGTGCCGAGCGCAAGTTTGACGTGATGGCCGAGTTGGGCGTCGAGATGGTGCTCGTCTGCAGCAACGTGCAGGACATCGCCATCGACGATCCTGCGCGCGCGGCAGACGATCTGCGCCAGATGGCAGAAGCAGCGGCACGGCGCGGGCTGCGCGTGGGCTATGAGGCGCTCGCCTGGGGGCGGCACACGCGGACCTGGCGCCAGGCGTGGCAGATCGTGCGGCAGGCTGACCACCCGGCGCTCGGGCTGATTCTCGACAGCTTCCATACGCTGTCGCTGGGCGACACGCTGGATGGCATTCACGACGTGCCGGCGGACAAGCTCTTCTTCGTGCAATTTGCAGACGCCCCGAAGTTGTCGATGGACGTACTGTCCTGGAGCCGGCATCACCGTAATTTCCCGGGGCAGGGTGACCTGCCGGTGACGGACTTTGCGCGCGACTTGCTTGCTGCGGGCTATACCGGGCCGTTGTCGCTTGAGGTCTTCAATGACGAATTCCGCTCTGCACCGGCGCGGCTCACGGCACTGGATGGCATGCGTTCGCTGCGCTGGTTGGAGGCCGAAGCTGGCGGTGCGGAACTGCCTGCGGCTGCTCAATTTGAAGGCGTGGATTTTCTGGAGTTTGCCGTGGATGCTGCGGCAGGACGGGAACTTGAAACGCGCCTGCGTGCGCTGGGTTTTATCCTTGCGGGGCACCATCGCTCCAAGGCGGTTGACCTGTATCGGCAAGGCGGCGTCAACGTGATCCTGAACATGGAGCAGGACAGCGCCGCGTCGGAGCACTTCCAGTTGCACGGGCCGTCGGTCTGTGCGATCGGCCTGAAGGTGGACGATGCCGAGCGCGCCATGACACGCGCACGTGAGCTGTGCGCCCAGGAGTGGCGCGGGCCCGTGGGGCCGACTGAGCGCAGCATTCCCGCGCTGCGCGCACCCGATGGCACGCTGCTCTATCTGATCGACGATCGCGAGGCCGATCGCAGCATCTACGAAAGCGATTTTGTCTTGCATCCTGGCGTGCAAGACGATGTAGCCGGGTGGGCATCGATTGACCATGTAGCGCAGGCGCTGCCCGCGCACCGGCTCGACAGCTTTGTGCTGTTCTATCGGGCCATCTTCGGCATGCACGCCGAAGCCGTACAGGAGATTGCCGACCCCTACGGCCTCGTGAAAAGCCGGGCGATGGTGAGCCCGGACCGCAACGTGCGGATTCCGCTCAACGTATCGGAAAGCGGGCGCACGGCCACAGGCAGGTTCATCACCGCCTACGCGGGCTCGGGGGTGCATCACATTGCATTCCGCACTGAGCGGCTGTTCGAGACCATTGAGGCCATTGACCGTGGCGCGGCCTGCCTGCAGCACGTGCCGGAGAACTATTACGACGACGTTGCCGCCCGGCTTGGGCTGGATGACGCGCTGCTCACCCGCCTGCACGACGACGGTCTTCTCTACGACCGCGACCCGCACGGCGATTTTCTGCACGCCTACACCGAACCCTTTCGCGAGCGCTTCTTCTTCGAGCTTGTCCAGCGCAACGGCTACCTGGGCTACGGCGCAGCAAACGCTGCCGTGCGCATGGCTGTGCAGGCACAACTGAGCCGCGGCGCCACCACTTCGGCTGACCACTGAGACACGAGAAATCTTGCGCTCACGGTTGTGCGGCCGTGGGCGCTATCCACGCAACACCGCGGCTGCGCGTGCGGCCGTCGCACATCCATACCCATCACACCAAAGAGGAGACAAGGGAGCCATGAACAAGACAATGATTGCCGCACTGGTGCTCGGAGCCACGAGCCTGCCAGCGGCGGCGCAAACCGCCGGCGGTGTCACGCTCTACGGGCTGATCGACACCACCATCCGCTACAGCACGCACGAAAATGCGGCAGGCAACAGCAATCTGCAGATGACAGACGGTGTGCTGACCGGCAGCCGTTGGGGCTTGCGCGGCACGGAAGACCTGGGCGGCGGCACCAAGGCCATGTTCATCCTGGAATCGGGCTTCTCCCCCGATACCGGCGGTAGCCAGCAGGGCGGGCGTCTGTTCGGACGCACCGCGGTGGTCGGCCTGGAAGGCGATTACGGCAAGCTCTACCTCGGCCGGCAATACACGCTGGCGCACGAGGTCTTGTCTTCGTACGAGGCGATGGCGTTTGCCAACAACTCCATCGTTGGCTATCAGGGCGGCAACTACACCGGCCTGCGCTACGACAACACGGTCAAATACATCAAATCGTTCGGCGGCCTGCAACTTGCCGGCGCATGGACCTTTGGCGAGGCAGCGGGCAGCTTCAGCAAGAGTTCGGCCGGCGCCGGCTCGATCGTCTACAGCATGGGTCCGGCTGAAGTGGGCGCGGTGTATCAGGTCACGCGCGATGTGTCGTCGGCGTTCTTCGGTGCGGTGCCGGCTGCGCTGGCTAGCAAGCAGACGGTCTGGGGCTTTGGCGGCAAGCTCGATACCTCGATTGCCACGTGGTACCTGGGCTATACAAACAGCCGCCTCGACGTGGCCGACTACAAGAACCAAGCCGCCTATGTGGGTGCGAAGGTGCCGATCTCCGGCGCACTGAGTTTCATCGGCACCGTGCAATATGACTGGATGAAGCATCTCGACGCGAGCGGCAAGCGCCTGACCACCGCCGGCATGCTCGACTACGCCTTCAGCAAGCGCACCGACGTCTACGCCGAAGTTGACTACACCCGCCTGCAGGGTGCCTGGATTGCGCTTAACAGCGCGGCCGCGTTCAACAACTCGGGCAACACGTATGGCAACAACTCGCGCCTGGGCGTCATGTTGGGCGTGCGGCACAAGTTCTGATCGCTCCGATCGCTCTCGCAATGAAAAAGCCCGCCGAGACTCTCGGCGGGCTTTTTCTTTTGTTGCGATCAATGCACCGGGCAGTCGCGCGCGATCACGTCGCCCACCATTGCGGCGGTGGCGCCGGATAGCGTCCAGCCCAGATGCCCGTGGCCCGTGTTGTAGAACACGCGCCCATGCCGCCCACGGCCGACGCGCGGCATCATGTCCGGCATCATCGGGCGCAAGCCAGCCCACGGCACCACGCGCGACGTGCCAATCGCAAAGTTGCGGCGCGTCCAGGCCACCAGGGGCTCGATGCGGTCCGCGCGGATATCGCGGTTGTAACCGTTGAACTCCGCCGTGCCGGCCACGCGGAAGCGGCCAGCGCCGAGGCGGCTGGTCACGATCTTCGCGCTCTCATCGAGCAGGCTGACCCACGGCGCGCCTTGCACGCTGGCTTCGTCGTCCAGGTGCACCGTGATCGAATATCCCTTGACCGGATACACGTTGATGCGATCGCCCACCATCTGCGCGATATGCCGGCTGCCCACGCCCGCGCACACGACCATCGCGTCGGCGGCAAGGTCCTGCGCGACATTCGCCTCGCTGGTGGAAAGGCGGTCATCCAGTGTGGTCTGCAGCAGGAGGCGAACGCCGCCCTCAGTGGTTTGCACATCGCGCACATCCACACCTTGCATAAAGCGCACGCCGCGTTTTTCGCACGCCTGCGCGAGACCGCGCGTGAACTTGTGGATGTCGCCGGTGGCGTCGGACTCGGTGAAATAACCGCCGTAATAGTTGCCCCGCAGTGTGGGCTCGATGGCGGCAATGTCTTCACGGCTCACGGCGTGGCGCTCAAGCCCGCCGGCGACGAGCAGGGCGTTGGCCTTGCCTGCGGCCGCAAAGCTCGCCTTGTCGTGATAGACGTGCAGAATGCCGCGCTTCTGCAGATCGAAATCGATCTGCTCTCGTTCGGCCATCGCAAACAGATGCTTGCGTGCCTCGATGGCCATGCGCGTTGTTTCGATGGTGTTGCGGCGGTAGTGCGCGATGCTGGCCACGAACTCGCCGATCCACGAATACTTATGCCACGACGGCTTGGGATTGAGCAGGAGCGGGGCGTCGTTGCGCAGCATCCATTTGATGCCCTTGAGCAGCGTGCCGGTGCTGTTCCAGACTTCAGCGTTGCTGGCGGAAAGCTGCCCGCCGTTGGCGAACGAGGTTTCCATGGCCGGATACAAGTGGCGGTCGAGCACCGTGACCTGATAGCCGAGTTGCGAGAGCGTGTAAGCAGTGGTGACGCCGGATATGCCGGCGCCGACGATGACGATGTGCGTCATGGCGGTCCCTATGGAGTGATGTCATGACCGGACGATCCGGTCGGCTCACCCCATCTGTCTTGGGACCTGAGAGCTTGGGCATCAGCAGCGCTGGCGCCTTCCCCTTCGGTGGGCGCACGCGTGTACGCCTCTCTCCAGATTCGCAGTCGACGCCACAGTCCTTTTGCCTGAGAGTTTCCGGGGTGGTTGCTCCATCGGCGCCGGGCGTTGCGCGTGTGCGCGTTAAGCCCGGTCTCTCCTGCGGCGTGTTGCAGCTGTCGTTGGTGCGTCAGCCGCGCCTGCGTGCTGCCGGTGTGGGCAGCGGGAGGGAGTGTGTCACGGGTCGTGGCGTTCGGCAAGTCGGGCCGCACCGGAGGCGATGGATGGCGTGTCGTCCTTCAGGTCCACGCCACTGCGGCCGAGCGCCAGCGCGCCTTTGAGCAGGAACACCAGCCGGGTCGCCGCCTGGTCATAGGTCAGGCCTGCCGGCCGCACATTCGAGATGCAGTTGCGCTGCGCATCGGAGCAGCCGACTCGCGGCGCGTAGGTCAGGTAAATGCCTAGGCTGTCAGGCGAACTCAACCCCGGCCGTTCACCGATCAGCATCACCACCTGCCGCGCACCAAGCAACGCACCGATCTCATCCCCCAGCGCAACGCGAGACTGCCCGGCGATGACAACAGGGCCGATGGACCAGTCGCGCGGCAGACGATCGCGCGCGCAGCACAGCACCGGCACGCTGTGGCTTTGCGCCGCCAATGCGGAAAGCCCGTCAGCAATCACAAAGACAACGTCGAAGGGCTGTGCTGGCCGCAACGGGCCGAGTTTTGCTCGGCTGGCATCGTCAAGCCGGCGGCCGAGATCTGGACGGCGGAGATACTGGGCGCGGTCAGCTGCCGCGCTGTGCACGGTCAATGCCGTGAGGCCCGCCTGCCCAAGCGCGGCCGACAACGCCGTGCTATCGAGCGGCAAGTGCACGGCATCGCGCGCTTGGGCATGTGCCACGCCAAACGCGAGCACAGCGTCAGTCGTCTGGCTGTTGCCGGCCCGGCCCAACGCAATGCGCGCGTCGGTGAAGGCGCGCAGGTGTGTCCACGGATTCGGCTGAACGAGGGGGTGTTTGGGCATGTTCGGCTTCCCAGCGGGATTCACAGCGCGTGGGCCAACTGCAGCAGCGGCTGCCGCGCCGTGGCGTCTTGCAGGCGCCCAACGGTGTCGACAATGCCCATGCTTTGCAGCCACGCCTCAAACTCCGGCGCCGGCCGCAGGCCCAACGTGTCGCGCAGATAGAGTGCGTCATGAAACGACGTGCTCTGGTAATTGAGCATGATGTCGTCGGCGCCCGGCACGCCCATGATGAAGTGGATGCCCGCCACGCCAAACAGTGTGAGCAGCGTATCCATGTCGTCCTGATCGGCTTCAGCGTGGTTGGTGTAGCAGACGTCGCAGCCCATGGGCAGGCCCATCAGCTTGCCGCAGAAGTGGTCTTCCAGCCCCGCGCGGATGATCTGCTTGCCGTCGTAGAGATACTCCGGACCGATAAAACCGACCACCGTGTTGACCAGCAACGGCGAGAACGCCCGCGCCACCGCATAGGCACGCGCCTCCATGGTTTGCTGATCGACGCCGTGATGCGCATTGGCCGACAACGCGCTGCCCTGGCCGGTCTCGAAATACATCACGTTATTGCCGACCGTACCGCGCGCCAGGCTCTGCGCGGCGTCATGCGCCTCGGCCAGCAAGGCAAGGCTGATGCCGAATCCAGCGTTGGCCTGTTCGCTGCCCGCTACCGACTGAAACACCAGGTCAACCGGCGCGCCCTGGTCAATGGCGCGCAGTGTGTTCGTCACGTGGGTCAGCACGCACGACTGCGTGGGAATGGCGTAGCGATTGCGCAGTTCATCGACCAATTGCAGCAGCGATACGATCGCACCGAGATTGTCGCCCGCAGGGTTGATTCCGATGGTCGCATCGCCGCAGCCATAGAGCAGGCCATCGATGATCGACGCGGCAATACCTTTGGGGTCGTCCGTCGGGTGATTGGGCTGCAGCCGGACTGACAATCGGCCGGGCAAGCCGATGGTGTTGCGAAAGCGCGTGACCACGCGGCACTTGCGGGCCACGGAAATCAGATCCTGATTGCGCATCAGCTTGCTGACCGCGGCGGCCATTTCGGGCGTGATGCCGCGCGCGACGCTTGCCAGCGTCTGGCTGTCCGTCTCATGCAGGAGCAGCCAGTTACGGAACTCGCCCACCGTGAGCGAGGCGATCGGCTGGAAGGCCTGCGCGTCGTGCCGATCAAGAATCAGGCGCGTGATCTCGTCTTCCTCATAGGGCACCAGCGCTTCGTTAAGGAACGCCGACAGCGGCACGTCTGCCAGCGCCATGCGCGCGGCCATGCGCTCGCCTTCGCTGGCTGCGGCCAGGCCCGCCAGATAGTCGCCGGAGCGCGCCGGGCTGGCTTTGGCCAGGAGCGTCTTGAGATCGTTGAACACATAGCGCTGCGCGCCAATGGTCTGAGCGAAGTGCATGATGGGATACGCGGAAGCGTCCAATGACGGTGACGGTGACGGTGACGGCGATGCCTATCCTGCCACTTTAGTTGCCTTCTATGCCACGGCGGCAATGTTCTAATACGCGCTTCCCAAACGTCGATCTCGCCCGCAAATGACCGCATCCGCCACACCGTCCCGCACACATCAAGCGGGCTCTGCCATGGAAGTGCTGGCGGTCTTTCTCAAGCTGGGTCTCACCAGTTTCGGTGGGCCGGTCGCACATATCGGCTACTTCCGGCGCGAGTTCGTGGAGCGCCGCCGCTGGCTGGACGACGCAACATTCACCGACCTTGTCGGGCTTTGCCAGTTTCTGCCTGGGCCTGCCAGCAGCCAGGTGGGGTTTTCCGTCGGGCTGCTTCGGGCGGGATGGCGCGGTGGGTTGGCGGCATGGTGCGGCTTTACGCTGCCTTCCGTCTTGCTGCTGCTGGTCTTTGCGATGCTCGCGCCGAGCTTGGGCGGCCCGATTGGCGCGGGCCTGATCCACGGTTTGAAGCTGGTTGCCGTTGCGGTGGTGGCGCAGGCCGTGTGGGACATGGCGCGCAAGCTCTGTCCTGACTGGCAGCGCGCAGGTATCGCGCTGATCAGCATCGCCGTGCTCAGCGCGTTGACGACCGTTTACGCGCAACTTGTCGTGATCGTGCTTGGCGCCGTACTGGGGCTGATGTTATGCCGATCGTCCCGTCCGGCGAGTGGTGCTCCGAGGGCGGAGCAGGGGGCTGCATTCCGCGTGTCTCACGTGGCGAGCATCGTCAGTCTGGTACTCTTCTGCGCGCTGCTGTTCGGGCTTCCGGTTATTGCAGGTCTTCATCCATGGATGCCCGCCAAGGTGTTCGACGCGTTCTATCGTTCGGGCGCGTTGGTTTTCGGGGGCGGGCACGTCGTGCTTCCGCTGCTGGAGCATCAGACGGTCGCGACGGGTTGGGTCACGTCGAACGATTTCTTGGCAGGCTACGGCGCCGCGCAGGCCGTGCCCGGGCCGTTGTTCACCTTCGCCGCTTTCCTTGGCTGGACGATCGGACCGGGGCTGAATCACTGGGCCGGGGCTGCGCTTGCCACGGTGGGCATTTTTCTGCCGGGCCTGCTGCTGGTCATCGCGGCGCTGCCTTACTGGCAGGCGTTGCGCGCGCGTCCTTCCATGGCGGCGCTGCTGGCGGGTGTGAATGCCGCAGTCGTTGGATTGCTGGCTTTTGCCCTTTACACACCCGTCTGGACGAGCGCCGTGCGGTCATGGAGCGACTTTGCCGTCGCGGCGATTGCGTTCCTGCTGCTGACGCGATGGAAAACGCCACCGCTGATTGTGGTGGCGTTTTGTGCGGCGGCGGGCGTTGCCGCTGCCATGCTGGGTTGAATCGCGCTCTTCCTACGAGCGGCAACCGGTAACTGCGCAGGGGCAGGGGGTCATTCGTCCATGAGCCGAACCCTGACCTTCTTGCCCTTCAGCGTGCCGCCGTTGAGCTTGCGCAGCGCCTCGCGTGCGATGCCGCGGTCGACCGCAACGTAGGTCGAGAATTCGGTCACGTTGATCTTGCCGATCTGGTCGCCCCGAAAGCCGGCGTCGCCTGTCAGGGCACCGAGCACATCGCCGGGGCGGATCTTCTCCTTGCGTCCGCCGAGAATCTGTAGCGTTTCCATTGGCGGCAGCAGCGGTGCGTCATTGCCGGTATCAAGCTCGTCGAGCTTGTGCCATTCGACCTCGCGCCCGAGGGCCTGCTCGATGTTGCCGACACGGCCCATTTCGTCCATGCTCGCGAGGCTCAACGCCCAGCCGTTCTCATCGGCACGGCCCGTGCGGCCAATGCGATGCACGTGCACTTCGGGGTCGGGCGTCACGTCAACGTTGATCACCGCTTCGAGCTGCGCAATGTCGAGCCCGCGCGCGGCAACGTCCGTTGCCACGAGCACCGAGCAACTGCGGTTCGCGAACTGGATCAATACCTGATCGCGCTCGCGCTGTTCGAGTTCGCCATGCAGCGCCAGCGCGTGGATGCCCTGAGCGCGCAGCACGTCGAGCAGGTCACGGCATTGCTGCTTGGTGTTGCAGAACGCGAGCGTGCTCACCGGCCGATAGTGCTTGAGCAGCAGCCCGACCGCATGCAGCCGCTTGTTGTCGGGCACCTCGTAGAAGCGCTGGCGAATCTTGCTGTCGTCGTGGCGCTCTTCGAGCTTCACCTCTTTTGGATTGCGCAGAATGCGCTGGCTCAGCTTCGCAATACCTTCCGGGTAGGTCGCCGAGAACAGCAGCGTCTGTCGATCAGGCGGGCATTGGCGCACGACCGTCGCGATGTCATCGAAGAAGCCCATGTCGAGCATGCGGTCTGCTTCGTCAAGTACGAGCGTCTTCAGTGCGCCGAGCGCAAGATTGCCGCGTTCCAGATGGTCCATGATGCGCCCCGGCGTGCCGACGATGACGTGCGCGCCATGTTCGAGGCTCGCCGCCTGCGGGCGCATCGGTGTGCCGCCGCAGAGCGTCAGTACCTTTACGTTTTCTTCGGCGCGTGCCAGGCGGCGGATTTCCTGCGCAACCTGATCGGCAAGCTCGCGCGTCGGGCAGAGCACCATCGCCTGCACGTCGAAGCTGCGCGCGTCGAGCCGTGCGAGCAGTGCCAGCGCAAACGCTGCCGTTTTGCCGCTGCCCGTCTTTGCCTGCGCGATCAGATCGTGGCCCGCAAGCGCGATGGGCAGGCTTGCAGCCTGGATCGGCGTCATGTCGGTGTAGCCGAGCTGCGCAAGGTTCGCGAGCACGGCCGGGGCGAGCGCTAGGGTGGTGAAGGGCGTGGCGGTTGGTTCGATGGTCATGTCGTTGCGTTGGATCACTTGAGCGGCTTGCCTTCGATTTGCTTGTAGATGACCCGGCCGTCTTTGGTTTCGACGCGTTTGAGATAGTTGCGCGCGCCGCATAGCGCACAGCGGAACAGCGGCCCTTGGCCCTCATCCTTGATGACGACGTCGGACAGCTCCCACTGCGTGCCGCAGCTCTGGTTGATGCAAGTGAACACGGTTTTCTCTAAATGGATTGTTCGTTGCGCCTCGATGACGAGGCAGGTGGGCCGGGGCCGCGAGCGCGCCGATGTCAATCCGGATCAATATCTCAACCACAAATGGCGTTGCCGAGCCGTTCGTAGGAAATTGCGCCGCCCTTTGGCTATTTTGGCCTGACAGGTGGGAAAGTCATCTCGTCTCGCGACGCCCGCGCCATGCGCCCAATGCATCCTGTTGGTGCAACAGATTTGCGGCTACAACGTTGAGAGCGATGGAAATGTGGGGCCGATCTTGCAGATCGTCACGTTTTCCCCGCCGGACTCTAACACACCCATTTAGGCTCGTAAGGCGCGGGCGAAGCCTCTGTGACGACTGGCAGGAAACTGCAGATGTCATTTCTTTGACACTGTCTAGAGTCCGCGCTCTTGTCCCGGTTTGAGGTGCGTCAAGTCTGGTCGGTAGCCGCTGGCATCTAATGGATCGCATATTGGCAATCGTTTGACGCCCCAACTATGCGCACCGCCCCCGTGCCGTCTTCATCGACTGCAGAACAGATCGATCTGCCGTTTCACGCTGCTCTTGCCCGCACATCGAATTCGCTGTCCCTCGCATCAATGCAACTAGCGTTGCTTGATTGGGCGCTGCATCTTGCCGTCTCGCCTGGGAAGCGGCTGGATCTGTGCCGCCTGGCGCTGACGCAGGCCGAACAACTCGAGCGTTACATCCGGGACTGTATGGCGTCCGGCCCTCAGGACGTGTGCCTTTGCGTCCAGCCGCCGGCCCGCGACCGTCGTTTCTCGGCTGACGAGTGGCGCCTGTGGCCGTTCAACGTATTGCACCAGTCCTTCCTGTTGACCGAACAATGGTGGGAGGCGGCCACGCGCGGCGTGTGGGGGGTCGCCAAACATCATGAGGACGTGGTTGCCTTTGCTGCGCGTCAATGGCTCGACATGATGTCACCGGGCAACCAACTGGCAACCAACCCGATTGTCCTGCGCCGGACCTTTGAGCAGCACGGCACCAATCTCGTGCGTGGCGCACTGAATGCGCTTGATGATCTGGAGCGCTCGATGAGCGGCGCGCCAGCCGCCGGCACTGAACGCTTTGCGGTGGGCCGCGACGTTGCCATCACGCCCGGCAAGGTGGTCCTGCGCAACCGCCTGATCGAGCTGATCCAGTACGCGCCGACCACGAGCAAGGTCCAGGCCGAGCCCATCCTGATCGTGCCGGCATGGATCATGAAGTACTACATCCTGGATCTGTCGCCGCAGAACTCGCTGATCCGCTATCTGGTAGAGCAGGGCCATACCGTGTTCTGCATCTCCTGGAAAAATCCCGACGAGGCCGATCGCGGTCTCGACATGGATGACTACCTCAAGCTCGGTGTCTTTGCCGCGCTCGATGCCGTCAATGCCATCGTGCCGGGCCAGCGCGTCCACGCCACCGGTTACTGCCTCGGGGGCACGCTATTGGCCATTGCCGCGGCTGCCATGGCGCGCGATGGCGATGCGCGGCTGGCGTCGATGACGCTCTTTGCCGCGCAGACAGATTTTTGCGAACCGGGCGAACTCGGCCTGTTCATCGACGAGGCACAGGTCGGTCTACTGGAAGCGCAGATGGAGCAGACCGGCTATCTGCGCGCGAGCCAGATGGCCGGAGCCTTCCAGATGCTGCGCTCGTACGACTTGCTGTGGTCGAGGGTGGTGGGTGAATACCTGCTGGGCGATCGTGCACCCATGAACGATCTGATGGCCTGGAACGCCGATGCCACGCGCATGCCCGCGCGGATGCACAGCCAGTATCTGCGGCATCTGTTTCTGAACGACGACCTGAGCGAGGGCCGCTACCCCGTCAACGGCAAGCCGGTGGCCCTTAACGACATCGACCTGCCGATCTTCGTGGTGGGCACGTTGACCGACCACGTGGCGCCATGGCGCTCGGTCTACAAGCTGCATCACTTGACCGAGTCGGAGCTGACGTTCGTGTTGACAAGCGGCGGTCATAACGCCGGCATCGTCAGCCCGCCGGCCAACTCGCATCGGCGGTTCCAGATGCAGACACGCCACGTCGGCGAGACATCAGCGGCGCCAGATGACTGGCTGGCATCGGCCCCCACCACCGACGGTTCATGGTGGCCAGCATGGCAAGCATGGCTGGTCGCGCATGCATCGGGCGCCACAGCGGTCAAACCGCCGAAGATGGGCGTACCCGGACTGCCGCCACTGGCCGATGCGCCCGGCACCTACGTGCTGGAGAAATAGATGCGTGTGGAGAAACAACGCCGGGCATGCGGCAGGTACGCCGGCACGCGTATGGTCGCCATGGTGGCCTCTGCCACTGCGCTGGCCCTGTCGGCTTGCATCTCGATGGCGCCGCCTTACGAGGCACCTGCCTTGCCCGTGGCTCAGCACTACGACGCCGACGATGGCCGCGCTGGCCTGTCAGCCTCCGCCACCGGCTGGCAGGCGTACTTTACGGACAAGCGCCTGCAGGCGTTGATCGCTCAGGCGCTGGAGAATAACCGCGACCTGCGCACCGCCGTGCTGCGGGTGGAAGAGGCGCGTGCTGCGTTTGGTATCCAGCGGGCGGAGATATTTCCGCACCTCGACGCGCAGGCCGGCATCAGCCGCCTGAGCATTCCGGCGGACTTGAGCCCATTCGGCACGCCCATGCGTGTCACTCAGTACCAGGTGGGCGCCGGGGTCTCCAGTTGGGAGATCGATTTCTGGGGGCGCGTACGCAACCTCAACGACGCCGCACTGGAAAGTTATGTGGCTTCCGACGCCGCGCGCCGTGCGGTAGCGCTTGGGCTGATCGCGCAGGTGGCCGACAGCTACCTGGTGCTGCGTGAACTGGACGAGCGCATCGCGCTGGCGCAGCAAACCGTGGACAGCCGAACCGAGACACTGCGCATTTTCTCGCGCCGCGTGGCAGTGGGCGCGACTTCACGATTGAACCAAACGCAGGTCGAGACCCTGCTGACCCAGGCGCAGGCGCTGTTGACGCAATTGCAGCAGGCGCGCGACGCGCAGGCGCACGGCCTGGCCTTGCTTGTCGGCAAGCCGATCGACTTGCCACCGGTTTCTGAGCCACTTGACGAGCACCGCATGCTGGCCGAGCTACGCGCGGGCCTGCCTTCCGACCTGCTGACGCAGCGCCCGGACATTGTGGCCGCGGAGCACCGCCTGCGTGCCGCGCACGCCAGCATCGGTGCGGCACGGGCGGCGTTTTTCCCCCGCGTGGCCCTGACCGGCGCTTACGGCACGATCAGCCCGGAACTGGGCAATCTGTTTGCGCCCGGTACGCGCGCCTGGGTTTTTGCACCCAGCATCAGCCTCCCGCTGTTTGAAGGCGGCAAGCTGCGCAGCAACCTTGACTTGGCAGAAGCCCGCCGAGACCTAGCCGTGGCTGCCTACGAGAAGACAGTGCAGAGCGCTTTCCGCGACGTGTCCGACGCGCTGTCCGCACGCAAGTGGGTGGCCGAACAGCTCGACATTGCGAAGGCCGCGCTAGCAGCGCAGACCGAACGCGCTCGGCTGTCACAACTGCGTTTCGACGCCGGCGCATCGACATTCCTCGAGGTGCTTGACGCCCAGCGCGATTTGCTTGCCGCTCAGCAGCAACTGGTGCAGGTGCGCCGCGCGCTTCTGTCGAGCCGCGTTGGCCTGTATGCGGCGCTGGGCGGCGGCACGCAAGCTGTCGAATCCGCACCCGATCCGCAACCCCATCTGAGCCCGACGCCGCCACCGCGCGTATCGGGCGAACCAACACCATGACCACGACTCCCCGACAACGATGGATTGCGCTGCTCGCTGCCGCCTTGGTGGTCGCCGGTGGGGCGTTCGCATGGAAGGCCTTGCGGCAAGACGGGCCCGGAAAGGGCTTTGTGAGCGGCAACGGCCGGATCGAGGCCACCGAAATCGACGTAGCCACCAAGCTTCCCGGCCGCGTGCAAGACATCCTTGTGGATGAGGGCGACTTCGTGCGGGCCGGCCAGCCGCTTGCGCACATGCAGGTGCAGACGTTGGAGGCGCAGCGCGACGAAGCTCAGGCGCGGCAGCAGCAATCGGTTTCTGCCGTGGCAAGTGCACAGGCCCAGGTGGCTGTACGAGAGGCTGACCGGCAGGCCGCACTGGCGCAGATCGCCCTGCGTGAGAGCGATCTGGATGCCGCGCAACGGCGGTTGACACGGTCCGAGACGCTGTCGAACGAAGGGGCCTCGTCGATGCAGGAGCTGGACGACGACCGCGCCCGGGTGCGCAGCGCCAAGGCCGCGCTTGTGGCGGCCCGCGCGCAAGCCGAGGCGGCGCAGGCCGCCGTATTGGCCGCCCGTACGCAGGTGGCCGGCGCCGGTGCCACCGTCAAGGCGGCCGACGCAACCGTACTGCGCATCAAGGCGGATATCGATGACAGCGCCTTGACGGCCCCGCGCGACGCCCGCGTGCAATACCGCATCGCCCAGCCCGGTGAGGTTCTGGCCGGTGGCGGGCGCCTGCTCAATCTCGTGGATCTTTCCGACGTCTACATGACCTTCTTCGTGCCGGAGACGGACGCAGGCCGCATTGCCATGGGCAGCGAAGTGCGTATCGTGCTCGACGCTGCGCCGCAATTCGTGATTCCGGCGCGCGTGTCCTTTGTGGCCAGCACTGCGCAATTCACCCCCAAGACCGTGGAGACGGCCAGCGAGCGCCAGAAGCTGATGTTCCGCGTCAAGGCCCAGATCGATCGCGATCTGCTGCGCAAACACCTGAAGCTGGTGAAGACTGGCCTGCCCGGCATGGCGTGGCTCAAGCTCGACGGGCAAGCCGAATGGCCGGCCGGCTTGGCGATCAAGGTTCCGCAGTGACCACCTCTGCCGACCCATCTGCGTTACATGACGGGCGCCTTGCGCCGCCGGTGGCGAGCCTGGCCGGCGTGAGCCTGCGCTATCGCAAGACGCTGGCGCTGGATGGCGTCACGCTCGACTTGCCCGCCGGGTGCATGGTCGGACTGATCGGCCCGGACGGCGTGGGCAAGTCCAGCCTGTTGTCATTGGTGGCCGGCGCGCGTGCCCTGCAGGACGGCGCAGTGCATGTGCTGGGCAGCGACATGGCCGATCGCCGTGCGCGCGCCGCGGTCGGTCCACGCATTGCTTACATGCCGCAAGGGTTGGGCCGCAATCTGTACCCCACGCTGTCGATCGAGGAGAACCTGCAGTTCTTCGGCCGGCTGTTCGGCCACGATGCGGCGGAGCGCCGACACCGCATTGATGCGCTCACGTCCAGCACCGGCCTGCGGGCGTTTCTCTCACGCCCAGCCGGCAAGCTGTCGGGCGGCATGAAACAGAAGCTGGCCTTGTGCTGCGCGCTGATCCACGACCCGGATCTTCTGATCCTGGACGAGCCGACCACGGGCGTTGACCCGCTCTCGCGCACGCAGTTCTGGGACTTGATTGCCGATATTCGCGCTGCGCGCCCCGGCATGAGCGTGATCGTGGCCACGGCTTACATGGAAGAGGCTGAGCGCTTCGACTGGCTGGTCGCCATGGATGCGGGGCAGGTGCTTGCCACCGGCACGCCGGCCGAACTGCGCAGCCGTGCCGGTACCGATTCGCTTGAAGCCGCTTTCATTGCGCTCCTGCCGCTCACGCGCCGGCAGGGTCATCAAGCCGTGGTGGTGCCACCCCTGGTGGCCGGTGCAGAAGACGATGTGGCCGTGCAGGCGAGCGGCCTGACCATGCGCTTTGGCGACTTTGTGGCGGTCGACCACGTCGACTTCCGAATCCGTCGTGGAGAGATCTTCGGCTTTCTCGGCTCGAACGGCTGCGGCAAGTCGACCACCATGAAGATGCTCACCGGCCTGCTGCCTGCCAGCGAGGGCCAAGCGTGGTTGTTTGGTCACCCGATCGATCCGAAGGACATCGACACACGCCGGCGCGTGGGCTACATGTCGCAGGCGTTCTCTCTGTATGGCGAGCTGACCGTGCGCCAGAACCTTGTGCTGCATGCGCGCCTGTTCCTGGTGCCTGAGCCGGAGGTGCAGTCGCGTGCGGCCGAGATGCTGACCCGTTTCGGGCTGCAAGAGGTGTCCGACAGCCTGCCCCAGAGCTTGCCGCTGGGCATGCGGCAGCGGCTGTCGCTGGCCGTGGCGATGGTTCACAAGCCTGAGCTGTTGATCCTGGATGAGCCAACTTCCGGTGTGGACCCGGTCGCGCGCGATATGTTCTGGCGCCTGATGATCGACCTCGCCCGGCGGGATCGCGTGACCATCTTCATCTCCACGCACTTCATGAACGAGGCCGAGCGATGCGACCGCATCTCGCTCATGCATGCCGGCCGCGTGCTGGTGAGCGATGCGCCCGCGGCGCTGGTGCGTGCTCGCGGCACACAGACGCTGGAGCAGGCGTTCGTTGCCTATCTGCAGGAGGCCGCCGAAGCGTCTGAGGGCACCGCCAAGATTGCCGCGCCGCTGCCCGTACGCACGGCTGCCGCCAGCGCGCCTAGCGGCATGCCCGCGCGCCGCCGCTTCAGTCTTGCTCGAGCACTGAGCTATTCGCAGCGTGAGGCGCTGGAGCTGCGCCGCGACCGCGTGCGCGCCACGCTGGCGCTGCTGGGTACGGCCATTCTGATGTTCATCATCGGATACGGCATCAGCCTGGATGTGGAGAACCTGACGTACGCCGTGCTGGATCGCGACCAGACCGTGCTTTCGCACGACTACACGCTCAACCTGGCGGGCTCGCGTTATTTCATCGAAAAACCCCCGATTCGTGACTACGCTGAGTTGGACCGCCGCATGCGCAACGGCGAGTTGTCGCTGGCGATTGAAATCCCGCCGGGCTTTGCACGCGACATTGAACGCGGCGCGACCGTACAGATCGGCGCCTGGGTGGATGGTGCAATGCCCACCCGCGCAGAAACTGTTCGCGGTTACGTGCAGGCCATCCACCAGCTCTGGCTCGCGGATGCGGCTGTACACCGGCTGGGTGTGCGTCTTGCGACACCCAGCAGCGTCGAAACGCGCTATCGCTACAACCCCGACGTGAAAAGCCTGCCTGCCATGGTGCCCGCCGTGATTCCGATGCTGCTGATGATGATTCCCGCGATGCTGGCGGCGTTGTCGGTGGTGCGTGAAAAGGAGCTGGGCTCCATCATCAATTTCTACGTGACACCGGTCACCCGTGCGGAGTTTGTGCTCGGCAAGCAGGCGCCGTATATCGTGCTGGCCATGCTGAACTTCTTCTTGCTGGCGCTGCTGGCGGTGACGGTGTTCGGTGTGCCGATCAAGGGCAGCTTTGCAACGCTCGCGCTGGGGGCGCTGATCTTCGTGACGTGTTCGACGGGTTTTGGGCTGTTTGCGTCCACCTTCACGCAAAGCCAGATCGCGGCCATGTTCGTCACCATGATCGGCACAATCATTCCTTGTGTGCAGTTTGCCGGATTGCTCAATCCGGTGTCGTCGCTGGAAGGGGCGGGGGCCTTGATCGGACGCGTGTATCCGGCCACGCATTTCCTGACCATCAGCCGGGGCGTGTTCAGCAAGGCGCTGGATATGGGTGCGTTGGGCAGCGCCTTCTGGCCACTCCTGGCGGCGGTGCCGTTCATCCTGGGCGCCACCTTGCTGATGCTGCGCAAGCAGGAAAGGTAGGAGAGCCACATCATGCCGAGCCTTCCGATCGATCGCCGCACCGCTCGCCTGAACAACATCTTCCGTCTTGGCATCAAGGAATTACGAAGCCTGGCGCGCGACCCGATGATGCTGGTGCTCATCGTCTATACCTTCACGGTGTCGATCTACGTGGCGGCGACTGCCATGCCGGCGAGCCTGCACAATGCCTCGATCGCCATCGTCGATGAAGACAGCTCACCGCTGTCGGCGCGCATTGTCTCGAGCTTCTATCCACCGCATTTCCGCACGCCGGCGCTGATCCCGCTCACCGAGGTGGACCCAGGCATGGACAGCGGCCGCTACACGTTCGTACTCGACATCCCGCCCAACTTCCAGCGCGATGTGCTGGCGGGCCGCGCACCGTCCATCCAGCTCAACATCGACGCCACGCGCATGAGCCAGGCCTTTACCGGCAACGGCTACATCCAGCAGATCGTCTCAGGCGAGGTGAATACGTTCCTGCAGCGCCACCGCGCCGCGCCAGCCACGCCGGTCGACCTGGTGCTGCGCACGCGCTTCAACCCGAACCTTGAGCAGACGTGGTTCGGCTCGTTGATGGAAATCATCAACAACGTGACCATGCTCTCGATCATCCTGACCGGCGCCGCACTCATCCGCGAGCGCGAGCACGGCACGATCGAGCACCTGCTGGTGATGCCTGTCACGCCATTCGAGATCATGGTGTCCAAGGTCTGGTCGATGGGGCTGGTGGTGGTGGTGGCCGCGCTTGTTGCACTGGTGTGCGTGGTGCAGGGCGCGCTGCATGTACCGATCGAAGGCTCGATTCTGCTGTTCATGCTGGTGGCTACGCTGCATCTGTTTGCCACGACCTCCATGGGGATTTTTCTTGCGACGGTGGCGCGCTCCATGCCGCAGTTCGGCATGCTGTTGGTTCTGGTGTTGCTGCCGCTGCAGTTGCTATCGGGCGGGACCACCCCGCGCGAGAGCATGCCCAGCGTCGTGCAGGACATCATGTTCGCCGCGCCAACCACGCACTTTGTGTCGGCTTCGCAAGCCATTCTCTATCGGGGTGCGGGGCTCGAGGTCGTGTGGCCGCAGTGTCTGGCCATCTGCGTAATCGGGACCGTGCTGTTTCTCGCATCATTGACGCGCTTTCGCCAAACCATCAGCCAGATGGCTTAAAGGAGCCAACATGGATACACCCGCCAACGTGCCTCTCGCGCTCCAAAAGGCGCAAGTCAAGTTCGCGCTGCAGACGTTGGGTCTGCTCAAGGCAACACGGCAGCGCTGGTATGAACTGGGCGCCGAGCTGCTGGCGCAAGACGTTGCTCGCACCGAGTCTGCGCTGGCCGATCTGCAAGGCGTCGAAGACTGGAACGCCTTTGCAGCGCTGCTGCCCAACGCATTCTGGCAGACCAGCCAGCGCACCATGAATGTGCTGCAAGGCGTGCTGCAGACGGCCATCTCTAACCAATCGAGCTTCGTGGCGGATTACCAGCGGGTCATGCTGGAATGGCAGCAGGCTTCCGTACGGGCATTGAGCACGGCAGGCAATGCCATGCCGGTCAATACGGCCCTGCAGGGCATGCTGTCGGCGTGGGGCGTGCCGGGCGATGCATTGCTCCGCTCCGCACCCGAACGGTCAACTCCTGTACGTGCGCCCGGCAAGGGCAACGGTCAACTCCACCAAGCTTCCTGACGAGCACACATGGGCCCCGATCATCTGTCTGCACCGCCGGTGCTGCTGCCGGGTGGCGATCTGAGCGTGGTGCGCAATCGCACCTTTGACGAGATTGCCATTGGCGACACGGCTGCCATTCTGCGCACGCTCACGGCGGAGGACATCCAGCTCTTTGCTGTGTTGTCTGGGGACGTCAACCCGCAGCACCTGGATCCGGAGTTTGCGGCGTCCACGCGTTTTCATGGTGTGATTGCCCACGGCATGCTGGGCGGCGCGCTTATCTCCGCTTTGCTTGGCACGCGTTTGCCGGGGCCGGGAACGATCTACCTTGGGCAGACGCTGCAATTCCTCGCACCGGTGCGCGTGGGCGACACCTTGACCATTCGCGTGACTGTGGTCAGCAAGGAGGAGGAAAGAAAGCGGATCAAGCTGGCATGCACGTGTACAAACGACCGCGGCACGGTGGCCATCACGGGCGAGGCTGAGGTCATCGCGCCCACCGAGCGGATCGAGCGTCCGCGGACCACACTGCCGGACGTGCGCATCACCACCGGCAGTGATGGGATCCACCGCTTGCTCGACCATGTACGGCCTCTTGGTGCGATCCGCATGGCGGTCGTCCACCCGTGCGACGCGCTGAGCCTGTCCGCCGTGATGGACGCGCACGCTGAAGGTCTGATCGTGCCTTGCCTTGTTGCACCGTACGCCAAGCTGATGCGCGTAGCCGCCGAAGCCGGCCTTGACCTCAAGGGCATCGAGATCGAAGACGTGCCGCACAGCAGCGCCGCCGCCACCCGCGCAGTGGAGCTTGTCACGCAGGGCAGGGCAGAGGCGCTGATGAAGGGCAGCCTGCATACCGACGAGTTGATGGCGGCGGTGGTGCGCGAGGAGGCAGGGCTGCGTACCAAACGTCGGATCAGCCATTGTTTTCTGATGCAGTCGCCAGCGTATCCGCGCCCGTTTATCGTGACGGATGCCGCCATCAACATCGCGCCGACCCTGGATCAAAAGGCGGACATCGTCCGCAACGCCATCGATCTGGCGCATGCGATTGGCGTTGAACGGCCGCGGGTGGCGATCCTGGCGGCGATCGAGACTGTGAACCCGCGCATGCCCGCCACGCTTGATGCGGCCGCACTGTGCAAGATGGCCGACCGCGGTCAGATCGAGGGCGGTGTGCTGGACGGGCCGCTGGCTTTCGACAACGCGGTATCTGCCGCTGCAGCGCGTATCAAGGGCATTGTTTCGGAAGTCGCTGGTCAGGCCGATGTGCTGGTTGTGCCCGATCTGGAAAGCGGCAACATGCTCGCCAAACAGCTGGAATACCTGGGCGGCGCTGCCAGCGCAGGCATTGTGCTCGGCGCCCGCGTACCCATTGTGTTGACCAGCCGTGCCGACTCGCGCGAGTCGCGTATCGCGTCGTGTGCCGTTGCCACCTTGCTGGCTCACCGTTACCGCAACTTACCGCCATGAACGATTGCATCGTCGTACTGAATTGCGGCTCGTCGAGCATCAAGTTTGCGTTGTTCGATGCCATCCTGGATCCATTGCCGCGCGCACCCATGTGGAGCGGCAAAGTGGAGGGCATCGGCACCGAGCACCCCGTGGCGACAGAGGCAGGCGCGCCAACACAATCGCTAGAGCTTGACAGTGCGCAGCCATATCACGCCGCGCTCTTAAACATTCGCCAGCGTGTCGAGCACAGGCTGGACGGCCGCCGGCTGATGGCCGTGGCGCACCGGGTGGTGCATGGCGGCTCCAAATACTTCGCCCCGGTACGCGTGAGCGCCGATGTGTTGTCCGATCTACGCAGCTACATTCCGCTGGCGCCGCTGCATCAGCCGTTTGCCCTGGAGGCCATCGAGGCGCTTCTGTCAGACTTGCCTGATGTGCCGCAAGTCGCGTGCTTCGATACCGCTTTCCACCGCACGCTGTCACAGGTCGAGACGATGCTGCCGCTGCCTTATACGGCGTGGGAGCGCGGTCTGCGGCGCTATGGCTTTCATGGGTTGTCGTACGAATACATGTCGATCGCTTTGCCGGAACGGCATGGCGATATCGCACTCGGGCGAACCATCGTCGCGCACCTGGGAAGCGGCGCCAGCCTATGTGCAATGCACGGGCTGAAGAGCGTAGCCACAACCATGGGGTTTTCCGCCCTCGATGGCCTGATGATGGGGACGCGATGCGGCGCGCTTGATCCGGGTGCGGTGCTCTACATGATGGAGACGGAGCATCTTTCCCCAGCACAGGTCGGGCACGTGCTGTATCACGAATCGGGTCTGCTTGGGGTGTCAGGGCTGTCTTCCGACCCGCGCGAGCTGATTGCGCGAGAGGCTGACAACCCGCGTGCGCAGGCAGCGCTCGCGCTCTACGTGCGCCGGATCGTCCGTGAGATCGGTGCCCTGGTGGCCGTGCTGGGTGGCCTGGATTTCTTGGTCTTCACGGCGGGTATTGGCGAACACAATGCCGTGCTGCGCGAACGCGTTGTGGGCGCACTTGGCTATTTGGGTGCCGACCTGGATGACGAGGCCAACCAAGCGCATGCGGCGATCATTTCCAGTTCAGCGAGTCGGATTCGCGTAGCAGTGGAGCCTACAAACGAGGAGTGGGTGGCAGCACGGCATGCGGTTCAGTGCAATCGATGATCATGAGGCTTCTTGGCGAAACCGCTGATCGGCTCGGCAGACGGTTGCGCAACCTCGGGCTACATCGCCCCATGTCCACTTGGCTTAGTGGACATGGGCTTGCAGAAATCAGCATTACCGTGGCATCTGCCTCCACATCTGATGGTTCAGCATCATCTGCTCCATCATCTCGTAGTGAAGGTCCATGTACTGGTCCGACATGTACTGGCGTTCCTTCATCTGCTCGGGCGTGAGGTGCGAGTAGTAGCCTCCCATCCCTCGCCACCCCATCATCGGGCCGCCGCCCATCATGTGGCCGCCGCGCATTCCACGGCCACCCATCATTCCAGGACCGCCCATCATTCCCGGGCCCCACAGCTCGCGCATCATGCCCATCGTGCTCTGCATCGTTGCCCAATGTTCATCGAGCAGTTTCTGGCGCTCTTTCGGATCCTGGGTCTGACGGGCCTTGTCCATTTCTTCCTGCATCTTCTTCATATTCTCTCGAACAGCCGCCGTCTTTTTGTCGAACTCAGCCACGTTCGTTTGCGTCTGCGCGGTTTGACTGCCCTTGTTCGCGGGAGTGGTCTGTTGAGCAAGGACGGGCGCGCTGGAAATGGCCACACATGAAAGCATGGTCAGCAACACTGCTTTTTTCATCACGTATCTCCTGAAGCGAAATATGAAGGCCAATCTGAGTGGGGTGGCGTGCGATGGCGGTGGCTCTCAATAGGGCAATCCTTCTTCGATCGGAAGGGAAGGGTCCCGGGACCACTCGTTCCAGGAACCGAGATATAGCCGCACGTTCTTGATGCCGGCTTCCTCCAGCGCGACGAACGTCGTGGATGCGCGCGCGCCTTTGAAGCAGAAAACAATGACGGGGGTTTCCTGACGAATCCCGACGGTCGCGCATTCGGCAAGAATCTCCGCCGGCGACTTGAACATCTGCCCAGTGGGGGTCGGCTTCATCATGCGATACCACTCAAGCCAGACCGAGCCTGGAATACGGCCTTTTCGCGGGCAGAAGTCCTTGCCGTAGGGCGATGAGCTCTCGCCAATCCACTCGTCCACGTCCCGTACATCGAGCTTTACGACATGCGGGTCCGCGACTGCCTCCTTCATCTCGTCAAGGTCGACGAGGATGCGGCTTCCTTGCGTTGCCAGAGGAAAGTCGGCGGGCTTCGGGGCCGGCACGTCTGTCGTGCTTGGTAGCGCCGCCGCGCGCCATGCGCTGAAGCCACCGTGGAGCACCTTGATCTTGTCTCTGGGATAACCGAGGTAGCGGAGCAGAACGTAGCCCCGACAAGACTGCCCAAAGCCGGTCGTCATCGATTGCTCATAGACAACAGCTGTTTCCTTCCCGGACAAACCAGCCTTGCCAAAGGCTTCGCTAAATGCCTGCCGCAATGCCGCCACGCCTTGCGGCGTTGACGTCGCCAAATAAGTAAAGATTTCATGGATATTGACCGCGCCAGGCAAATGCGCTTCGGCAAAACCGGCCGCGTCCCGGGTATCGATGAGTACGAGGGGCTCGGTTTTCATCATCTCCGCCAACTCGACAGGAGACATGAGAACTCTTTCGTGCATGGCCGACCTCATCGTGTGATGGACAAAGGCGTTTCGGCGCAGGCAATCTTCAAACAAGCGCCTGAAGAAAATGTAGGCACTGTGGCGAAGTCGATATTGATGCCCGTCAACCGGGCGCGCGGGTGCAACGCGCCACGTTGCGCATCATGCCAATGGTCAAGCCGACAAGCAGCCACCTGCAGCGCCGCAGGTGGCTGACCAAAGTTTGCGCGGGAGCGGAATTGCCCCTTCTTTTAACCCCCCGGACTGCCTGCCAACTGCCGCGCAGATGGGCGCGCGCGATGTGGCCTCAGAGGGCGTTAAGCGGGATTTTCAGGTAGCGAACGCCGTTCTCTTCGGGCGGCGGCAGCTCTCCAGCACGGATGTTGATCTGCACTGAAGGCAGAATCAGCGTCGGCATCGCCAGCGTCGCATCGCGGGCCTGTCGCATGGCGACAAACTGCGCCTCGGTCACGCCGTCGTGCACATGGATATTGCGATTGCGTTCGTCACGCACCGTCGTCTCCCAGGCCGGCCCCCGTCCTTCGGGCGGGTAGTCGTGACACATGAAGAGCCGGGTCTCGCCCGGCAAGTCCAGCAGCTTACGGATGGAGTGAAACAGCTCGTGTGCATTGCCACCCGGGAAGTCGCAGCGCGCGGTGCCAACGTCCGGCATGAACAGCGTGTCGCCGACGAAGACCGCATCCTCGAATTGGTACGCCATGTCGGCAGGCGTGTGACCTGGCACGTGAATCGCCTTGCCGGTCAACCCGCCGACGGAGAACGTCGCGCCGTCTTCAAACAGATGATCGAACTGTGACCCGTCTGGCTGGAACTCCGGCTCCAGATTAAAGAGCTGTTTGAACACGGCCTGCACGCCGCGGATGTTTTGGCCGATGCCGATGCGGCCACCCAGATGACGCTTGAGATAGGGCGCGGCGGAAAGGTGGTCTGCGTGCGCATGCGTCTCAAGAATCCATTCGACGCGCAACGCACGCGCGCGTACAAACGCGATGACCCGGTCGGCGCTGGCCGTCGACGTCCGGCCCGACTTTGGGTCGTAATCCAGGACCGAGTCGATGATCGCGCACTCGGAGCGCGCTTCCTGATGAACCACGTAGGTCACTGTCCAGGTTGCCGGGTCAAAGAACGGTTGAATGATCGGTTGCATGGGGCCTCCTATGGCGCACATCAATCTACTGGAAAATAATATATTTTTTTATATACTATGCGCATGGAAACCGAAAGCTCATATGGACAACGATCAAGTTGCTATTGACCTCGTCAGCATGCAAGCCGCCGCAACGAACGCGTGCGCCTTGCTCAAGGTGCTCGCCAATCCTGACCGACTGCTGCTGATGTGTCAGTTGTCGCAAGAGGAGTTGTCCGTGGGCGCACTGGAGGAGCGGCTGGGCATCCGGCAGCCGACGCTGTCGCAACAGCTGGGCATCCTGCGCGAGAACGGCTTGGTGGCGTCACGTCGTGATGGGAAGAACATCTTTTATTCGGTCGAAAGTGGGCCGGCGCTCGCAGTCATGACTGTCCTTTACGAACAGTTCTGCGCCGACGGCAAAGGGGAAAAGACATGCTGATTGACATTACAAACTTCACGCCTGGCCTTTCGCTGGCCGGCGGACTGATCATCGGTGCGGCGGCGGCCGTGCTGGTGCTGTTCAACGGCCGTATCGCAGGCATCAGCGGCATCCTGGGCGGCTTATTGGGCCTGCCACGCACCGATATGGTCTGGCGCGTGACTTTCCTTGTCGGTCTGATCGGTGCCCCGGTCATTGCGACTTTGCTCGGCAGGCCGCCCGTTGCAGAAATCCAGGCCGGCTGGAGTGAAATCCTGGTCGCCGGCTTTCTGGTGGGCCTGGGCACGCGCTACGCCAGCGGTTGCACAAGCGGCCACGGGGTGTGCGGTATCTCGCGCGGCTCCGTTCGCTCCCTGGTTGCGACCTCGACCTTCATGGCGGCTGGCTTCCTGACCGTCTTCGTGCAACGGCATCTGATTGGAGGCTGACATGGCTGCCATTACCGCACTGCTCGCTGGCTTGCTGTTCGGCCTGGGCTTAATGATTTCCGGGATGGCCAATCCGGCCAAGGTGCAGGGCTTTCTCGACCTGGCAGGCCGGTGGGACCCTTCTCTTGCTTTCGTGATGATCGGCGCGATTGCCGTTGGCTCACTCGCGTTCTTCTTTGCCAAACGCCGCAAGCGTTCGTTCCTCGGATTGTCCATGCAGCTGCCAGCAAGCACGGTCGTGACATTGCGGCTGGTGTTGGGCAGCGCCTCGTTTGGTATCGGCTGGGGCTTGGCAGGCTTCTGCCCGGGCCCCGCGCTCGTGGCCCTGGGTGCGGGCTATCCGAAAGCGATTGGCTTCGTAGCCGCCATGGTGGCGGGCATGGTTGTCTTCGAGGTCTTTGAGCGAATGAAATCCAGCGCACAACACGCATAAGCAGGCGACGGGGAGTCAATGGAAAACATCGTTGTAAGCAGCGCCGCACTTGGCGCTGTGGTCGGCCTCATCCTGGCGTTGACTGGTGCAGGTGGCGCGATCCTCGCGGTTCCGCTTCTACTGTTCGTCCTGCGCCTCAATGTTGCAGAGGCCGCGCCGGTCGCCCTGCTTGCAGTGGGCCTGTCTGCGGCCGTTGGAGCTGCCATCGGCCTGCGGGCGGGCATCGTGCGCTACCGCGCCGCTATGCTGATGGCCTTGGCCGGTACGGTCTTCTCACCCGCCGGCTTGTGGCTTGCGCACCGTCTTCCGAACGGACCGCTGACGCTGCTCTTCGCTGCCGTGCTGGCCTTTGTTGCGCTGCGCATGTTCAAGCAGGCTAGCGCGAGTGCTCCACACAAAGCGGAACCCGAGCAGCACCCGCAACCGTGTCAACTGGATAACCAGACCGGCCGCTTTGTCTGGACTGCTTCCTGCACCCGCGCGCTCGCGCTTTCGGGCATTGGCGCTGGCTTTCTCTCGGGCCTGCTGGGGGTGGGTGGGGGCTTCGTCATCGTTCCCGCGCTCAAGAAAGCCACCAATGCCCCGGTGCACTCCATCGTGGCGACCTCTCTGGCAGTCATTACCTTGGTGTCCGCCTCAGGCGTCATCACAACTGCCTTGTCCGGGCGAATGAACTGGCAGATTGGCGTGCCTTTTGCCACGGGCGCCATGCTTGCCATGCTGGGTGGGCGGGTCGTGGCCGGTCGGTTGAGCGGCCACAGGCTTCAGCAGGGCTTCGCGTTCATCGCGGGTCTTATCGCCATCGGGATGGTGGCGAAGGTCGCGCTGGCAGCGTAAAGCCAAACACACAAACGTACCCAGGAAAGGTACGCCTCATACAAAGGAGACACTCTTGAATTCAATCAAATCGCGCACCCTGGTCGTAGCGCTTCTGGCGGCAACCAGCATGCCGGCGCTATCGCAACCTCAGACCGTCCCGATGCACGTGCCGGAAGAGTCGTCGATCCCACAGGGGCCCATGGGAGACGCCATCAAGCGCGGCAAGGAGCTGCTGACGGATACCCACAAACAGTTGCCCCGCAACGTGGGCAACGGCCTGAACTGCACGAGTTGTCATCTGAATGGCGGGACGACGGCCTACGCATCGCCTTGGATCGGGCTCACCGGAGCCTTTCCGGAGTACCGGTCTCGCAGCGGCAAAATCATCTCGCTCCAGGAGCGCATCAACGATTGCTTCCAGCGCTCGATGAACGGCAAACCGCTGCCCTTCGACTCGGCAGAGATGAACGCCATCATGGCCTATATGAAGTGGCTTTCCACAGGCGTGCCTACTGGCACCAATGTGGTCGGCCGGGGTTTCGAAAAGATTGACACCTCGCTTGTTCCAAACCGGGAGCACGGCAAATCAGTCTACGAAGCACAGTGCGCGTCCTGCCATGGGGCAGAGGGGCAGGGAACCAAGAATCCGCAAGGTGGCTACATCTTCCCGCCACTGTGGGGCAACGACTCGTTCAACGTGGGCGCGGGGATGGCCCGGCTGTACACCGCCGCTGCGTTCGTGAAGCACAACATGCCGCTTGGCCAGGGCGGCACGCTGTCAGCGCAGGATGCCGTGGATGTCGCCGCGTTCTTTACCCAGCAACCTCGCCCCGACTATGCGCCACGTGTCAACGACTGGCCCAAAGGTGACAGGCCGAAGGACGCACGCTAACGCGGGGCGGCCGGACGGCGAATCACTTAGCAAAGTGTTGCGCTACATCATGACCCCGCTTTTGACTTGAGTTAAAAATTTCTGCAAGGCGCATATAAGACGCCCAACCTCTGAACGGATTGCGCAGCACGTTCAGCCTTGGTGAAGAAGCCTGTGCAATCGTCGTTGAATGAAGGAGTCCGCCATGCAAGCAAATGTTGGAACGATCGACCGCGTAATTCGAATCGTTGTCGGGTTGGTCTTGATTGGTTTGGCCGCGACAGGGCGCGTTGGCGCCTGGGGCTGGATTGGCATCGTGCCACTCCTGACAGGCATCGTGCGTGTCTGCCCCGCCTACAGCATTCTGGGCGTGAAAACGTGCGCTGCGCCGAAGTCGGAAGCAAAGTGACGTCACTTCAGTTGGTCAGTTCTCCTGACCAACTGCTGTGGCCCCACTGAGCGACATTTCCCGAAGAGAGAGGCGTGAGCCGACGCCTTTGACTACCTCGCCGCCAGCGGGAATAGCGGCGTCTCAAGACTGGCAAGGTCACGGTTCTGACCAAGGGCTGGGCGTCACCCCCGTTGGCAGGCGAGGACAATGGTGTCGACGTCAGCATCGCCGTCAGCGATTTCAAGATCAGCAAGCCTGCTGGCAAGCGCTATTGAGAAAAGTCCGCCACTGACGAAGCGCGCTTGCGCTTTGATTGCCGTTTCAGGTGAGCGCTCTGTGCCGAGGCAAGCGTGCTCAGCCTTTGGCCGCTCCCGACTGATTCTCCAGTTCGCGCAAATTCTCCAGCGCGGCCTCCGCCATCTTGACTCGAAAGCGCCCGTTCTGGAGCTGGGTTCGAGAAAGAACTCGGCGACCGGGCTGGCGTCCCGCAAGGCGGCACAGGCATCGCCATAGTTGACCTGACGCCAGTTTCCGGATCGGCTTACCGCATCGCCTTGTTGGGGCGTTCGTGGTACTGCGGTTGGCTGCCTGAGCCCAAATTCAGCTTTCCGTGCCAGTGCATCGGCGTGATGCGGATCAACGCCCGCAGATTGGGGTTGGCTAGCATGACTTTATCCGTGCAATGGAGCATGCCGATGCGGGCAAAGAATTCGATGCCGAGAATGCCAGCATCGCCTCTTGGCGCCGCTGTGTTGGCGGATCGTTATCTCGCTCCAGGCGAGACAACATGCGAGGACATCTTCAAGCGCGTCGCGCGTGCCCTTGCCGCCGCGGAAGCTCCCGAGCTTCGCACGCGTTTTACTCGCTTGTTCTACTCCAACTTGCTGCAAGGCGCCATTGGCGCGGGTCGGATCATGGCGAACGCGGGAGGTGTGAAGTCGGGGACGATGGTGAATTGTTTTGTTCATCCTATCGCCATCAGCGGACAGCCCGTTGCAGACGCATCTGATATTGAACAGGCTTTGCAGAAGGCGCGCGTCACGCTGCAGATGGGTGGCGGGGTGGGCTACGATTTCTCGGTCATCGCCCCTGTCGATTCCGAGCGGGCAACATCAAACGGCGGGATGGGGAGCGTCTGTGCGGTCATCGATGCCTTCGATCGAACGTGTATGGCGCTGGCGCAAGGCGACACACGAGGAGGGGCGCAGATGGCCGTGCTGCGCTGTGACCATCCCGACCTCGCAGCTTTCGTCGCCGCCAAGCGCGGACGAAAGCGCTGGTCAACGTTCAACATATCGGTGGCTGTTACCGATGCTTTCATGCAAGCCGTTGCCGATGATGGATTGTGGCGGCTGCAACATCGCGCTGCGCCTAACGCTCGGCGGTTGGAAGAGGGCGCCCACGTGCTGCCTGACGGAAGCTGGTGCTACGCAGTCATACCCGCACGGCAACTCTGGGGCATGCTTGCGGAAGCGGCGCGCCATAGCGCAGAACCGGGCCTACTGTTCATCGACACCATCAACGCAGCCAACGACCTTGCCGGGATTGAAACCATCGCTGCGACCAACCCGTGTGGCGAGCAACCGTTGCCGCCATGGGGCGGTTGTGTGCTTGGCCCCATCGATCTGTCAAGGTGGGTGCGATGCCCCTTTGGCGCGGGCGGGCAACCCATGTTTGACTTCATCGGATTGGGCCGGGTAGTGCGCATTCAAGTCAGAATGCTCGACAACGCGATCGATGTCACTCGCTGGCCGTTGGCCGAGCATAGGCAGGAGGCCCATGCCAAGCGCAGGATCGGTGTAGGCGTGACCGGACTTGCCGATGCGCTGACAATGATGCGCCTGCGCTACGACGCTCCAGAGGCACGAAATATGGCATCGCAGATCGCGCGCTGCCTGCGCGACAACGCGTACGCAGCCTCTGCCGAACTTGCGCGCGAGCGCGGGCCGTATCCGCTGTTTCAGGCGGAGCGTAGCCTGGCATCCGGGCACTTCAGTGCTTCGCTACCACGGGCTGTGCGAGAAGCCATTGCAAAGCATGGTCTGCGCAATAGCCACCTGTTGTCTCTCGCACCCACCGGGAGCGTCAGTCTTGCGTTCGGAGACAACTGCTCCAGTGGCATCGAGCCAGCGTTCGACTGGGTGTATCAGCGTCGAGTGCGCATTCAGCATCGCGCACCACTGCTTTACGGTGTAGAGAACCGCGCCT
This sequence comes from Ralstonia sp. Ralssp135, assembly GCF_047304345.1. NCBI lineage: Bacteria > Pseudomonadati > Pseudomonadota > Betaproteobacteria > Burkholderiales > Burkholderiaceae > Ralstonia > Ralstonia sp. Ralssp135. The sequence continues at coordinate 83,751 of NZ_JBGLYZ010000008.1, forward strand.
ATCGGAGTTTCCGTGCGCAGTATGGACAGCGTGCCATGTTGCCTAGCTACTTCGTCACCGCGAGGCAAGTCGATGGCTTTGACCATCTGCGCATGGTGGCGACACTGCAGCCGTTCGTTGATGCATCGATCTCCAAGACGGTCCTTGTCCCCAGTGACACATCCTGCGGCTATGTTGAATCGCTGCTCTTTCATGCGTGGCAGCTGCGGCTCAAGGGCATCACGATCTTCAGGCCGGGCGCAGGATCGGACGATGTGCTGTCCGCGTTGCCCATCGTTGATGGCCGACCCGCATGCTTCTGCTGAGCATGTCGATTCCGGGTCAAGCTAGGTTCGAGTCATCCTAACCGTGCAGAGCGCGCGTACATCCGCTCCGAACTGCCGCGCGACCCGGCGAACAGCGCAAACGGCTTGAGTGCAGACGGTTGGTGGCTGCTCAGGCTGGGTGCACGTTCGAGAAGTCAGGCGGAGCGGGCCCGTGGCGACGATGGCTACCGGCAAAAAAACGGGGGCTACCGGGGTTGAGTGGCGGCGCTCGCCTTGACGATATAGGCGACGACATCATCCAGCGTCACCAGGCGTGCATAGTCGGTTTCGGGAATCTCGACTTTCAGCTTGTCATGCAAGCCCAACAGGAAGTTGAGCCAATCCATTGAATCGAGGTCTACCTGTCTGCGCAAGGGCCGGTCGGCACGTAGCGTAGCGGCATCGATCTCGGGGGCGATTGCTCGCAGCGCCGAGATCACGATCGCACGGATGTCACCTTCGTTCATTGGTCCAGCGCCTCCGGGTGCTGCAGCTGTTCGCGTAGTTCCATGAGGAAGAGGGCGCCTCGGTGGCCATCAGAGACCCGATGATCCGCCGAGAGGCTTGCAGTAACGGCTGGCATGATCTTCAGCACGCCGTTCTCAGCCCATGGTTGCTCTGCGATGCGGCCGAAGCCGACCAACGCAACCTGTGGCGGATAGATGATGCCGAACACCTGTGCAACCCCCTGATCGCCGAGATTGGTTACGGTGATGGTGGGCGAAGATATCTCGGAACTTCTCAATGATCCGGCTCGGCAGCGCTTGACCAGATCCGAGAGTTCCTGCATCAACCGGGTGAGAGGTTTGGCATGCGCGTCCAATAACGCCGGGGCGATCAGTCCACCTTGCCTCAATGAGATTGCTACACCGATGTGTGCGGCCGTCGACGCTTCAAAGTTGCCGTCGCGAAAGACTCCGTTGAACTCCGGAAATTGCTTGAGCGAAAGCGCGACGGCCTTGATGAGAGCAACCGCAGGCAACAAACGTTCAGCCAATGGGCGCTTGGCATTCTCCACTGCAAGCCAATTCAGCACGGTTGCCATTGGGATCGTTTCTGCCACGTAGTAATGCGGTATTTCCTGCTTGGAGCGCGTCATTGCGCTGGCAATGGTCTTGCGGATGTCGGGTGATTTTCCGCCCGGCACTGCGGCGTTTGCCTGAGCAGCGTGCTCAATGTCGGCCAATGTGACGGCCCCGCCGTGACCCGTACCGACGATGGTGCTGCTATCGATACTGCGCTCGCGCGCGGCCCGACGTGCTGCGGGCGAGACCATGTGGCGGTGCTCTGGCCGAGGCGCGGAGGCCACAGCGTGCGCGATCCCATGCAAATGCGTGACGGTGCCTGGCGCTTCCCCCGGCTCCAGGAATGTCGCCATCAGCGTTCCAACCGGGGTCTTCATGCCTGGCTCGACCAGGAGCTCCGCGACGGTGCCGTCGTGCCAACTCTCGACGTCTATCGCGGCCTTGCTGGTATCCACCACGGCGATGATCTGGCCCTTCTTGACGACGTCACCGGGCTTGATCAGCCATTCCAGCAACGTCCCTTCGTCCATGTCAGCGCCCAGGGAGGGCAGCGTGAACTCGATCATGTAGCCTCCGCACGGGTTGCTGCGCAAGGGCGTGTGCTCATGACACCATCTGCTTGACCGCATCGACGATGCGGCTGGCCTGCGGCAGTGCGGCATCTTCCATATGCTTTGCGTAAGGAATCGGCACCTCGGCAGTGCAGACCCGGGCAACGGGAGCGTCTAGTTCATAGAACACCTGCTCGACAATGCGCGCCATGATCTCGGCGGCCAAGCCGACGCTGCACCAGCCTTCATCAACGATCACTGCCCGGCGGCACTTTGCAACCGACGCCATGATGGCGGCATCGTCGAGCGGTCGAAGCGAACGCAAGTCCACGACCTCCGCTGCAATTCCGTCTGCAAGGAGCATTTCTGCTGCCTGCAGTGCTTTGGGCAGCGACCCGCCGTAGGTGATGATCGATACATCCTTGCCTTCGATCCGGATGCGCGCAGAGTGGATGTCGGCGATGCCGGCGTCGGGCAACTCGCCCTCCATGTTGTAAAGCCCGGCATGTTCGAAGATCAAAACCGGATCGGGATCGGCCAACGCGGGCGCAAGCATGCCGCGTGCATCTTCAATGGTGGCGGGGGCCACCACTTTGATGCCTGGAATGCCGGCGTACCAGCCCTCGAAACTGTGCGAATGCTGCGCGGCAACCTGCCGGCCGGCACCGGTCGCCATACGGATCACCAGTGGCACAGAAAACTGCCCGCCCGACATGTGTCGGTACAGGGCTGCCGTGTTCACGATCTGATCGAGTGCCAGCAGGCTGAAATTGACGGTCATCACTTCGACGATCGGGCGCATGCCGCCCAACGCCGCACCAATGCCAGCGCCAGTGAACCCAAGTTCCGAGAGTGGTGTATCGCGTATGCGCTCCGGGCCGAACTCGGCTAACAGCCCTTTTGAAACCGCATAAGACCCTCCATACCGGCCGACATCCTCGCCCATGAGGAAGACACGCGGATCGCTCAGGAGTGCTTCACGCAGGGCTTCGCGCAACGCGTCACGGTAGGTGAGGCGGCGGCTCATGGCGCGGCTCCGGCGGGCGTGTAGACGTCTTTCAGCAGGTCATCCACGGGTTCCCAGGTGCCGGCGTCTGCGAAAGCCTCTGCCTCGGCTATTTCCGCATTCACTGCAGCATCAAGAGCGAGGAACGCATCCTCCGTCAATTTGCCCTCGGCCTTGAGGCGTGCCGTGAACGTATGGATTGGCCCGATTGCCTTCCAGGCCTGCAACTCTGTGGCTTGCCGGTAGAGATCGGGGTCGTACATCGAATGGGCGCGAAAGCGGTAGGTCTTCAACTCCAGGAATCCCGGGCCATCGCCGCTTCTGATGCGGGCAACGGCATCCTTTGCTGCTTCATGCACGGCAACGATATCCATGCCATCGGCCGATTGCGCTGCCATGGCGTAGGAGGCAGCCTTGGCGCACAGATCGGTCTGGGCTTGATGGCGCTCCAGAGCGGTGCCCATGGCATAGAGGTTGTTTTCGCAACAGAACAGCAGTGGCAATTTCCACAGCGCTGCGAGATTCATCGATTCATGGAAAGCACCTTCCGCCACCGCACCATCGCCAAAGAAGCAGGCGGTGATGCGATTGCTGTGCTGCATCTTCTCTGCCAATGCCAGGCCCACAGCTAGCGGAAGGCCGCCGCCGACAATGGCATTGCCGCCAAACAGCCGGTGGTTATGGTCGAACAGATGCATCGAACCACCACGGCCTCGTGCGCATCCCTCGCGCTTGCCATACATCTCTGCCATCAGCACGCCCATGTCCATGCCGCGCACCAGCGCATGACCATGTTCGCGATAGGTTGCGACGATGTTGTCTTCCGCTGATAGCGCATGCAAGGCGCCCACCCCTGCGGCCTCCTCGCCGATGTACAGGTGCAGGAATCCGCGGATCTTGCCCGCACCGTAGAGCTCTGCGCACTTCTCTTCAAACCGGCGAATGCGCAGCATGTCACGCAGCAGCGTCTTTGCGAATGTCGCGTCGTAGGGGACGGGGCCGGTCGGCGGTTGCGGAGCGGGGTGGTCGATGTCGGTCATGTTCCGCCCTCCAGCGTCGACGTATCGCCTTCGGGCAGGCCCAACTCGCGCGCCTTGAGCAAGCGTCGCATGATCTTGCCGCTGCGCGTACGCGGCAGCAGCTCTAGAAAGGCGATTTCCTTGGGGGCGACTGCTGCACCCAGGCGTGTCCTGGCATGACCGAGGAGTTCCAGGCGCAGGTTGTCGCTGGGCTCGAACCCGGGGTTGAGCGAGACAAAGGCTTTCACCATTTCGCCAACCACGGGGTCTGGCTTGCCGATCACGCCTGCTTCGGCCACCGCCGGGTGTTCCATCAACGCACTCTCGACTTCGAACGGGCCGATCAGATGCCCCGCAGACTTGATGACGTCGTCGGCGCGGCCAACGAACCAGTAGTACCCGTCTGCATCACGCCTGGCCAAGTCGCCCGTCAGGTACCACTCGCCGGAGAAGCTCTTGCGATAGCGCTCTTCGTTATTGAGGTAGCCCCGGAACATGGATGGCCACCCTTGCTTGAGCGCGAGTTCCCCTTGCTTGTCGGGTGCATTGATGATGCTCACGCTGCCATCTTCGCCGCGCTGCACGATCGCCGCCTCGACGCCTGGCAGGGGGCGGCCCATTGAACCGGGCTTGATGTCGAAGGCAGGGGTGTTGGCGATCATGATGCCGCCGGTCTCTGTCTGCCACCAGTTGTCGTGAATCGGCAAGCCCAGGACTTCTTTGCTCCACCAAACGGCTTCCGGGTTCAATGGTTCTCCTACGCTGGCGATAAACCGAAGCCGTGGCAGCGCGTACCGTCTCGCCACCTCGGGCCCAGCTTTCATTAACATGCGGATTGCGGTTGGCGCCGTGTACCAGACGCTGACACCCTCGTCACGCAGGACGCCATACCAGCGTTCGGCGTCGAATTCTTCCCGATCGACGATGGAGGTCACCCCGTGCAGCAGCGGAGCAATGGTGCCGTATGACGTACCTGTCACCCAGCCAGGATCGGCGGTGCACCAGTAGATGTCGCTAGCGTGCAGGTCCAGCGCGTACTTGCCGGTTGCCCAATGCGTCGCGACTGCGCCATGCACGTGGACTGCGCCTTTGGGCGTGCCCGTCGTGCCACTGGTGAAGTGCAGCAGCGCCATGTCTTCCGCGGTGGTTGGCGTGAGGTCGCACGCATCTGGCGCATTGCGCAGCAGCGAAACCAAGTCGAGTGTTCCTGGCTCGGACGTCTGCCCGCCGTCTTCGGCCACCAGCAGTACGTGTTTCAGGCTGGGCATACGGTCGCGCCATTTGGCGACCTTGCGAGCGTAGAGGGCGTCGGTTGTGAGCAAGACCGTGCCGGCACCCAGGTTGATGCGCGTAGCGATCGGCTCCGGACCGAATGCCGAAAAAAGAGGGGAGACTACGGTGCCGTTCTTCAGGGCGCCCAGCAGACCAACATAAAGTTCCGGAATGCGTCCGGCCAGGATGAAGAGTCGCTCGCCCTTGCCGATGCCGAGCGCGCGTAGCACATTGCAAAAGCGATTGGTTTGCGCGCACAGCTCTGTGTAGCTGACATCACGGCAGGGCATGCCGGCCGCAAGGAAGCGGAGGGCGATCCGCTCACCTTCACCACGGTTTGCATGCTTATCGACCGCGTGCCATGCAATGTTGACGATCCCTGGAGGCAGGCCCGTCAACTCATGGCTGACCGCATCCCAGGAAAAGCGGTGGCACTCGGCTTCATAGTCCGCAAGGTTAGGCCTGACCCGCAAGTCGCTGGCGGTCTTGTGGATGATCTGCGATGTGTCCATTGCGCCCCCCAGCTCAATATAGGCTTCCGGGCACACAACAGAAAGCAGGATGGGCCTGCCCATGCTTCTGCAATAGTGCGATGAAATGCACTTTGAGAACACGATGGACTTTGCATGGGACGGGGCTGTAAGGCGCGATGTCAGCCGGCTTTGAAAAACGGGGTGGCTGCAATTGAAACAGGGGCCCACATTCCCAGATGTGCTCCCAAGAGGCAAGCCAGTTCGGACAGGTGTCCGCAGATCATCGGGCGGCCTGAACCCGGAGGCGGATGCCCTCCACGCCGCATCGCGGGAAGCGCCCGCACTCCAGATGAACACGCAAAACCGCGCCCACGACGCGCAGAGCCATACCGAAACGATGAGCCGTCTGATGGCACTTGCTGCCGATCAAGGCTATCTGGTCCATTCGGATATTGCCGATGCACTACCGGCTGACACGCTATCCATCGAAGGCTTGCAGGACGACACGCTTCCTATGCTCCTGGCTGTGCCGCGTGAACCACTCTCACTTGACTCGCCTGTGGCCGAGGGCGACACGCAAATCGTGGAGTTGATCGAAGACCACGCTTCGCCGGATCCGTTTGGCGTTCGGGTAAATGCGCGCATGCGCGAGTTCGTTGAATCTTTGCTCGGCTCGATGACGCCTATCGACGCCATGGTGCTACGCCTGCGTTTCGGTATCGGGGGTGGCGGGCAGTACAGTCACGAGGAAGTCGCCCGGCAAACGGGAATGACCACCGCACAAGTGCGGCGTGCCGAGCGACAGGCCCTTCAGGCGCTGCGAAGCTCCGCACAGACCTCGGCGGCTACCTGGACATTTTTGGTCGCGGAAGACTGAACCAGCGTAGCCGCAGCGCTATCACGGGTGGATATCAAGCGGTGGCTTGACCGGCATCAAGCCATACGCTGACCGCCGGCGAACAATGATTCTGTTCCTTCATTGCGGCCACGAACATGAAGCCAGTGTTGCGAGACGTGCTTCGCCGGCGGTTGTTGCAACATCGGCGCCAAGCAGACCCGACACCCGGTAACGGCGACGGCTCTGTGTCTGTTGTCGTGGATGCTCAGGCGTCAGCCACGGAGCGCGAGTCCAGCGTGCTTCCTGGACTTCACATGAGGGAGCCTGCGCAACGGCATGCCGCCACGCAGGGCTTCTACCACCTCGAGCACAGCAGGATCAGCGAGTGCGCTTGTGCTGGCTTGGCTTGTTTCGCTGCTCGCGCTGATCAGCCAGACCGCTGGCAGATCGCGGCCACCCAGACGCCTGCCCTCTACTGCCTCGGCAAATGCTATGACGCACCGAGTGATGGTGCACACGATGTTCGTCCACACGTCGGTCAGCATGCGAGCCGTCCTGTGCTGCTGGGCAACGTGCTGCGCGGCGGCGTGCGCGATCTGATGGCGTATCGCAGCGGTGGCGGCGGTGATGCGCTTGCCATGGCTCGGCAGATGGCGCCGCAAGCGTTGGTCAACCTGGTACAGGCGTCTAGATTGCGGGGGCGGGGTGGTGCCGCATTCCCCGCAGGCATCAAATGGCAAGCCGTTGCCAATGCTGAAGCCCGGATCAAGTATGTTGTGGTCAATGCTGACGAAGGGGATGCAGGAGCGTTCTCGGATCGCTTCCTGCTGGAGGACGATCCGTTTCGGCTTATTGAAGGCGCTGCGATTGCCGCGCATGCTGTTGGCGCACAGCGCGGCTACCTCTATATCCGGAAAGAGTATCCGGCAGCGGTGCAAGTGGTCTCGCAGGCTTTGGAACAGGCTCGGTCGGCTGGCTGGCTTCTTCCGACATTCCAACTTGAATTGGTCGTAGGGCAAGGCGCCTACATCTGCGGAGAAGAGACATCGCTATTGAATGCGCTGGAAGGGCGCCGCCCGGAAGTCCGGCCGCGGCCGCCGCAGATCAGCGCACGCGGTCTATTCGGTGCCCCCACGCTCGTGCATAACGTCGAGACCCTGTGCGCAATCCCATGGATCGTGACCCGCGGCGCCGCCGCTTATGCTGCACTTGGTTTCTCGCAGAGCCGGGGCACCAAACTGCTGTCGCTGAACTCCTTGTTTCGCAGGCCCGGGCTTTACGAAGTGGATTTCGGCATCCGTCTGGCGGATGTCGTCGATCAACTCGGCCAAGGGTTGCGCCGCGGCAGGCTGAGGGGGTTGATGGTTGGAGGGCCGCTGGCTGGCATCGTGCCACCAGCGCTGCTCGACACACGGCTTGGCTACGAAGAAATGCAGGCCATCGATTGCGCCGTCGGGCATGGCGGCATGATTGCGTTTTCGGACGACACCTCCATTGCAAGCATCGTTGTGCAGGTCTTGCGCTTTGGTAGTCGCGAGTCATGCGGGAAATGCACACCCTGTCATCTGGGTACGCCCATTCTGGCAACCATGGCGCAGGCAGCCGCAAACGGCATGCCGATCGACGGCAACCGTTTCCGACACCTGATCGAGGCTTTGGCGGAAACGAGCCTCTGCGGGCACGGACGGGGATTGGCTGAGTTTGTCCAGTCCGTGCGGCGTCACTATCCGTCGGAGTTCCAATCATGGTTCGATTGACCATCGACGGTACGGCGTGTGAGGCGGCCGAGGGCGCATTACTGATTGATGCCCTGTTGGCGGCCGGCAAGATGGTTCCACACCTGTGCCACGACGACCGGCTGATACCTTCCGGCGCATGCCGTCTCTGCATCGTGCATGTGAAGGGGCAGACCCACCCCGTTGCAAGCTGCTCCACCGAAGTTGCCGAGGGCATGGTCGTACAGACGCGGAGCGATACGCTCGACGCTCTGTGCCGTACAAACCTGGAGCTGATCGCCGCGCGCTATCCGAGAACCGCCTATGCGGCGGACCCGCGTCACCCGTTTCACCGCTTGCTGGCCAAATACGATGTGCCGCCCGGCGGCAAGTTTGAGGACGGGCTGTTCCGGGACGACAGCCACCCTTACCTCGGGGTGGGCATGGATCGTTGCGTCTATTGCGAACGCTGCGTCCGCATTTGCGAAGAGGTGCAAGGCCAGTTCATCTGGGAGATGGCTGGGCGCGGCGATGCAACACGCGTTGCGATCAGCAAGGGGCCAACGCTGCTCAGCGCAGGCTGTGTGAGTTGCGGTGCATGTGTCGACACTTGCCCCAGCGGTGCCCTGTTTGATAAGCGAATCGTCTCCAAACCGACAGCCTGGACACGAACGACGTGTGCGTATTGCGGGGTCGGCTGCCAAATGGATGTGGGCACCGCCAACGGCCGCGTGGTCGCCGTGCGCCCTGCGGATCGGCCAGTCAATCGTGGCCACCTGTGCGTGAAGGGGCGCTACGCGTTTGAGTACAACCACGCCTCGGACCGCGCCACTCAGCCCATGCTTCGCCGTGATGGACGTTGGCAGGCGGTGGGTTGGAGCGAGGCGCTCGATTTCACCGCCGCACAACTGCAGGCCATCATTGCGCGGTACGGGAGCGATGCGGTTGGCGTGCTGGCGTCTTCGCGCGCGACCAACGAGGAGAACTATCTGGCGCAGAAGTTTGCCCGTGTGGTGCTGGGTACACACAACGTTGACTGCTGCGCCCGTGTTTGTCACACACCCAGTGCCAAGGCCCTCAAGACAATGCTTGGCGTTGGAGCAGCCACCAACAGCTTCGACGACATCGAGCAGGCGCGTGCTTTCCTGATCTGCGGCGCCAATCCGACCGAGAACCATCCGGTCGTCGGGGCGCGCATCAAGCAGGCGGCGCTCAAAGGGGCGCGGCTTGTTGTCATCGACCCACGCCGTACAGAGCTGGCGGCGTTGGCCGATGTCCATCTGCCCGTGCGCATGGGCTGCAACGTACCGCTATTCAATGCGCTGGCCGCCGCTATGATCGAAGAGGGACGTATTGATCGGGCATTTCTGGCCGAGCGGGTCAGCGGCTTCGATACTTTCGCCGCGCATGTTGCAGCCTTTGCACCCGAGCGAATGGCCGAGGTGTGCGGCGTGCCCGCGGATGCAATCCGCGCTGCAGCAAGAATCTATGCCGACAGCCGGCCGGCCATGTGTTTCCATGGCCTTGGCGTAACCGAGCACCTGCAAGGCAGTGAAGGCGTGATGGCACTCATTAACCTGGCCCTGCTCACAGGCAACCTTGGCAAGCCCGGCAGCGGCATCAACCCCTTACGTGGTCAAAACAACGTGCAAGGTGCGGCGCAGATGGGGTGTGACCCGGCCACACTCACCGGCTCGCAGTCGATCAGCCGGGCCGGCCCCCGCTTTGAGCAAATCTGGGGGCATCAGTTGCCAACCGGCCGCGGCCTGGACGTCCTGGAAATGATGGATGCCGCTAGGGCGGGCCACCTCAAGGCGCTGTGGGTGATGGGCTATGACATCTATCTTTCATTGGCCAACGCAACGGCAACCGCTGCTGCACTGGCTGCGCTTGACCTGGTGATCGTGCAGGATCTGTTCGTGAATCAAACCGCTGAAGCGTTCGGTACGGTTTTCCTGCCGGCGGCATCGGCCTTTGAAAAGGAGGGCACCTTCATGAACTCGGATCGGCGGGTGCAGCGTGTCCGCGCCGTCGTTACGCCCCCCGGGCAGGCACGTCCGGACTGGTGGATCATCCAGGCGCTCGCTGCGCGCATGGGCAAGCCGAAGGGTTTCGAGTTCGAGACTCCGCTGCAGATCTGGGATGAAGTGCGTTCGCTCTGGCCGGATGGTGCTGGATTGGCGTATGCGCGCCTGGAGCGCGAAGATCTTCACTGGCCATGTCCGGACGAAACTCATCCAGGCACAGCCGTGCTGCATCGGGATCGCTTCTTCGGCAGCAAGACTGCCGCCTTGGTTCCGGTTGCATACGTGCCCACATCTGAGCAGACCAGCGACGCTTATCCCTTCCTGCTGACCACCGGTCGGGGGCTGCACCATTTCAATGCCGGCACCATGAGCTACCGCACCCCCAATGCAGTGCTGAAGCCATCGGACACGCTGGACATGGCACCTGCAGATGCGGCATGTCATGGCCTGGTCGAAGGCGACATGGTCGAAGTGTCAAGCCGGTACGGTGCCGCGATCCTGCCGCTGCATGTCAGCGATGCAATGCAAAGGGGACAGTTGTTCTGCAGCTTCCATCGCCCGGATCTATTGATCAACCGATTGACGTCTGCGGTGCGCGACCGGCTGGTGCATGCGCCGGAATACAAGGTGACTGCTGTACGGGTGAAAAAGCGCGACGCCTGAACATCGGGGATGTCAGGTGTGGTCTGTGAGGGGAGGCCGCCCGAGTGGCGGCCTTATCACGGGGTTTCCAGCGCAGCGCGCTCGGCCGCGGCCACAGTGCGTTTGACCGCAATGAAGCTATCCGGGCTCACCGATATGGAATCAATGCCGCATTCGACAAGGAAGGCGGCAAACTCAGGGTGGTCACTGGGTGCCTGGCCGCACAAGCCGACGTGGGCGCCAGCCTCGTGGGCCTTGGTGATGACGCTTTGAATCATCCACTTGACCGCATCGTCCTGTTCATCGAAAAGCTCCGCGAGATCTGCCGAGTCGCGGTCAACGCCGAGCGTCAGTTGCGTCAGATCGTTGCTGCCAATTGAGAAACCGTCGAAGCGTTGCGCGAAGGCCTTGGCCAGAATCACGTTCGATGGAATCTCACACATCACATAGATCTTGAGGCCGGCTTCGCCGCGCCGGATACCGTTTTGCGCCATCACCTCCAGCACGCGGTCGGCCTCTTTTGTCGACCGGCAGAACGGAATCATGACGACCACATTCTTGAAGCCCATCTCATTGCGAAGGCGGAAAATGGCCCGGCATTCAAGCGCGAAGCCCTCCTGGTAGCGGGGCGAGTAGTACCGTGACGCTCCGCGGAACCCGAGCATGGGATTTTCTTCCTTCGGCTCGAATTCCGCCCCTCCGATCAGATGCGCATATTCGTTGGTCTTGAAGTCGCTCATGCGCACGACCACGGGCTGCGGATACTGGGCCGCGGCGATCCGTCCCAATCCACGCGCAAGGCGGTCGACGAAATATTCCGTGCGGTCTTCATAACCGGCAGTCATCGCTGCGATGGTCTGTTTGGCGTCTTCGTCTTTGAGCGTGTCGAAGCGGACAAGGGCCATCGGGTGGATCTTGATGTGGTTGCTTACCACGAACTCCATGCGTGCCAGCCCCACGCCGTCCGCCGGGATTCGCCACCACCGAAATGCTGCCGCCGGATTGGCGAGGTTCAGCATGACCTGGGTGTGTGTCGGAGGGATACTGCCGAAATCGATCTCTTCGACCTCAAAGTCGGCAATGCCTTCGTAGACAAATCCTTCCCGACCTTCCGCGCAGGACACCGTGACCTCCTGCTCGTCATGCAGCAGATGCGTCGCGTTGCCAGCGCCGACGATGGCCGGAAGCCCCAGTTCGCGGCTGACGATGGCCGCGTGTGATGTGCGGCCGCCCTGGTCGGTGATGATGGCGGCGGCCCGCCTCATCACGGGCACCCAATCTGGGTCTGTCGTCTGGGTGACGAGAATGGCGCCGTCGACAAAGCGCTCCATGTCGCGCGGGCTTTCGATGATGCAGACTTTGCCCGCCGCGACGGCTTCGCCAATGCTGACGCCGGACAGGATCTTGCGACCGGTTTTCTTGATATGCCAAGTTTTTACCGCACTGGCTTCGCGACGCGACTCGACCGTCTCTGGCCTGGCCTGCACGACGAACACCTCATTGGTGACACCATCTTTTGCCCATTCAATATCCATCGGCTGGCCATAGTGCTGCTCGATCACACAGGCCCATCGCGACAAGGTGAGGATCTCCTGGTCGCTCAGGACGAAACTCGCGCGCTCGGCTTTTGATGTCGGGACGTTCTTCGTCGGGTGGTCGCCGTCGTTCGTGTAGATCATTTTGAGACCTTTGCCGCCGAGCTTCTTCCCAACGATCGGCGACAACGACGGCTCAGACAGCAGCGGCTTGTAGACCTCGTATTCGTCGGGCTCCACGTTGCCCTGGACCACGTTTTCGCCAAGCCCCCAGGCCGCATTGATCAGGACAGACTTGTCAAAACCCGTCTCGGTATCGATGGTGAACATGACACCGGCGCCGCCCAGATCGGATCTGACCATGCGCTGTACCCCCACCGACAATGCGACCTTGGAATGGTCGATTCCCTTCGCCTGGCGGTAGCTGATTGCGCGGTCTGTAAACAGCGATGCGTAGCAGCGGCGGCAAGCGTCCAGCAGGGCACGTTCGCCGCGGATGTTGAGATAGGTTTCCTGCTGCCCGGCAAAGCTCGCTTCCGGAAGATCCTCGGCCGTCGCGCTCGATCGCACTGCAACGTCTATGTCGACCTGTCCCAATCGGCGGTTCAGTTCGTCGTAGGCAAGCCGGATCGCCTCAACCGTCTCCACTGGCCATTCACCGCGCAACATGGCCCGTCGGATGGTGAGCCCGGTCTCTGCCAGGGAAAGCTTGCCGCCATCAAGCTCAGCAAGCGCTGAGGCAATCACCGGCTGCAAGCTATTTGCATCGACGAAGCGCCAGAAGGCCTCGGCTGTGAGTGCAAAGCCCGGTGGGACATTGACGCCCCGGCCGGCAAGCGTGGCCACCATCTCGCCGAGCGATGCATTCTTGCCGCCGACTCGTGGAACGTCGGTCCGTCGCAATGCCTCGAACCAGACAACGTGCGCAGTGTTGTTGACCATGCGTTGCTCCTTCGCGGCGGGTGCCCAAGGTCGGCAGGGGTGCCGAGCCGCATTGCAAATGCGAACCTAGCAACCGTGTCCGGATGCATCGAAGTCCGGAAACTCCGCGTCAAGCAGCTCGTAGATCAACTTGGCCTTGCCGGAGAGTTCGATGTCCATCCCGCGGACGAGATGCTCGTCAGAGCGCAGCCACTTATAGGCAAGTTGCACGTCCTCGATAGTGGGCTCGATGTCGAGGATCCGGGTTAGCACTTCCGTCTCAAATGGCCCGATGACTTCGCGGATCTCACGCGCAGTCGGGCGACCCTCAATGCTGTGGCGTTGGGCTGTGGCGTTCATGGCGGTTGTGTCTCCAAGGGTGTCAGCCGGTGCATTTGCATCGCATCGAACATGGCTGTGCACGCACCGACTTGGCATGACATACAAACAAGGTTTCTCGGCGGATCAAGTCAATACTGGCATGCCCAATAGCGTCGGTTTTGCGCCGTATCAAACGTCGATCACGTGCTGTGCATCAAGAAGACTGGAGGCTTGTAAGGCCGGGATTTGTGACGCTCGCCATTCAGTGACGTTCGCCATTAACCACAAGTGACAAGTGGGGGCATCACTGCCGCAACAATTTCGAGCGTCGCGCCTGCGCGGAACGTTGCGCGCCTCGCTGAACCAGGCCCTCTACCGTTGGTTGCGAGTGCTTGCTGGGGTTTCAAAGCGATCGCGTTCCACCACAGACGGCGAGTGCAAGCCATTCAGTAAGAAATGCGCTGACTCTCTTTGTGGAGCAACTTCTGTCTCCGCTATGCCGTCATGGCTGCATGGAAGTAAATCCGTGCGCAAAATCAACGCGCACCCGGGTCGCAAGGAAAAATCAGTACAAAACGAAAGGGCGAACAGTAGCTACCTTCCCATCTCACCAGCGAGGCTCGGTTGGATTAGCGATCGCAACTCTTGGGTCTGTAGGTACAGACATTTTCTGATGCAAAGCCAACTCAATCTTGTGGGTTGCTACTGCGTTGTTGCGCGATCCGACCGTGCATCCGACAGCCACTTGTCTTCGTATATTGATTGCTTCCACGTTGCGAAGCGCCACGATAGAGGTCAACGATGAAACGGTATCAACTGGCAAAGTTGTCTGGTGTTCTGCTTTCTTTCGCAATCATTTCTGGCGGCTATGCGTCCGTAGCGACGGCCGCAATGGGCGATGGCGAAGCCACCACCATGGTGGGCGGCGCTCCGATGTATCCGTCCAAGAACATTATTCAAAATGCGGTCAATTCGAAGGATCACACCACTCTTGTTGCTGCCGTGAAGGCAGGTGGCTTGGTCGAAACACTGTCTGGGAAGGGGCCATTCACCGTGTTCGCACCAACCAACGAAGCCTTTGCTGCACTGCCTTCCGGCACCGTCGATCAGTTGCTCAAGCCTGAAAGCAAGCCGACCTTGGTCAAGGTGTTGACCTATCACGTGGTGCCCGGCCGGCTCACGGCACAAGACCTTATGAAGGCTGTCGCCGATGGCGGCGGCAAGGCGATGCTCAAAACCGTCGAGGGTGATCCGCTCACCGTCATGCAGAAGGGCGATCGTTTGACCGTCACCGACGACAAGGGTGGCGTCGCCGTTGTAACGATCGGCAACGTGTACCAGTCGAACGGCGTGATTCACGTCGTGGACAAGGTATTGATGCCGTAATCCTTCCCGTGCAGCGCAAGGGCGCGTGCCCTTGCGCGCTCGAGCTATGACGGGAGGAGGGCAATGTCATCTCAATTTCGCTACGCGCAAGATGTTCATTGCCGGAAGGACGCGGGAGATATGCTTTTGCCGCATCCCGTCATGGGTAACCCGGGCACGCGAAATCAAATGCACGTTGTCGGAGCATCTTCGCCCGGGCCCGCGGGCACGATATCAGCGCCGCAGGAAGCCGCCCGGGAACGGCTTATTGAGCTGCTCAAGCAGACTGGCGAAGGAAGCAAATCGGCGTTCGCAGAACTCTGTACGCTGACTTCTCCCAAACTCTATTCGTCGGCTTACACAATCCTCCGCAGTTCAGGCGAAGCAGAAGACGTGCTGCAGAACTGAGTCTGTACGCAGGGCACGATTCCGTTGTACCGATGGAGCATGTGGCGTCGATGCAGTCCGTCTTGGAGCAGGGCAATGCCAAGGACAAAGCCATCAGAAACAGGGGGCATTGGCGCGCTTCGGGCGGGTGGCCTCCGGCAGTCTGCTTTGCGTTGATACAGTAGTGCCGGACACGAACACGACGTCCACCTGTTTCACGCGTGAATCAGTTCTGGCGTGTTTCGCGACGACGCGTCATGCCCGACGCGCTGATGTGCCGTGGTTCGCGCCTTTAGCCGCGTTGGCGTGGTTCTTGCGCGGATTCACCATCTGTGCAAAGTACATTGCTGCGGAGACGTCCGCCATGCCGCGGAACCATCCAGAATGCCCGCCAGTCCGTCACGACCGCCATTACGGTGGCGCCTTCGACGCGCGCGCGAGCGACGGCCGACAAGGTAGGCGGTGCCATCGACGCAGCGTCGTGGTGCAGCGTTCCGCCGCACGCGATCATGGCCGATACGCCGCTGCAATCCTGAAACGATCCTGTGCCTTCAACGGATGTGGTGGCGCCAGCGGTGGTGCTGCCTGCGTACGGCCGCGACGCCGTTCGCCATTTACGTGACGGTAGAGACCTGTTCTACAACTGGCGTCGGGAGGGAATGGCACGGGGGCCATCGAATCTCGTTGTCAGAGCAGTGTTTGGCAAACCGGGACGAGCGCTTCTTCAAGGTGAGGGCGGCGCGTTGCGTCAAGGGGACGAATCATGACATCCAAACATTGCACACCATCGTGGACATGGGCATGCAAGGGCCTGCTGACCGCCACGATCGGATTGCTGGGGGCTACAGGCCTTGCAGCGCCGACCGGTACAACCGGATCGACCGGCCCAACCAAGAATGCCGGCGTCAGCGCGTCGCCGCATATGCTGAACGGCAAGGTGCTCCCGCCGCCTCGTCCCACCGTGCCAACAGTGATCGTGCCGGGCATGCCGCGTTCGCTCATGCGCGAAGCAGAGCACGGCCATAGCACTGGCGGCACGATCGTCTCTCCGGCGTCGGTGCATCGCCAGAACGGCACTGTCTGGGTCGACTGACGGAGGCGATCATGAAAAAACTCATCCTGGCATGCATGCTCGCAGTCAGTCTCCTGCTGGCATTCCGGCCCATATCCATACCATCTGCCCAGGCTGCGACGCCGATGAAGGTGCTTGTACTGTACGACGCGCCGCCTAACGACCCTTACACCAACCTGGGTCTTGCCTACGCAATCATGCTGCGCAACCTGCTGGGGCATTGGAATACCTCAGTCAGTCTGGTCCCGATCCAGAATTACACGGCGGGCTCCGTGCAGGCCAGCCAGGCCACCTTCTATCTGGGCGACTACTACAACAACACCATTCCCCCTGCGTTCCTGAGTGACGTGATGTCAACCACCTCCACCGTGGTCTGGTTCAAGTACAACCTGTGGGAGCTGGCCTGGGACACGGTCGATTACGCCAATCCAACCTTCACCCAGAAATTCGGCATCGCCTTCAACGAGGTCTATGGCTTCAACGGCAACGTCTATCCGTCGTCGAGCAATCCGAACCCGGGGTTCTTCGATACCGTGGCTTACAAGGGCATGTCGATGGTGAAGTACTACAACTTCAACGCGACGACGGGCGTGGTCAGCGCCGATCCGGACATCGGCGTCACGCAGGTCGCTGACGCAACGAAGGCGAAGGTGCTGGTCAACATCACGGACAGCCAGACCGGAGCCGTGGCGCCCTACGTGGTCCGCTCGGGCAACTTCTGGTACTTCGCTGATCAGCCGTTTTCGTACATCGGCCCGCGCGACCGCTACCTGGCGTTCTGCGATCTGCTGCACGACATCCTTGGCGACAGCCCGTCAACGGTCTACACCCACCGGGCCATGGTGCGCTTCGAAGACATGAATGCGTACACCAGTACAAGCTCGATGAAGAAGCTGACGGATTATCTGTACAAAAAGCACATTCCGTTCTCGATGGCGACGATTCCGGTCTACACCGATCCGAACGGGTATTACAACAACGGCGTGCCGGAGACGATCACGCTGGCCAACGCGACTGGGTTGAAATCGGCGATCAACTATGCGCTCAAGCGCGGGGGCAGGGTGATGATGCATGGCTACACGCATCAATACGAGAACGTGCCCAATATCGACAACGCAGTGAGCGGCAATGATTTCGAGTTCTGGTATGCGACGGCCAATACCCCGACCGACGACGACTCGCTCCAGTGGGCAGGCGGGCGACTGGACGCGGGCCTCCAGCAGTTCACCAGCAACGGTTACACACCGTTCGCCTGGGAGGCCCCGCATTACGAATCGTCGCCGCTGTCGATTGCCTCCGTACCGCCGCGCTTCAACTCGACCTACCAGCGCGTGGTGTACTTCGCGTGCACCAACAACACCACGAGCAGCGTCACCAACACCAATACCATCTGCAGCAATAGCGATCTGTACACGCTCAACTCAACCGCCAACAGTCACGCGTTCGCGGTCGGGCAGTTCTTCCCGTACGTGATCTATTCCGACTACTACGGCCAGCGCATCATTCCGGAGAACCTCGGCAACATCGAATACAACATCTGCAATATCGATCCGTTCTCGTGCCTGACATACACCTGGCAGGATATCTACCTGAATGCCCAATATGCGCGGGTCGTGCGCGATGGTTTCGCGTCGTTCTTCTTCCATCCGTTCTGGTTGGACTCCGACATGTCGGGTACGGCTGCGTCCAACGCATTCCAGGATTTCCAGAGCCTGGTGAAAGGCATTTCCGGCCTCGGATACCAGTGGGTGGATGCAAGCACAGTGAAATAGCAGCCGACGCGCAAGGCAAGGCGGTGGACGCCACCTCACCGCCTTGCCTGTCCCTCGGGTGGGCGGCCGGCTGTCTCACCCCGCATCAGGTCAACGCGGTGAGGGCAGGGCTGGGCCAGCTGCCCCACCCGCGGCGCTCGCTCAGGGGCACCCAGGCGATCACCGGTCGCTCCGTCACTGGCTGAGCCGGCTTCCGGGGTACGCACCCGGCACCAGGATCGGCAGCTCCACGTCGGTCGCAGACACGTTATAGACGTTTGGCGCTGCCGCCGCTGACAGGTCGAGAGCCGATGTCACCGGAGGGATCTGCGTGCCGAGCGCAAAGTTGGCGACGTTGGTCGCATTGGGCAGCGAGCTCGCGCTGACGATTGCCGCGTACTGAACGTGCTGCGGATAGAACAGCAGCCCGACCTGGTCGCCGTCCTGAAGCTGCTCTCCAATGGCGGGCAGCAGGACTGCGCCTGCGTTCAGCCCCGGATCATCCTGATGGTCGCCTTCTGCAAACGCCGTCACCTGGTCGTCCACCAGGATCAGCTTGCCGGAACGCTGAATGCCGACACCGACGTAAGCCACCGCCGCCTGGACCGCACCCGTTCCGCGCGTCACCGCCAGGTTGGTGATACGGGGCACGCCGGCCAGCACCTGCCCGGTACCGCTGATGGTCGTGATCGGCACGAAGACCGGCCCGGCCGCACCCAGCGGCACCGACGCGGTCAGCGTGGAGGCACTCGTGGGAATCGCCCCCGGCCCGGACAGCGAGCCCACGGGGATGCGGTCCATCTCCAATCCGACCGGCTGCGTATTGGGGGCGCCAACCGTATCCGCCACAGAGAGGCAAACCTTGGGGATCGCGTTGAACGTGTCGGAGTCGATACCCTTCAACTGCCTGTCGAACCAGCTGAGGATCGACGCGACACCCACGACGCCGCCGCAATTGGCGGTGCCCTGCGACTGGCCCGCCAGCGGATTCATATGGCCGCCTTCGGTCGTCAGCACGCGCACATCTGCGCCGGTCGACGCGAAATACCGCGCGTTCATGTAGGCCTCTGTCACGTTGAACAGAACATCGCGGTTGCCCTGCAGGAACAGCGCTGGCACCTTGCGCAGTACTGCCTGGGTTTCGCCAAAGTTCCAGGGAAGGCCCGCACGCTGCTGCGCCTCGAAATAGCCCATGCCATGATCGAAGAAGAACTGGGTCAGCTCCGTGCCGGAGACGGGACGCGGGTACGCCGTCGGCAGACTCGCCAGATTGAACAGGTCTGTCTCCGTGCGGACGGTACTGGCTAGCGGCCCCTGCACGCCGATGGTGTTGCACAGCGTCGCTACCAGCGGCGTATTCGATACGCCGTGCCCGCCCGGGCTTGCAGTCGTGGCGGTGCTGGCCAGCAGGCAAAGCAGCCCACCATAGGAGAGCTTCATGCCTTGGCCCGGCAGCAGGCTGTACAGCAGGTCATACCAGGTGCCGTTGGGCACGATGGTGTCGATGCGTGGGTCGAGCGCGGCCAGCGGCATCTGAAAACCGCCCCCGTAGCTGTAACCGATCGTGCCGACTTTGATGTCTTTGGGTATCCCGGTCTGCGGCTCGGTCTGCACGTACAGACTGTCGGCGTTGTCGTAGGCCCAATCCAGGATCGCGCGAGCGTCCTGAACTTCGGCGCGCGGATCGATGATGCGGGCATTGCCGCCGCCATTGGCGGGCACGCTGTCGCCGTGTCCGCGTTCGTCGTAGCTGATGACAACGTAGCCGTGATACGGCAGCGCCTGCACCAGTTCGTCGACCGACGTGAAATGCGGATCGCCTGGATGCAGATCGCCATTGGCTGCCAGGGTTTTCAGTCGATTGCCGCCGTAGCCATGGCTGTGCAGGACCACCGGAAAGCGATCGCCAGGACAGCGCGAGGGCAGCATGACCGAAAAGTAAACACGGGTGGTTGGCGTTGGATTCGCGCTCGGGTCGAAGTCCGACGGCACCGGCACGACGATCGAGTTGTTGACCACACTCGGTGCCAGTGGTGTATCGCAGGCAGCCGACTGCGCGACAGGGGGCGTTGCCACGACCGAGGAGGTCGCTGATCCTGAGGTGCCCGCCGTTGATGAATCAGATGCGCTGCCACCGCAGGCGGCAACGAGCAAACTAAGACTGGCTGCAAGGCAGCAGGTGCGGATGTGCAGCATGGGGTCTCCTCCTGCCTCGATCGGCGTTTTCTATGTACGTATGCCGAGGCTGCAAGGATTCTATTGACGCCGTTCTGTTTGAGACACGCTGTTTTTTAGAGCCTGTCATCGAAAGGGGCGCGCGATGCAGGTTAACCCGAGCGACAGTGGCTGTTCTCCCGATTAGCGAAAGCAAGAACTTTCATCCAAGCGCGGGGAAACCACGACTGCGGGAGGCCGGTGAGGCGCTGTGGATTCGCCCGGGGGCGATGCAGAGATTGCAGGTGACAGGCTGATGCTGTTCAGCCGTTCGTGTTGAAGCAGTAACTTTAATGGAGGCCGGCGAATCTACTGGCCCACACGTTATCCGTCGCGGTCAAGAAAACCTTCGACCATCAGGCCGAAGGTTTAGCACGTGAAATCAAGAACCGGACGACAGGTACTGTTCTCGCACCGCCAGCCCGGCGTAAGGCAAATTGCTCGCGGTGACGATCGCCACGTAGTCGGAGAATCGGTACTGCAACCGTGCCGTCTGCAGTGGCGATCCGCTTAATACCTCGGGTGATGGATCACCCATTGTCGACGTCGGCATACCGAGCGCATTGCGCAGCGCATATCTCGCGCCATCCCAGGCGGCCGTTGTGTCGCCAGCGTTCATACCGCGTCGGTAGACGTCTATGCCGACGAGATGGCCACTGGGCCCGAAGCTGAGCCACAACTCGCTGACAGGCGGGCCCGCAAGACCGAGCTTATTTGCGTCCACACCTCGGCAGCGAAGATAGCGGTAGCCGTGCTTGACATCATCACAGGCTATGTCATTTTCGTATGCCCAGCGAGCGGCCTCCTCGGCGGTCGTGCGGTCCAGTACGAATCCGCCGGGGACGGGGCGAGCCGGTGCGAGTTGGTCTGTTCGAAGGTGCGCCAGGCCGCTGGCACGCAGTGCGCTGACTTGCTCCGCCGTGGTGTTGTCGACGGGGCAGGGGACGCCAAGCATCGCGAGCAGAGGACGAGCCGCCTTCGAGTGCATTGCCCCGACCAGACCAATCGCAACCGTCAGCGCTGCAACACTGGGCATTGTGTAGCGTTGCAGCCAGCGGCGCGGGCTCATTGGCAGTTCTGGGCGGTGTTGGGGCCCAGATACTGAGGCATCGACGACACGATGGTCGACTTGAGACCAGTGAGCACGGGTGCTACACGGGAGATGTAGGCATCCGGAACGCCATCGGTCTTCATGACAGCAGCGGCATCGGTAATGAACTGATCGAACACACAGCCAGGGATACCGACGTCGGAATGTGCTGCGGCCATGTCGTCACACATGACGGTGGTGCCGTCCGCCGCGACTTGCCCTGGATAGCTGAAGGGGCCACCAAACAACGCTTTGAACTGGAGGTTCAGGCAAGCCTTGAGACGACCCACCGTGTCGTGGCCAGGTTGACCGATGTTGGCAAAGTAAGGTGCTTCTTTGGGGTCTGCCAGCAGACCGGACACTGCGTCGTCGACCACCTTCGAAATGGCGGCCGGTGCACTTGCATCTCCGCCAAGTCCGGCCCACATGTCGGCGTTTTGTGGAAATTGTGCTGTCGACGCCGTTGATGCCATCGACATGGGCGCATCGTCGCCGCCGCCGCATGCGCTCAGCGTCGCGGTGGTCAACGTCAAAACCAGTAGCAGTGCTCGCTTCATGGGTCAATCTCCTTGGGCAGGGTATGGATCGGGCGCTGCGCGACTTGTCTCAAGCCCGGCGCAGCGTTGACGTCATATACGTCTGCCATGCGAGATCGGATGCAGGATGGATCGATTCACTGCAGAATTTTGATGGGCGGCATGGTCCACGCCCACGCACGACTGCATCGAACCGTACTGGAGCGTATCGGTGCACGGTATTGCGTTGAGGTACTGCAGCGCCTGCATGTGGACGTTGCGTTATCTGCGAGGCTTTTTTATTTTACATAACACAAATTATGCGTGATTAAGGCGCGAGCTTGGGTCGACGCTGCATGGGGACGATAGCGAATACCACGCGCTTTCTGCCTGTGCACAACCACCGAGGTATCACTCCTGCTTCCCGATCTTTATTGGCGTTTCAGCAAATATGCTAGATGGCGCACGCAACCCTGCGATGCCATGTCAAGCAAGCGGCTCGGCCTCGGGGTCAGCGGGCGCGGAACGCCGCACTGATCTGACGTGCACGTTTTACCTCGTCGCCGTGCAGGTAGATCGAAGTGGTCGAAACCGATGCATGCCGGAGGTTGTCCCGCACGGTCGTCAGCTCTGCGCCGCGCTCCAGGGCATGGGTGGCGTGCGTATGCCGCATCCAATGTGGACTGGCCCTTCGTAGCTTCTCTGCTAGCACAGGATGATCGCCTTCAATCACGTCGGCCGCCGTCAGGAAGAACCGTTTGACCACATTCCATAGTCGCGCCCCTGTGATCCCGCCATTGGGATCCAGCCCCAGTGTTCCGATCAGCGAGGTTCGAGGATCCCAACGCGCCTGCGTCACCGGCAACCCGCGTTCCACTAGGTAGCGATCGAGCGCCCCGCGCGCCAATGGTGGCAGCGCAACCTTGCCAGCGCGACTGCCCTTCCCGACCAGATGGATCCAATGGTCAGTCTGCCGATCCGTTTCGAGATCACCTAGCTTCGCAGAAACGAGTTCGCTCGCCCGTAGGCCGGTCGCATAGCCGAAGTCCAGCACGAAGCGCAGCCGCTGCGCGGCAGGCGCGTCCCACCCATACGACCACTCCAGTCCATCAGCGATGGTGCGGGCCAGCGCCCATTCGCCCTCGGTAAAAGCATGCGAGGCATCCAGCGCGGCAGTCCTCCCGCCGCCGCGTACCTTGACGCCGGCAAACGGGTTGGCCAGCACGTACCGCTGCTGAATCAGCCAACGGTACATGGCCCCCAACACGGACAACGCGTAGGCGACCGAGCGCGCAGACAACCCATCCGTGAACGGCCGCCATTCAACGGACGTGCGCGGGAGCGCCGGGCCGACCCAGCGCTCCCGTGGCGTCGGCCGGCGTAGGAAGCTCCGGTAAGCAATGGCGTCCTCGGTGGTGAGCGACGACAGCGGCCGACCGCGTTCGACGATCGCCCACAAGATCAGGCGCTCTGCCTCTTTGCGGTATGACCGTTGGGTCGCGGGCGATTCATGCAAGGAAAGCCAAGCTTGCACCGCTTCGTAGTCATTGTCGGCGGTGAGGACGCAGGTCTCGCGCGGCGCACGGAATTGCCCTTGCGAGCCATCGACTTCGTGCGGCAGGCGCAATTGCTCCCACGGCACCACCACGCCGCGGACCTGTTCAGCAATCAGCGCCCGGGCGCGCTCGGTCAATCGAGGGTGCTCTGCAAAGAATGCCTCGATGCGCCGCGCACTGGCCTGCCCCAATCCAGGAATGACCGCCCACCAGCGGCGTCGGCGCGGCACGCGCACAGTCAGGTCGGCCAGGGTGTCAATACCGGCGGCACGCAGTGCGACGACAGCACGAGCATCCAACCACAGTTCCACATCATCGCTGATAAGCGGGGCTGATAGCGGCAGCGTGCGGAGCAGTTCGATCGCCTGGTCGGCTGCCCTGCCCCGTTTTGCACGGTCGGCTGCTGACATCTCGAACAGTATCGCCAGGTCTTCGCGCTGACGTCGGCGGGCAAACGTGGCGAGCTGACGCCGGACACGACCCAGTACGCCACGCGAGGACTGCCTTGGAGTCAGGCGCTCGCCCAGGTAGTGCTCAACGGCCTCGCGAGTGGACAAGCCGGCATGCCAGGCACGCAACGCCGCCAGTTCGGCGGCATCGGGGAAATCAGATGGTGTGCCTACGGAGGGATCGACGGGAAGCAGACGCGTTTTCATGGAAGGCAGTTTAGTGCCTCCATGCTGCTATTGCGATAAGAATAGTTATCGCAATAGCTCTATATCCTCGAAGAAGGACGTATGCAGTTTTCGGCTACTTTTCTTCAAGACCCTTGGAGGGATGACTGCGCCGCTGTCGTCTGTTGGTCAGCGGCGGCGTTCGTGCTGACAGATGCCAATTCGCTCGGGCGATCCGAATCATTTGGAAATGACGGTTTTTCCGCTGAATTCACTCGTCTTCACAGCATGTCTTCCACTTCAAATCGTGAAAATCATGCCGAATTCTTCACGTCCCAGCGGTACTGTCTCTTGGTGCGGGGTCACCTCACATGCACACCCTGTCCGTCCTGTGTAGACCGAACAATGGAGCTGCGCGTCATTTTTTTCTGCCGAAAAAAAACTTCATAGTGCCGGCGCCTTGCGGACGGCTTACGCGTTTTCTACTTTTGCGGCAGTTCAAAGAAAAAGCGATGCGCAAGAACTGCGCGCACGAACAGAGGCGGTTGTCCCTCAAACAGCGCACCCGACAGGCGAGTATTCCCATGAAGTCCTTAAACCCCTCCGGCGGCGCCTCGCATCCAGCGCGGCTTGATTCAGCGGCCGTCATGACCAACCTGCCGCCGCACGGCGGCCGATGTGCTCCGGCCTGAACGCTCGACACGCCGTCACCGCACCGCGCATCTCGTCTTTCGCCCGCCGTCGTTGCGCCGCTGCGCCTCGCAGTGGCGCAGCCGTCGGCGTCGCTCATCCCCAGACCCGCAGGAAGCCCCACATGGACATGCTGGACGTAATTGGTATCGGGATCGGCCCGTTCAACCTCAGCCTAGCAGCACTGATTGCGCCCACACCGCTGCGGGCACTGTTCCTGGAAAAGCGCAACGCTTTCTGCTGGCACCCAGGGCTGATGTTGCCTAACGGTCGGCTACAGGTCTCGCCGCTCAAGGACTGCGTCACGCTGGTCGACCCGACCAGCCCTTACTCGTTCCTCAACTACCTGGCGGTGCACCGGCGGCTCTACAGCTTCGTCAACAAGCGCAGCGCCTCCACCTCGCGGCGAGAGTTCACCGACTACTACCAGTGGGTTGCGCAACAGCTCGGTACGCTGCGCTTTGGTGAGGAGGTGATCGACATAGCGCCCGTGGCTGGCGGCTATCGCGTCAGCACGCACGCCGGCACCTTCCATGGGCGAGCCATAGTGATGGGCGTGGGCGTGGAGCCGAAGATCCCGGCCAGCGCCCGCGCATGGCTGGGCGACACGGTCTATCACGTGGCCAACTACCTCGATTGCCCACCGCTACGCGCGGGCGAGGAGGTGCTGGTGGTAGGCGGCGGCCAAAGCGGCGCCGAGGTGGTCGAACATATGCTCGAGCAGGCGCCGACGGCGCGCATCACGTGGGTCACCTCGCGGGCCAACCTGTTTGCCATGGACGACAACGCCTTCGTCAACGAAGCCTACATGCCGGGCTACAACCGGCGCTTCCACGCCCTGCCGATCCGCCAGCGCCGCGCCATTGTCGAGGCGGAGAAACTCACCAGCGACGGCATCTCGGCCGAGCTGTGCAACCGTCTGTACGACGTACTGTACGAACGCAGCGTGGCCGGCACGCTAGCCGGCAGCTTCCGCCTGCTGCCAGGCGTGGTGATGGAAGACATCACCCGCCGCGACGAACGCTGGCAGGTGGGGCTGACCGCGCTCACCACGCCACACCGCTGCCGCATCCAGGCCGACCGCATCGTGCTGGCAACCGGCTTCCAGCCGCGCACTCCGCCCTTCCTGCAAACGCTGCTGGCCGGTGCCTGCTTGGAGGACGGCCTGCCCGACCTCGGCGACGACTACGCCGTGCGCTTCGAGAAGGGCATGCCGGGCCCGGTCTATCTGCAAAACCAGGGCCGCGTCCAGCACGGGCTGCAAAGCGTGAACCTATCACTGGTTGCGTATCGCAACAGTCGCATCATCAACAGCCTGCTCGGGCGTGCGTTCTATCCAGACGTACCGGACCAGCAAATGCTCGGCGTCCTTGACCACGCCGAGGACGCCGCTGAGGTTGACCTTAGCCTCAGCTTTGACACCATCCCCCACCCGCGCCGCCACGCCGCCATCGCATGACCGCTGCTTCGCTCTCTGCTGTCCACAACCGGCCTGGCTTCACAGTGCCTCCACATGCTGACCTGCTGCCCGACACGCTGGAGCTGCGCGCCTTCGTGCCGTTCCTGATCGCATCGATCGTGATTGCGGCCGCCTATGGCACCAGCTTCCTGTTACCGGACTACCTAAAGGCGCACGGCATGAACAGCGCCGCAGCGGGAGCCATCATCTCCAGCGGCATGGTTGCCACCATCGTGTGCTGCTGCCTGGCGGGATGGGTGGCCCAGCGCATCGGCGTGATGCCGACCATCGCTGTTGCATCGCTGGCCATGGCGCTCGCCATGCTGGGCTTTGCCGGTGTGGCAGTCGATGCGCGTGCGGCATACGTGGGCGGCATGCTGTTGGGCGTGGGCTGGTCGGTGTTCTTCATCCTGGCGCCACTGCAGATCATCCACCACTTGCGGCCAGCCGCGCGCATCCAGTATCTGACCATCGTGTCGGGCGCGCAGATGGCGGGGCTAGGGCTGGCCACGCCGCTCAGCCGCCTGTTGGCGCAGTACACCGGCTCGGTGGCGGTCGTGTATGTGATGTTTGCGGCGGCCTGCGTTGCGGCAGCGATGTGCGTGGAGGCCTCGCGGCGTGCCATGGTCCATGCGCCCGGCCTGCCGATGACGCGTGTGGCCATCACCGCGCGTGAAACGCTGGCGCTACTGAGCGAGCGCACCGCCGCGCCCATCGCCATGATCGTGTTTGCCGCGTGCGTGTTTGCGGGGCTGTCGACCTACCAGAGCGTGTATGCCGAATCACGCCACCTGCGGCCCGATCTGTTCTTCCTGGCCTTCACGGCAACCAGCGTGGCGCTGCGTTTCTCGCTGGCACGCGTGATGGGGCGCATGCCGGTGCAGCGGTTGGCCCTGGTGCTGTTCGTGGCGACGGCCGCATCGCTGGCGCTGTTCATCGCCAACACAGGCAGCACGCTGCTGTACGTGGCGGCCACGGTGGTCTTCGCCACGGGCTACGGGCTGAGCTATTCCACGCTCAACGGCATGGCGGTCAACCTAGCTGGCGAACAGGGCGTGTCGGTGCCGGTCACCTCGCAGATCTTCACGCTGGCGTACTTCATCGGGCTGTTCGGGTTTCCGTTCATCGGAGGGCATCTGATCCGCCGCTCGGGCCCCAACGCCATGCTGCTCGCGCTACTGGGGGCGGTGGCCATCAATGTCGTGCTGCTGGCCACGCTGCGCGTGCGGGCGGCCGCACCGGCCGTGCGCTGAAGCACGGCCTTCGTCTTTCTTCTCAAGGAGGTTATTTCGTATGCTGACCGAAGCGCAACAGGAAAAGTGGCACCAGGACGGGTATCTCAGGCTGGAAGGCTTCTTCGACGCGACCGCGCGCGAGCGCATCTCCAACCTGGTCGACGAGATCGGCCGCTGGAACGTGAGCGACGACAAGTGGATGATGTGGTTCGAGAGGACCAAAGAAGACCGCAAGATCATCTCCAAGGTGGAGAACTTTCTCGACTATAACGATGCCCTGCGCGAAGCCCTGCTGGCCGATGGCCGCATCCGCAGCGCCGTCGAGACGCTGCTTGACGAAGACACGCGCATGCTCAAGGAGCTGCTGATCTTCAAGTACCCCGACAGCGGTGGCTACCGTCCGCACCAGGACATCTATCACATCCCGCACAAGATTCCGGAGCGCATGGTGCACGCAGTCGTCGCCATCGGAATCGACGATTCCGACCCCAACAACGGCGGCCTGTTCTTCACGCCCGGCCGCCACAAGGAAGGCGTGTTTCCGATGAACAAGGGCGGCGTGATCGACACCGAGGTGGCGAACACCTTCACGTGGGAACCAACGCCCTGGAAGGCCGGCGACATCTTCATCTTCGACGACTACGCGCCGCATTATTCGGAGCCCAACAAGAGCGACCGCTCGCGCCGCACGCTGTATCTGGTGTTTCAGCGCGCCTCCACCGGCGGGCCGACACGTGCCGAATACAACCGCATGAAGCGCGCCTACAACCCGCCCGAGGGCAAGGTGGCAGACATGGATAACCTGAAGGTGTCCAACGGCATCTTCTACCGCGACTGAGCGGACAACCCTGGGGGAATGCACACGTGTACACGAAGCAGATCGACCGCACGATGATGCGGCACGAGTACGGCGTGCTGGTCTGCCGCCTGCTGGAGCACCTGCCGCAGGGCCTGCAGACGCAGTTCGGCACGTCGGTGGTGGAAGTGGTGCCGGGCGGGGCGGTCGATCTGCACGCGCACCACGAGCACGAGCTGTGGGTGCTCATCTCGGGGCGCGGCGAGTTCGAGGCCGACGGCCAGATCCGCCTGGTGGGCGAATCAACGTTGTTCTACATGCCGCCGCACCAGAAACACGCCATCCGCAATACCGACCCGAATGCCAGCCTCAAATTCCTCTCCATCTGGTGGGACTGACCTGACCGATATGCGCACCTACTTCGTTTGCCCCGCACCGCCCTGCCCCAATGGCAAGCTGCACCTCGGCCATATCGGCGGCGTCTACCTGCTCACTGACGTCTTCGTGCGTTTCCAGCGCATGGCTGGCCACCGGGCGTACCACGTCACTGGCGCCGATGAGCACGGCACCTACACCCTCGTGAAGGCCCGCAAGCTCGGCCGCCCGGTCGGCGAGGTCGCACAGATGCACATCGATGAAATCTTGCAGTGCCTGGGCGCGCTGCAGATAACACCAGACGTGTTCGTGCGGACTTCCAGTGCCGCGCACAGGAACAACGCCTTGGCGATCTTCCGTCAGTTGCAGGACGCGGGCTATGTAGATGTGCGCGACGGAGTGCAACTCTTCTGCGCACACTGCGACGAGTTCGTCGCTGACTCGCTGGCCGCAGGCAACTGCCCGGCTTGTGGCGCACCCACAGACAGCAACCTATGCGAAAACTGCGGCTTGGCCGTGCAACACGCTACCTTGCGCAATGCGCGGCACGCCACGTGCGGCAACGCGCTCACGTTGCGGCCGATTCGACAAGCGGTGCTCAACGTGCCGCTGCTGGCGCAGGCGCTTGACGAGGCCATCTCGCGGAGCGCGTGGCCCGAGGTGATCCGCGAAAAAGAGCGCAGCTGGCTGGCTCGCGATGCCCATGCACTGCCGATGTCGCGCCACTTCAGCCGCGGCGTAGTGCTCGACCAGCCCGAAGCCGTGGCTGGTCAGACGCTGCTCACCTGGTTCGAGGGCCTGTGGTGTTACGACACGGGCATCCGCGAGCAATGCGCCCGCGACGGCCTGGACGCCGAAGCGGTGCTGCACGACCCCGACACGCACCTGCTGTTCTTCATGGGCCAGGACAACCGCTTCTACTACACGGTGGGCGTGAGCGGAGCCCTGCTCGCGCGCGGCTACCCCATCCCCGATAACCATTCGATCCAGGATTTCTACAAGCTAGAAGGCGAGAAGTTCTCCACCAGCCGCAACCACGCGCTGTGGGCTGACGAGGTGGCCCGCGAGCTGGAACCCAGCGTCCTGCGCTACGCGCTGGCGCGCGTGGCCAAACCGTTTGGCGGTAATGACAATGATTTCCAGATCGACGGCTTGATTGCCGCTACCACGCATCTGCGCGCCTGGGAAGACGCGCTGCGCCGTAACGCCGAAGGAGCCCTCACGGTGGATGCCAGTGGCCTTTCGCCCGCCCTGCGCGGCATCACCCAGCGTTACGCTTGCGCCATCGAAGACGTGCGCTTCTGGGACGCGCTCGACGCCATCGACGCGTATTTCGAGGAGTCGGGCTTGGCACATGAGAGCACAGGCGCATGGAAGGCGGAGCGCGTGTCGGTGTTCCTGAGCCTGCTGTATCCGGTGGTGCCGGCGCTAGCGATCCGCTACGGTCAGCACTTCTTTGGCGCGGCTTGGCAGCCCTCGCTCAAGGAGTCCGCTGTGCAGCCTGCCCTGCCAAAGGCCACTGCCGACTTTCCTTACTTCAGTGCACCGGTGCCCGCCAGCTTTATCGCAGCCTACTACGAGCGCTTTCGCCCTGACCACGCCGCCGCGACCATGCCTGCCTGACCCATGAACCTGATCCCCTCGCACCGCAGCCGCCTGTCGCAAGACTTTGCCGCGTTCGACTACTCGGGCGGCAAGCACGCCGTCAACTTCGCCTACGGCCTGCCGGACCCAGCTCTGTTCAAAGAGCTTGCCTGGCCGGATGCCTTCGACACTGCCACCGGCGTATCGGCGGCCGACCTGCCGCAGTACACCGATGCGCTGGGCCTGCCGGAGCTGCGCACGCAGATCGCGCTGCGTCACGGCGTGCGGCAAGACCAGGTGATCCTGACCAACGGAGCCTCGCAAGCAGTGCAACTGCTGGCTGACCTGTACCTCGATCCAGGCGACGTAGTGCTGACCGAAGACCCGTCGTATCTGGGCGCGCTACGCACGTTCTCGGTGGCAGGGGCGACCATAGTGCAGCTCGGCATGGGAGCAGACGGCGTCGACCTGGATGCGCTGGAAGCCGCTCTGCGTCAAACGCACCGCGTGAGGCTGTACTACACCACTCCTGCCTTCCACAATCCGACCGGCTGCCATATGCCACGTGCGCACATGGCCCGCGTGGCAGCGCTGCTGGCGCAGCACGGGGTGCCGCTGGTCCAGGATCTGGTCTACGCCGAACTGCCCTACGATGGCCCCACCGAGTGGCTTTCGTCCGGTGGCAACGTGATCAATGTGCACTCCATCTCGAAGGTGGCGGGACCGGGCCTGCGCGTAGGCTGGGTGCTGGCGGAGCCCGACATCATCAGCCAACTCGCGCGGCTCAAGTGCGACGGCGGCGTGAGCCCGATCGTGAGCAACGTGGTGCTGGGACTGATGCGGTCGGACGTGCTCGATACGCACATCGCGCGGCTGCGCCCGCATTACCGCGCAAAGCGCGATGCTCTGCACAAGCTGCTTCAAGGCAGCCGCTTCTGCGAGCCCGACTACACCATGCCACGCGGCGGGTTCTCGTTTTGGGTTCGGCTGGTGGCTGGCACCGATGCGCAGGCCTTCATCGACGCAGCGCGCCGCGAGCACGATGTGCGTTTGGTGCACGGCCAGCACTACGGCCCGGCCAGCCTCAACCACGTCCGGCTGTGCTTCAGCTATCTGCCGATGTCCAGCATCGCGCAAGGGCTGGCACACCTGGACGTGTTGCATACGCGGCTCTATAGGCCGAGGCAAATCGCCGTTGGGACTGTAGCGGCCTGAGCGAGCGTTGTGTCCGAGAAATAACCTTGACCGTTACGCCGCGTCAGCATTTAGGCCTCTTAATAGGTACTCAAGTGGGGCTAAGCTAACAGCGACCGGGCACGGCTTTTACGACGCACGACAAAACAAGACATCCAGTCGTGATCTTCCAAGTAGGCGACGAAATCGTCGACAACGTCCATCGACAGATCGAAGCAAGTGCGATAGCCCCCTTCGGGTGCTTTTCGTGATCTCAACGTGGCGTATTCCGGGCGCTGACGCCAAAAGCTGAAAGAGCTCGGTGCGCTCATGATCTGTATAGACGTTCGCACTCCGTTGCCGCATGAGCCGACGATATTGCCTCACCTCCCTTTCCCGTGACCCTGCGGCAAATAGAGCGTGACCAGTACCGACGCGTCGTCGAGCGCCTCGAGCCAGTGCGCTTGGCCCGGAACGATGAAGAGCAAGTCCCCGGCGTGCATCGTGCGTACAGCGACGTCCGTGCCGAACGTCAAGCTTCCTTCGAGGCACTGCACGGTAATTTCACCTGGCGCGCGGTGTTCGGGAATCCGCTTGCCGGCTGGAAGCACGAGCCGTATGACCTCGAGATGGTCGGACCGCATGAGCGAGACCGACTTGGCGCTCTTCACGCCCGGACCGAGCGGTCGCACGTCGATCAGTTCCCCTGGCGCCGCTCGTGGTGTTGCCATAATGGTTTTTGCTCCTTTCTCCAAAACGGTTTAAATGATCCGGCGTACTAGCATGGTTTTGATCTCGCCGATCGCCTTCGCTGGGTTCAGTCCTTTCGGGCAAACGTCGGTGCAATTCAATATCGAGCGGCAGCGGAACAGTCGATATGGATCCTCGAGATTGTCGAGCCGTGCATTCGTGCCCTCATCGCGTGAGTCCACGAGGAAGCGGTATGCCTGTAGAAGCCCTGCGGGGCCGACATATTTGTCGGGGTTCCACCAGAACGATGGACAAGCGCTCGAGCAACAGGCGCACAGGATGCATTCGTAGAGCCCGTCAAGTTGATCGCGTTCGTCCGGCGACTGGAGGCGCTCGCGTTCAGGTGGTGGCGTATCGTTGATCAGGTATGGCGTGATCGAGTGGTATTGCTTGAAGAATGCCGTCATGTCGACGATCAGGTCGCGGACGACCGGCAAGCCGGGCAACGGGCGCAAAACCGTATGGCGTGGCAGATCGAGAAGGTTCGTCGTACAGGCAAGACCGTTCTTTCCATTGATGTTCATCGCGTCTGAACCGCATACGCCTTCCCGGCAAGAGCGCCTGTAACTCAACGTTTCATCGAGCGCCTTCAGCCGCACCAAGACGTCGAGTAGCATCCTGTCAGTTGACGTGATGTCGATCTCCAACGTCTGCATGTGTGGCGCGGTGTCACGGTCCGGATCGTAGCGGAAGATGTCGAACGTTCTGGACTCGGCCATGGAGTTTTCCCGTCGTTCCCTGCACCAGCATCGCTGCGCATAGGCACTGCTACGCACGTGGTTCTGACAGCGGCCATGAGGGCACCGCTTCGCGACATCATCTTATGCATGCATGCTTTAGATGTATCACAATGTGATATAAAAAGCAAAGTCGGTCATGGTGACGTGGCTCAGTTCTGGGCGGATCGCTGCCGCCACTACGGGGCGCCCATCACCTAGCTCGTGGCCACGTTCACTGATCGACCTCCTCCAGCCATGCCGCTCGTTACGGGCGGGTTGCATTCTGCGGCAAGGCGGCGCCGTTCGCTGACGCATGTCCTGCCACACACAGACTAGACATAATCAGCGACAACACCAATGCACGGCATAGGCCGCCCTAGTAGGATCGAGATGAACGGAGGGAGTAGGCCGGACGCATCAGCGGCAGCTCTCCGCGTACGGGGAACGCAGCTCGGCCCGCCGAGTTTCAACCGCGGCTGCGTGGGTAATCGCTATGTCCGCCCGCGAACCTGTACGACTCGCTATGTGGATTGTGTAGCCGAATGACGAACAAGTTGGGCCAGCCCTCTACTTTGGGCTGACCTTTACTTGTGTCCGGAGGATGCTCGGACGCCTACGTTGCAGTCACAGGATTTCGGTGTCGCTATCTACCCCCCGGGACGCAGCGGGCGCTCAGATTGCCTATTTCAGGGGCCGCACGCTCATGCCGTTACTAAGCGTGGTTGGAGGATAAACGACCACGGTGTCGTGGTCCTGAAGTCCGTCGAGTATCTGGGCTTCTTCCGCGTTGCGCTGTCCGATCTGGATGATTCGCTGGACAGCTTTTCCATTCTTGACGATGAACGTGCACCAGTGATCGCCGCAGCGGAAAAGCGCGCCGATCGGTAGCTTGAGTACATCAGGCTGGTCCGAGATGACAATGCGGCCTTGTACGCGGTACCCATCGTTCAATCTTCCTGGTGGGTCGACAAGGTCCGCGACGATATGGACGCGCTGCTCTTCGACCCCAAGCGCAGACACCTTGGTAAACGCCCCCGGACCGACCGTTCGTACCGTGGCGTTGATCGCCAGTGGGCCACCCCACTCCACTACCGATACACGCATTCCGGGGCTGATCTTGACAGCGTCGGTCGACAGCACATCGACGACCAGTTCATAGCGCGAAGGGTCAGCTAAGACCATGAGGGCCGTACCTGCAAGCACGACGCGCTCACTTTGCTGTTCGATACGTAGCAGCACCGAGTTGGCCGGTGCCCGGACTTCAACAGGTTGCCCTGCTTCCAACGCCTTCAGATTCGCCATGGCGACGCGCACATCGGCTGCGGCCGACGTCTCCCTTGCGCGTGCTGCCGACAGATCGCTGGCGCTCGAGGCAGACATGGTCCGCATCTGCTCCACTTCCTGCCTCGACGTGGCGCCGCTGCTCAGAAGCGTTTCGCCCCGGGCCAGGTCCCGGCGAGCTTGTTCGTAGTCCGCCCTGGCGTGAGCGGCCCGCGCCTGGGCCTCTCGGAAAATTGCCTCTGCCGCATCAACCCTTGCTCGTTGCGATGCCCCCTCCCCCGGCGTCATCGGCACCGGCACCAGGGCGGCGATCACCTGCCCGCCTTTGATCTGATCGCCTTCATGCAGCTCAACCCGAAGCAGTCGGCCTGTGATCGGCGCCGTGATGACGTAACGATCATGCGCACGAATTTCGCCGTCTTCGTCGATCGTGACTTGAAGTGGCCCACGTGTGACGCGCCCTGTGTCCACTGCCGCAGGCGCTGGCCAGAGCGCATACGCGAGCGTCAATGCCAGCGCAAGCGCGGCACCCGCAAGAGCCAGTGACTTTCGCACAGCGCCGCGCTTCATGATTCTCTTGCCTTGAGGACGGCGACGATATCCAACCGTCTGATCTTGGCTGCTACCAACAGGCCCGAACACACCACCGCCCCACCGGCTACAAGGAATGCGTAAGCGAAGGTCGCCGCATGAACCACAAGCGGAAGGCGGTACAAGTCAGTTGCCAGCCGAGTCGCGAGGAGCCCGCATACGCCATAGCCAAGCAGGAGTCCGGCTGGCAGCGCAATGGCGGTGAGCACAAACTGCTCGCCGAGGAGAATCCAAGCGACTTCGGTCTGCGTGAACCCGAGCACGCGCAGCGAAGCCAACTGCTGAACACGTTCCGAGTAAGCGATGCGCATGCCATTGAACGCCACACCAAACGCAATCACACAGGCAAAAGCGAAGTTGATGGACGTGGAAAGACGAACGCTTTCGTCCATGATCTTACGAAAGCTGGCGATGACGGACTGGCGAACCGCCACTGCATTGACCGACGGCAGCCGCTTGAGCGTCGCATACAGATGTGCAGCCGCATGCTGATCGACAGACAGCCTCGCCCCTGACCAGTTTCCGCCCTCCCCCAGCAGTTTCGCCAGTGCCGTCTGGTCCATGTAGGCCGCGACGCCCACCAGATCGCCCGACAGCTGCATCAACGTGACTTGTTTGGTTTGGCGCTCTCCTTCGAGCACTTCAATGGTGACCGGATCACCAGGTTTTATGCCAAGAACGGCGGCAAGTCTGGCTGAAACCACCAAGCCATCCGGGGGCATATGCAGCGGTCTGCCCTCATCATCAACCAGCCTGTGCAGAGCTGCCTTCTGAGCGATTCCGCTCAGCGAGACCCGCCGAGACCGATACCCAGCGGATAGCTTGACCGGCACATCGCGAAACCCCTCGACCTTCAGCACGCCCGGCAGACGCTCGATCGCGTAGACGGCGCGGTGGGAAAACGGCTGAGAAAAGGCCACCGTCACATCCTGCCGCTCGATCTGCTGAAATTGCGTATCGAAAAGGAAATCAATTGAATCGAAGAAGAACCCGCCAACGACGAGAATCGCGCTCGCGCATGCAATGGCCAAGGAACCCAGGAGCGACTTGACGGGTTGGCGCGCGATATTGCGCGCAATCATTCGCCACACCACGCTCAGTTGCCGATAGATGCCGGCCCGCTCCACCCAGCCCACTGAAAACGCAGGCGGATCGACTGCGCGAAGCGCCTCTACGGGCATCAATCTCATGGCCTTCGCAGTGCTCATGATGGCACCGCCCATTGCCGTTCCGAAGCTAATGAAGAACGCCCAGGTTATCGTCGAAAGATCGGCGCGAAATTCGAGGTGGGCAAGCCTGTAGTACTTGGCGTAGAGGTCTGTCAGATACGTCCCTAACGCCAATCCCCCCCCAATACCGACAACCGTGCCTGCGGCAGCAACGACGCAACCAAGCTGCAGGTAATGCAAACCGACTGAAAGGTCACTGTATCCAAACGCCTTCATCAAGCCGATCTGTGAGCGTTGTGTATCGATCAGCCGGGTCAGGACGTTCTGCAAAAGAAACATCGCGACGAGAAAAAAGATGGCCGGCACATAGGTGGCAGTTACGCGGTTCTGCGCGATCTCATCGGTAATGAACCGATTCGATATCTGGTTTTCCCGGCTGATAGTTCCAAGTCCGCCATACGGTAGCAACGTTCGGTCGATCTGCGCGATGACGTGCGGCGCGGGCACGCTGCCGTCGAGAGACAACACGAGATCATTGAAGGCGCCATCCATGCGGAACGCTGCCGAAACCGCATTCGTTCCCATCCACACCACGCCGTAGTGACGGTTGTCCGGGAAGATGGAGCCCGCGCCTGCCTCGTAGACATACTCCGGCGAGATTGCAAGACCAACAATGTGCAGCCGCTTCCAGCGGCCATTCAATATGGCGCTGAAGTATTGGCCCGCTCGCAGGCTGTTGGCTTCAGCGAAGGCCGCGCTGACCAGTACTTCGTCCTCTCGGCCCGGCGAAATGTATCGGCCGCTTTGAAGATGCAGCAGGTTCAGCGGGGGCCACCCGAGTTCCGGGATCGAAACAAGGCGCGCTGTGGCCGGCTCGGAAAGGCCGGGAATGTCGACCGTGACATCTGACACCACCCGCGCGTCCACATGTGACACGCCGGGCAATGCAGCAATGCGCGAAGCCGTCTCCAGTGGTGCGCGCTTCAGATGCACGAAGAGATCGGCAAAGCGGTATGACGCGTAGTAGTCCTGCTGGGCGTTCAACAAAGCCAGATAGGTGCTGCGCATCGCAACAAACGTGGCAACACCGCACCCGACAACGAGGACTGCCGCCAAGACCTGCGCCCTCATTTGCCAGAGGTCTCGCCAGAGTAGCCGGACAAGCATGGTCACCATGCCAGATCTCCCACTCGGGCACGCTGTGCGTTGCGGTGTTGCTCGACAATGGTTCCGCTGCTCATCCGGACGACACGATCCGCCATGTCGGCGATGACGACGTTGTGCGTGACGATGACAATCAGAGTGCCGAACTCGCGGTTCACCTGCTCGAGCACCTCTAGCACCAGTTGCCCCGTCCGAAAATCCAATGCACCTGTCGGCTCATCGCACAGGAGGACATCTGGCCGCTTTGCGACCGCGCGGGCGATGGCAACACGTTGCTGCTCACCCCCCGACATTTGCGAGGGAAAGTTGTCCGCCAACGCACCGATCCCCACCCGGTTCAGCGCCTCGGTGGGGTCCAGCGGGTGCTCCGCGATGTCCGTCACCAGGGCGACGTTCTCGCGAGCGGTGAGACTTGGAATCAGGTTGTAGAACTGAAAAACGAATCCGACATGCTCCCGTCGGAATCGCGTAAGCCCTCTGTCTCCCGCGTGGGAAAGATCGTGATCCCGATACACGATGGAACCGGTCGTTGGCGTATCCAGCCCGCCCATCAGGTTGAGTAACGTGGATTTGCCGCTGCCCGACGCCCCGAGCAGCACAACGATCTCACCCGCCCTGAGTTGCAGGTCGACGTGTTCCAGGGCGCGCACGCTCACGCTTCCCATTGGATAGACCTTGCTGACGGCCTGAATGTTGAACACCGTTTCCACAACACACCGGCTGGCTAGGGAGGCGGGCGAGTGAGCCGCTCAGATGTTCGGCCCCGCCCTGACGGCGAGGTCCAGCGTTCAGCAATTGCTCGGCCCACCTGCATGCCGGCTTCAATTGCGCCATCCACAGAGTCAAAGTCGGCAGCGACGTGGTGGAAGCGCTCGAGGTCTGGATATTCCAGCGCGGCTGACTTGGGCGAACAGATAAAGCCGGTGTAGGCGTACTTGAATCCATCGCACCGTCCAACGACCGCCAAGATATGAATGGAGCAGCCCCGGTACTGTTCAATTGCCCAGGCCGACATATCGATCTCCTGCAAAGCACACGTGGCTGTCATGCATGCCAGCCTCTTCAAGCTCCGGCTCCGCATGTCTGAGAAGGATTTTCCGGGCGAAGAAGAGAGGGCCTGCGCACTGGTTCTTTCAGGCTACTTGCATTTGCCCGCCAGACGTTGACCTACCTCAATCAGTACAGATGCCAGCGCTGCAGGGCCAACGTCTCGCTAATCCGCCGCGCATTCAGGGCATTGATATCCCACTCAAAATGAGCACTGTCGATGACATGCGCGGCGACCAGGCCAGAAGCAGGCGCCGCCCATCGCATTCCTTACGCAAAGCATGTGGGTCTGCTCATCGCCCTGCCCTTGTGCGTGCGGCTTTGGCGGACGATGCGATTGAATCCGGTCGCCGCCAGCGCAGACGCTTCGCTTGCAGAAGGTACTGCCAGTCCAGTTTGGCAAACCCATAGACGAGAGCCAGAAACACGACCTGCGACACGACGAAGTACACGCCCATATACGCGCCGTCGATCTCCGTCTCCACATCCAGATAACGGGCACCAATCTGGGCAATGCGCGTCCAGGTCAGATAGCTTATCCAGCGGCCCACGAAGAACGGAAGTCCGATCAACCAAAGCCGCATCCCGGTCAAGCCGTAGGCTATGAAGATGTAGTTGGACGGGAACGGGCTGAACGCGTACGCGAGCATCAGACCAACCGTCATACCTTTACGTTCTTCAAGCCAGGAGCGAACGACATCGACGTTCTGGCGATCGGCCTCGCGCATCCAGCGATTGCGTACGAGCGTGCAAGATAGCCGCGCCAGAACCAGGCGGCCGAGGGTTGCTGCGCAAGCGGCAATGCCCGCCAGAAGCACCGGGTTGGCATCAGGCCGTGAGAAGCCGATCCATGACATCACCATCCACGTCGGCGGTGCGAACGCAGGCATCACATTCAGCAACAGGATGGTCACGAACAATGCGAGCAGGTTTGTCATGACGATCACACCTCCTCACCGAGTACATGGAACAGTTCGTCTTCTTGTGCGCAATGCAGCCGCACGACGGCATCCAGCCCGTAGAGCAAGCGTTGCAGCTCTTGCGTCACTGCGGCATCGGGTCCGTCAGAGGAAACATCTGCCACGATCCGGCCCAGCAGGTTCGTGATTCGGAATATCTCGCGATGCATGGCGCTCATTGCCGCCATTGGGTCATCTCCACCAAGCAGGCGGGCGACGTCTGGATAGAGCTGGATATCGTCTCGGCGCTCATGCGGTACCAGCACGTCTGCCAAGGACTGATTGAGCGATAGCAACGAGGTTTTTGCCGCGCTGCCGGCCATATGAGGCAGCGTGTCGGCGACCACTCGGATCCGGCTCAGAATGGGTTCCAACTCCGCGTGTTCGGCTTTGAGGCGCTCGACGTCTGCAGAGACGAGTGAACGGGTTGTCTCGTCTGGTGTCGGTCGCAGGGCGCGCAACGCACTGGCGATCGCAAAGACATCGATAACCTCTTGCAGCATTGCGCCCGCCAAGGGTGGCAGATGCCCCAGCGCTGCGACAACCATGGCGGCCAGCGACAGCGACATGCCGATCATCACGCTCTGCAGCGCGACGCGGCGTGTGCGGTGCGCTATTCGGACCGCATCAACGAGCCGATCCAGGCGGTCCACCAACAAGACAATATCTGCAGCTTCCGAAGAGGCTGCCGCGCCGCGCGCACCCATTGCCACGCCAATGTCCGCAGCGGCGAGCGCAGGCGCGTCGTTGACGCCATCGCCGACCATGATCACCTTGCCGTCCGCTCGGGCATCCCGAATCACCGCGAGCTTGGCCGCCGGCGACAGGGCCGCATAGACCTCTGTCACCCCCAACATGGACGCAACGGATTCGGCAACGTCTGGCCGATCCCCGGTCAACATTGCCTGTCGTGTGATGCCCTCCCGGCGCAGGAGTCGCAGCGCGCGAGGCGCCTCAAGACGGACCCGGTCAATCAACTGCAATGCGCCCACCAGTTGACCGTCCACGCCGACAAAGACGGCCGACGCACCGGCATAGCTCACGCGCTTGACGAACGCCTCCACCCAGCGCGGTACATCAGCCGAACCCAAGACATAAGGCAACGCGCCGATCGACACGACATGACCTTCAACGCGGCCGCAAACGCCGGCTCCTGGACTCTCGACCACCGCACTGGGCAGTCGCAGCGTTGCGCCCTGTTCGCGCGCGGCCTTGGCAACGGCTTCTGCCGTGACGTGATTCGATGCCTGTGCAAGTGAACCGGCCAGGCTCAGCACAACGTCGGCAGCGTACTCCGGTGCGCACTCAACGTTGACCAGTCGTGCATATCCGCTGGTCAGCGTGCCGGTTTTGTCGAAGAACAGCGTGTCGGCCAACGCCAGTCTCTCCAGCGCGCCGCCGCCCTTGACCAGTACGCCTCGCTTGGCGCAACGCGACAGCCCTGAAACGATGGCGACAGGCACCGCCAGGATCAGCGGGCACGGCGTGGCCACGACGAGCACGGCAAGACAACGCGCAGAATCACCGGTCAGGATCCAGCTTGCCCCCGCCAGGAGAACGGCGACGCCTCCAAAGGCAAAGGCGTACCGGTCAGCCAGCCTCACGGAGGGGCTGCGTCCCGCCTGCGCTGCACTAACCAGCCGGACAACGCCCGCAAACGTGCTTTTTTCGGCGGACGCACTGGCGATCATTTCGAAAGCGGCGCCCACATTCAGCACACCGCTGCAAATGGCATCCGCCGTCAGGCGATGGCGGGTGACCGATTCTCCTGTCAATGTGGATTCATCCAGATCGGCAGGCCCGGACAAAGTGCCATCCACCGGTACGACTTCACCGTGCCGCACCAGCAGGCGGTCGCCCGCTTGAACCTGTTCCAGACCGACTTGGCGCCACTGCCCCCCCTCGAAGCGATTGGCCCGCTTGGGTGCATGGCCCAGCAACGCAGTCATCTCGCGTTCCGCACGCGCCTGGGCAAAGTCTTCCAACGCGCGCCCCGTCGCAAGCATCAACGCAATGACCGCCGCGACGAGCACCTCACCCGACCAGAGTGAAAAGGTGATCGCCAGGACCGCCAGAATATCCACGCCGGCCTGCCGTCGCACCAGTGACCGAATAATCGTGACGACCAGGGCCAGCCAGTTCGGGACGACGCCAATCAGCCAGAGTTGTCGCGCCAGCGCATCGGCACCGAGGTGCCGTGCCCATAACCCCGCCGCCATGGTCAGCACCGACAAGGCGAGCAATGCAACGTTGGCGAGCAAGCGCGGAGAGTGCATCGTCGAGTCTCTTGTCGGC
Organism: Ralstonia sp. Ralssp135; assembly: GCF_047304345.1. Lineage (NCBI taxonomy): Bacteria > Pseudomonadati > Pseudomonadota > Betaproteobacteria > Burkholderiales > Burkholderiaceae > Ralstonia > Ralstonia sp. Ralssp135. The sequence goes on from NZ_JBGLYZ010000008.1 coordinate 125,252, forward strand.
GCCGTTGTCATGTGCGCTAGATCATGCGGCGCAGCAGGCGATCCTTCAGGATGAACTCGTGCCAGAGCGCCGCGGCGGCATGCAGCCCGACCACGATATAGACGACCGTGGCGCCCGACTCATGAATTTCCTTGGCCAAGTGGGCCAACGACTTGTCCTGCGCCAATGCCAGCGTCAGATCCAGTCCGAATGGTTGAATCGGCTTGCCTGCCAAAGCCAGTGCCAGCAAGCCCAAAACGGGCATGCCGACCATCAGGACATAGAGCGCGCCGTGCGTGAGTCGCGCGACAAGCTGCACCAGCGGTGAGCCCGGCACGGGAGGCGGTGCCTGTGTGCCCACCCGGGCCAGCAGACGCAACACCATCAGGGCGAACACGGAGAGCCCCGCTGTCTGGTGAACGATGAATAAAGCGGCACGCTCAGCGCTGCCTTTCGGGAAGAAATCCATGATTTCGATGGCCACGACGGCGATCAACACCGCCAGAACCACGAGCCAATGGAGCGAGCGCATGGTGAGGGAGTATTTCTGTTCGGATTGCATAGCGTTATCCAGAATGTGTTGAGTGAGGGGTAAGGCTGGAGCAGGTCAATCGTCAAAGTCCCACATCCGGTGCAGATCGAGCTTGAGGCGGCTGTCTGCCTCCAGCAGATCAACGCGGGCGAGCCGCTCGGCCAGCAGGGCCTCGGCCAGACTACGGCGCGTTGCCAGTAGTTCCGTCAAGCCCGACTCACCTGCGCGATATGAACGCGTTGCCCTGTCGGATGCGCTTTTCTGCAGCGTAACCGCTTCCATCTGCGCTTGCGCGCTCGCCCGTTTGCCTTGCAAGTTGCCATAGAGCACGTCGAATTCGGCACCCAGCCGACGCTCAGAGCCCAATCTTCGCCGAGCAGCCGCTTCCGCATCGGCAGCCGCCGCCAACGCCGCAGAGCGACGATGCACCGAACCGATCGGCATGGCAACGCTCACGCCCATGATGCGTTCCGCACCGCCGCGCTCCACCGTAACGAACATGCCGACGGTCGGGTCAGGCCGACGCTCCAGATCTGCGCGCTTGGCCATTTGCTGTGCCTGAACCTCTTCTGCCATGGCGAGACGGTATTCGTGGCTGTCTTGAATGTACTGGGTGCGCAATCGATCTGGTGGATCTTGCGGCAATGCGGGCACCACGGTATCGGCGCTAAACAAGGGGCGCCCCAACCCCGGAAATCGGGCTTGCAGCTCCGCCTGCGCCGTCTGTTCCGCTGCGACGGCTGTTGCCAGCGCCGCTTCCGTGCGCGCCCGATCGGCGGCGGCCAGTTCGGCATCCAGGCGTGAGGCATCGCCCAGTTGCACCCTTCGGGCAGTCAGCGCCGCCAGGTCGGCAGCCGCTTTGGCATTTTCCTGCGCTGCCTGGCGCGCCTGCCCTGCACGCACGGCGCCAAACCAGAGGGCCAGAATCTGGCGCGATGCCTCGTGGCGCGCATCCTTGACGGCCAACTGCCCAGCCTCGGCGGCGGCATCGGCCAGTTGCCCATCGGCTTGCGCTTTGCCCCAAAGCCGCAATGGACGCTCCACCGCAATCTGCCCTTCGGCATGGCGCTCGGAGGGATCGCGCACCTGGCGCCCTTGGCCAATTGCGCGCACGACGGTTTCCGCAGTGCCGGCGCGAATGCCATCAGCCCGAGCCAGTACGGCGTCGCGGCGGGCCTCTGCAGTCAGCACGTCGGGCGACTGCGCGACGGCTTCGCGCACTGCGCTCTCCGCCGGCAGATAGGCCGGCGAGATTTGCGCTTGCGCGGCGGTGCTGCAAAGCAGCATCGTGCTCGCTCCCGCCAATACGATGCGAAACAGATCCAACCTCATTGCGAATCTCCCTGCCCAGCGGCCGCACGCGGCCGAGGCAACCCAAAACGTTCAAACAGCAGGGGCAGAAGAAGCAGCGTCAGCGCGGTCGAAGAAATCAGCCCGCCCGATACCACGATCGCCAGCGGCCGCTGAATCTCTGACCCCGGCCCGCTGGCCAGCAGTAGTGGAATCATCCCCAGTGCGGTAATGCAGGCCGTCATCAGGACGGGCCGCAGGCGGTCGCGCACGCCATCGCGCACGGCTTCCGTCATGCTCAAGCCTGACTCCAGCAGCGTGTTGAAGTGCGAAACCAGAACCACGCCGTTGAGCACCGCGATCCCGAGCAGCGCGATAAAGCCAACGGAGGCCGGCACCGAGAGGTACTCGCCCGATATCCGCAGCGCCGCAATGCCGCCGACGAGCGCGAACGGAATGTTGGCGACCACCAGCACTGCCTGCCGCACCGAGCGGAACGTCAACATCAGCAAGAGAAAGATTGCGCACAGGGCCAATGGGACAACCAACGCAAGACGCGCTGCAGCGCGTTGCTGGTTCTCGAACTGGCCGCCCCACACCACCCGCAATCCTTTTGGCAACGTGCCAATACCGCTGACTGCTGCCTGGGCTTCCTGCACGAAACCTGCTAGGTCCCGACCATCGACATTGGCCTGGATCACGGCAAACCGGGCACCATCTTCGTGGTTGATGCGCACGGGCCCATCCACGCGTTCGATACGTGCCAGAGAGGTGAGCGGCCAGACTTTGCCGTCGGGTGCCGTTACCAGGAGGTTGGTCAGGTTTTCGGGCGCCTGTCGCAAGCCTGCTCCGCCACGCAGGATCAACGGCGTGCGGACAATGCCCTCAGGCACCACGCCAATCCGGTCGCCCTCGATCAGGGCGCGCAGTTGCGCCTGGAGGGCGTCGCCGGAGAAGCCGGCCTGACCGACCGCAGCGCGGTTCAGCGAGACTTTCAGATACTGCACGCCGCTGTTGCTGGGCGCGATCACCTCTGCCGCGCCCGGGATGGTGCGGACCTTGGCAGCAATGGCCTGCGCGGCTGCATCGATGGCAGCAAGATCGCTACCAAAGAGCTTGATGGCAATGTCGCCACGTGTGCCGGTCAGCATCTCCGAGACACGCATCTCAATGGGCTGCGTGAAGCCGTAGATCACGCCTGGGAAGCGCTCCATTACGCGCCGGATCGCAATCGCGATGTCTTCCTTGCTGCCGCGCCACTGATCCTTGGGCTTGAGCACCAGGAAGGTATCGGTTTCGTTCAGACCCATCGGGTCAAGGCCGAGATCATCGGAGCCTGAGCGCGCAACGATCGAGCGTATTTCCGGCACCTCCTTGAGCAGCGCCTGCTGCACGCGTTGGTCCATGTCCAGCGACGCCGTGAGCGAAACGGACGGCGCTTTCTGCAATTGCACGATCAGATCGCCCTCGTCCATCGTCGGCATGAATGTCTTGCCGACCGACATGTACAACACCACGGCCAGCGCCAATGCCGCCCCCGCCAGGCCGAAGACCGTGCGGCGATGCGTTGTCGTCCAGGCCTGGGTTCGCGCAAAACCGTTCGCGACCTTTCGCATCAACCAGGGCGGCTCATCTGCATGCGCAAGCAAGAGCAAAGAAGCGAGCGCCGGAACCACCGTAAAGGCAATGACCACGGACGAGGCCAGCGCTAGCACGATGGTGAGCGCCACCGGCCCGAAGAGCTTGCCCTCCAGACCTTGCAATGACAGCAGCGGCAGGAACACGATGGCAATAATCGAAACGCCCGACAGCATCGGTACCGCTACCGTTGCCACTGCATGGCGGATGACCGCACCGCGCAGCGCAGGATCGGTCTTGTGGTCTTGTGCACGCGCCATGGCCGTCTCGATGTTCTCGACCACGACGACGGCGGCGTCCACAAGCATGCCCAGTGCAATAGCAAGGCCGCCCAGGCTCATCAGGTTGGCCGTCAGGCCCACATAGCGCATCAGAAGGAAGGTCGCCAGCATCGACAGCGGTAGTGTGGCCGCCACGACCAGGGCCGACCGCACCCCACCCAGGAACAGATACAACGTGATGACGACCAGCACGCTGGCCTCAATCAGGGCGCGAACCACGGTATTGGCCGCACGGGTTACTAGCTCGCCGCGGTTGTAGAAGACGTGGGTCGACATGCCCTTCGGCAACTGGGGCCCTAGCGCATCCAGCCGCGCCTGCACCGCCTCGACCAGCTTGCGGGCATCGCTGCCGCGCAGGCCCAGCACCAGCCCTTCAACCGCTTCACCGTTGCCGTCTTTGCTGACAGCGCCGTTGCGGGTGGCTTCGCCCAGCCGCACGGTCGCAACATCGCCAACCGTGACCGCAGGGGCGGAAGTCAGGCTCTGCGCCGGCACCACGACAATCGCACGCAAATCGTCCAGCCCGCGTATGCCACCTTCCACGCGCACGACCCAGTGCTCGTCTCCGCGGTCCAGCCGCCCTGCCCCGTCGTTGCGATTATTGGCGTCCAGCGCCTGACGCAATTGCTCAAGGGTGACGGTACGTGCGCGCAACCGGGCGGGGTCAGGCGTCACCTCGTAGCTGCGCACCTCGCCGCCCAGGGCGTTGACGTCAGCCACGCCTGCCACGGTGCGCAGCGCTGGCCGGATCACCCAGTCCAGCACGCGCCGCCGCTCGGCCAGGGAATAGCCATCGCCCTCCACCGTGAACATGAACATCTCGCCCAACGGCGTGGTGATGGGCGCCAGGCCGCCCACGGCGGTCGACGGCAGATCACGCGCCAAGCCGGCCAAGCGCTCCGATACCTGCTGGCGCGCCCAGTAGACGTCTACTCCCTCTTCAAAATCGACGGTCACGTCGCTGATGCCGTATTTGGACACGGAGCGCACGATCGTCTTGTGCGGCAGGCCGAGCAGCTCCTGCTCGATGGGCGTCGAGACCCGCTGTTCGACCTCCTCCGGGGTCATGCCCGGCACCTTCAACACGACCTTGACCTGCGTCGGCGAGATATCGGGAAACGCATCGATCGGCAGGTTCAGATACGCCCACACGCCGGCCACAGCGAGCACGCCAGCCGCGATCAGCACCAGCACGCGCTGGCGCAAAGAGAACTCAATCAGGCGGGGCAACATCACTGTTCTCCCGCCAGCAAGCCCTTGAGCGCACCGACACCTGTCACCGCCACGCGTGTACCTGCTGGCAGGTTGGCACGGACGACGGCGATGGCGTCGTCTGTACTGGCGACTGCGACATCCTGGAAGCGGAAACCCTTATCGGTTGCGACGAATACACCTGGCACGCCCCGCACGTAGACCAACGCGGCCACAGGCACCCGCAGCAGGCCCGGAGCGTTTGCATTGGCCGCGCTGCGCAGCTTGAGCGTGACATTGACGCTCTCCCCGGCACGCAGGTCCCCACGTCGCTCCAGCGACGCGCGCACACGCACACCCGCTGTGCCATCACCGGAAGGCGCAACACCAATGACGGCGCCGCCCGCGCCGCGTTGTGCAATCTCGATGCGGTCGCCTGTGGCCGGCACCGGTATGTCGCGGCCAACGAGCATGTCCAGTTCCAGAGCCGCTGGGTCAACAATCCTGAAAAGCGGTGCCGCAGCTTCTACTCGCGCCCCCGGGACGGCGTTGACTTCGGAAACCACACCGCCACGGCTGGCAACCAATTGCGCCTCACCGCCCGCGCCGCTGAATGCAATGCCTGCGGAGGCCAACTCTGCCTTGCGCGCCTTCACCATGGCACCGGCCTCAGCGGCCCGCGCCTGCGTTGCCTGCCAGCGGCTTGCTGCGATGATGCCGTCGTCGTACAGCGCCTTGTCGCGAGCGAGCGACTGCTGCGCGAGCCGCGCCTGCGAGTTGGCTTCCGTCAGTGCGCGACTGGTTTCGAAGAGCTGCGGACTCAGAAAACCCGCCAGCGGTTGGCCCGCCCGAACGGTTTGCCCAATCGACACCAACACCCGGGGAACCATGCCCGCGTATGGGGCGGCCACCACATATTGCGCATCCGGCTTGAAGACCACACGCGCGTGCGTGCCGACCTCCAACCCTGAAGAAGCGGCGACCGGGCTGAAACGCACGCCCAGGGAGCGCGCCTGCTCAGCCGATAGCGGCACCACCTGGGCGCCTGCTTGGGCAGCGGCCTGCTCAAGGGGAAACGCGATCAGCGCAATACACGCACTGGCCGCGACGATTCGTTTGAAAGACATGCCTGACTCCAATCCTCGGAGGCAACGCCACGGACGCTGCCTCTGATTGCCGCGCATACGCGGGCGACCTAAAGACCAACCGTCGCCCAGCATTTCCATGCGACGCGAACGACAAACTCTTACGGTGGATGGCCGAAGGGAAGTGGAGTTGCTAACACCGCGTAGCGTCAGGCGTGCGCCATGAGTCAGAAGACAACACTTCTGACTCATTCATCATCGCCATTGCAGACACGAGGGGCTTGTTGCAAGTCAACAAGTTGCGGAGCAACCCGCTCGCCGGCCGTCAACCGGGTACGGATCAGAACTGCAGTGGAGGGGCCTGTGCAGGAGGTGGCCGATTGATGCGATCGCGCCAGCGCGCTCGAACGGGCGTTGGGCGATAGGCGGGACGCAACACTGCGGCGAGAGCAAGCGCCGCAAGCAGGAGGAACGTCAGCGCGGATACCCCTGGCGCCGCCGCTGCCCAAAGAAATGCACCCAGATCTGCAGGGCCAATGGCAGGCTCGACATCCACCTCGAAGGGTTCCTGGCTCGTCAATGTCAAGTCATGACGACCGGCCAAGGCCGATTCCTCAATGAGAGGACGGTGGGCAAACGCTACGGATTGGAAATGAGAATCAACTGCGGCAGGAACCGCGGTGTGCACGTGCAGGCCAAATTGTTTCGGTGTTCCGAGATGGCCGTGCAGAAGCGGGCTTAGCAGCTGCATCAACACAATGGTCAACAACAGCATTGCCCGAAGCGAGATGCTTGCGGTCGCACGTGGCATTTCAAGATTGTAACGCAATGTGCCTTTTATTTGTCGGCACCAGACATCCAAATCGCCAGCGAAAGTCTGGCAGGCAAGCGGTTCGCACGAGCGTTGTTACACGTCCCGAAACAGAAACTGACGATGCGGCAAGTCCCCTTTTGTTGGGTCCTGAGGCATCCGTCAGGACGGCTTGATGTCAGCCCACTGCGGTTGAAGACAGACCCACCACAGCATGCGACAACGCATATGCAGACGAATACTCCAGCTCGCCCGACGCTTGTGCGTGAATCGTAAACAGCGGCTGCCCAACACTCACCTGATCGCGCAGTCGCACATGCATTTCCACCCCAGCGACTTGACGCATCGGTGCGCCCGCCAGTTTTGCGATGCGGGCAAGGTGGCGGTTGTCGATGTTCGTGACCATGCCATTTTGTTCGGCAACGACGTCTCGGCGGAAGACGGCTTCTCCGGGGATCCGCAAGCCGCCCTGCGCCTCGCAAATCGCCTCGAACTTCCGCCATGCGGCACCGCTATCCAGCAAGCCGGTTGCTATTTCAAGCCCCGTTCCGGCAACAGCTGCGCCGCAGAACTCCAGCAATGCGCTGGCAAGCAATAAAGACCGCTCCCGCAAGTCGAACGGCGCCGTAGGGGATCGTTCAAGTACGGCCAGAACGTCTCTAGCTTCCAAAGCGGGGCCGATTCCACGGCCAACAGGTTGCGCGCCATCCGTGCGCACCACCAGAACCTGCACCCCAAATGCATGGGCCACGCGCTTGAGCAGCATTTCAAGGCGTTCGAGATCTTCGACGCTACGGACTTTGGCCGTCGGGCCCACGGGCACATCGATCAGCACATGGGTGGACCCGGCTGCGATCTTCTTAGAAAGAATGGACGCCACAAGCTGCGCATCGCTGTCGACATCAAGGGCCCTTTCCACGCGAATCAAGACGTCGTCCGCCGGGCTGAGGCTCAACGCCCCACCCCACGCGAGCGATGCCCCAACCTGCCCCACTACGCATCGCAGCTCAGCAGCGGTCAAGTTGACGCGGGTGAGTGTTTCCATCATGTCGGCGGTACCCGCTGGCGAGGTGATCGCACGCGATGAAGTCTTGGGCAGCAGCAGCCCCGCCGCCGCACAGATGGCAACGACGATGGGGCTGGTGCGATTGCCGGGCAGACCGCCTACGCAGTGCTTGTCTGCCACGACCGCGCGGTCCCACTGCAGGCGCTCGCCCGAATCGACCATGGCTTGCGTGAGGTCGATGGTTTCCTTGATGGTCATGCGGCCCGATGCGCAGGCACTCAGGAAGGCTGCGATATGGACATCGGCATAGCGCTCGTTCGAGATGTCCGCAATGATCTCGTGCAACTGCCTGGCGTCCAGATGCCCACCGTAGATCTTGGCCCGCAAGGCGCGCAGCGACTCGAGCGACGGCGCATGCCTGACGCAGACCTCGTCCCCTGGGCGCGCCATCAACGCATCGACCGCGGCGGCTGACAGGCTCACCTCATGCTTCTCTAGCAGCTCCGACCCGACCAGGTTCAGCGTGGCGATCGTCGATCGCTGCCCGATCTGGACTTCCACACGCGCCTGCGCAGCGAAGCCCTCCGACCGGCAGATCGCGCTGTCCGGATGCATGTAGATCACGTGCTCTTGCCACGTATCAATGCCAAGCGCCTTGAACCTGAGGCACCCCGGCGGCACGACGGGTGCGTCAGCCGTGGGCATGGAGAGGGTGCTCATGACATGCGCGTCAGCCGGCAAAACGGAAGTGCCCGCTGTGTAGCGTGATCTCCTTGGAACCAGTCTGCTCGAAGAGCATGCGCGCGACGTCTTCGATATCACCGCGGTGCTCTTTGAATGCGCTGAGCAGATCGTCCGACCGGCAGGAGCGGGCGCCAAAGTGGTCCTCAAGAGCCTCCGCCGTGATTGCATAGCTTGCGGAGCTGCCATCGACCGACGCGCGGCATTGCAGACGCGGCCCTGCGTCGCAGTATGTCGGCTCGTCAGGCAGGAACCTGATCTCTTTCATGATGGCCTCCAGATACGAAAGTGCCCTGGTCAAACAAGCACCTGCTTGCCCGAAGGCAGGGGTAAATCGAACATGCTTGAAACGGCGTCAACCAACGGCACTGTGAGTGCAATCGCGTTCGAGGGGTGAGGGATGGTGTCGCACGTCACGATCTCTGCGCTTGCCGCGCAAAGCTGGCTGTACGCGTCGGTGGCAAACACAGCGTGCACGCCAACACAAACCGGCTGCGGTTTGCCCGCACGCTGTAGCAAGCTTGCCGCGGCGAGCATCGTGCGCCCCGTCGAGATGATGTCGTCTACCAGCACCGGCACACACCGCGGTGGAATGTTTGGCAAATCCGCGATTTCCACGTGCCATGCGCTGTGTCGCGTTTTGGTCAACGCTGCCCATGGAGCCTGGCAAAGGCCTGCCACATGCTCGACCCACTGCCTGCTTTCGTCGTCGGGCCCGATCAGGAACGGCGCCTCTACGTGAGTCTGGATCCATGCGGCAATGGCAGGCGCGGCTTCCACGGCCACCGTCGACATGCGATAGACATTCGATAAATGTGAAATGCGGTGCAAATGCGGATCCACCGTGACAAGCCAATCGAATACCGGATTCAGCAAGGCCGCAAAGTGTTCTGCTGCGCGAATCTCGCCCGCTTTGAAGATGACGTCCTGACGCATGTACGCCAGGTACGGCGCAATCAATCCAACACGGCGCGCCCCGCCTTGGCGTGCGGCAATCGCGAGCCAGAGCAGCGGTAACAGCTTCTCGTCAGGATGATCGAGCGTGCAGACAATGGCAACTTCGGCGCCTTGCACGGGCGTGTAGAGCCGCACATAGGATTCACCGTCAGGGAAGTGGCTCACGGCCGCATGACCCAACTCGGCGCTCAGCGGCGTGGCAAGGCGCATGGTGGTGGCTTCGCAGCCCGGCATGGGAATCAGCACACGCTGCGGATCCAAACCAACGACCGGCGCGGTCATGACCCCTCCAGATCGTAGGACTGGCGATACTCCGGCATACGGACTGACCACTGCAGTTCATGCTCGATGCGCTGGCGCAAGGCGTCGCTGGCGGCCGGCTCGCCATGCACGATGAAGGTCTGCCGTGGCGGCCGCGTGAAGCCCCGTAACCAGACCATCAGTTCATTGGCGTCCGCATGGGCGGACAGATTCTGAATCTGCTCAACCGAGGCCCGGATGGCGACCTCACGTCCGTGCACCCGCAATGCCCGTTGACCGGCCAACAGCGCCGCGCCACGTGTGCCTGCCGCCTGGAACCCTGACATCAGGATGGCGTTGCGCTTACCGCCACCAAAGCTCTTGAGGTGATGCAGCACACGGCCGCCCGTTGCCATGCCGCTTGCCGCAAGGATGATCTTAGGCGCGCGATCGCTCCCCAAATGCCTCGACTGTTCGGGGCTCTGCACCGGCACAGCCAACGCACAAGCGGCCTGGCAGTCGGCAGCCCCGATATGCAGATCGTCCACATGATGCGCAAACACCCCGGTCGCCAGTTCGGCCATCGGGCTGTCGAGGTAGATCGGCACATGCGGAATCCGATGTTCGCGGATCAGCGTGTAGAGGCAGTACAACAGCTCTTGCGTACGCCCCACCGCAAAGGCGGGAATCAGCAGCGTGCCGCCCTGCCCGATTGTCCGCTGCACAACCTGCTGGAGTGCATCGAGCGGGTCACCCTCCGGATGCACGCGATCGCCATAGGTGGATTCGACCAGCAAGGTATCGGCCTCCGCAATGGGCTCGGGTGGCCGCATGACGGGATCGACCTGCCGCCCCAGATCGCCAGAAAAGACGATGCGACGGCCCTCGGCCAGCAATGTCGCCGTAGCGGCACCGATGATGTGTCCTGCACGGTGGAACTCCGCTTCAACGCCCTCAGCAACGGGAAAGCGCTCGCCATAATCAACGGGATGCAGACGGCGTAATGCCCTGGCAGCGTCCTTTTCATCGTAGAGCGGCAAGGCGGGATGATGGCGCGAGAACCCCTCGGCATTGGCGTAGTGCGCATCCTCCTGCGCAAGCCGAGCGCTGTCAGGCAGCAGGATGTTGCACAGTTCCGCCGTGCCTTTCGTGCAGTAGACCGGGCCATGGAAGCCATTTCGGACCAGCAGCGGCAGGTAGCCGCTGTGGTCGATATGGGCATGCGTGAGCACGACCGCATCAATGTGGTGCGGGTTGACGGCGAGCTTGTCCCAGTTCCGCAAGCGCAATGACTTGTAGCCTTGGAACAGCCCGCAATCGACCATGACACGGCGTGCGCCGGTCTCAAGCACGTACTTCGAGCCGGTCACCGTGTCGGTGGCGCCAAGAAATTGCAGCCGCATGCCACGCCCCCTGACGCTCAGCGAATCGTGACGCGCTGCTGTTGGGACGCTTCCTTCTTGGGCAGCGTCACGCGCAGCAGTCCGTTCTCGTACGTTGCGTCGACCTTGGTTTCATCGACCGCCGCATCCAGCGTGAACATGCGCTGCATCGATCCGCTGTAACGCTCGCTGCGGATGATGCGCTCGCCTTCCTTCTCCTCGGCGTGGCGTTCCACCTTGGCCGAGATCATGACCATGCCGCGATCGACCGTCACGTCGATGTCTTCCTTCTTCGCACCCGGGATTTCTGCGACAACGTTGTATGCCTTGTCGGACTCGGTCACGTCCACCTTGAACGGCAGCGCGCCATCCATGCCGCCGCGAAACGAGCGCAGGAGCCCCTGGAAAATGTCGCCAACCGGCTCGATGGCGAACGGGTCATAACGCTTGAGTTGACTCATGACTGCCTCCTGATGATTGGCCCCCGGGGATCCTCGGGCTAACAGATTCATCGTGGCACGGCGGTGCCGGAACGCCTTGCGGCAGATCAACGGGCGCGCAGAGCGGCCGCCGCGCAGGTGTCATGGGATTCGTACCCAGCACATCGTTCCTGAAGCGCCGGCTGCCTTGTCAGGCTTTCCTGACATGGACACCTGCCGCTCCGACAGCATTCTCAGCACAGCCTGCATGACGACGGCGAGCACGCTGCCAATACTGGTGAAACGCCAACAGGCAACGCAGCATCTTGTCGAATCGCCCCCCGGAACCCGACAACGAGCCAGTACAACGGAGCGCGCCATGAGCCAGAACATCGAATGCATCGCCCAGTGGAGTGGCTCGCGCGACTCCGCCGCTTTCGACGCGGTGCTTCCTGTTGGCGCGCACCTCGTGGCAGAACGCGATGGATACGAACACCACGGCATCTATGTCGGCAACGGGCAGGTGATTCACTACGCCGGCTTCTGCCACCGCCAGCGCTGCGGGCCGGTCGAGCGCATCTCCATTGGCAGCTTTGCATGCGGCTTTGCGGTAACCGTTCAGTGCGACGCCAGTCCTTGCTATGACGGCGAAGAAGTCGCCCGCCGAGCCGGTTCACGCCTGGGCGAGCGCAACTATCGGCTGCTGACCAACAACTGCGAGCATTTCTGTTCGTGGTGTCTGTTTGGAGAATGTCGCAGCGCACAGGTGGAGGCGTGCCTGAAAAGCCCCATACGCGCTGCGCGCACGCTATTCAAGCTGGTGCTGGTGGCACTTTCCGCCGAATGGCGCACTGCACAGCCGCCGGCTCAGGCCGCATGACGCCGGAGCGCACCATGCCCCAATACGACACCTCGCTGCGCGGTCTGGTAGCCAAGTGGTTTGGCTTAAGCGACACACCACATCTGCGAATCACGCGCCTGCATTGCCCCGGCGTTGATTGCGGCTGCGTGCGAGCGGAATTGACGACATCCGCCCGCCCACTTGCCATCGTCTTCTTCCGTCACCAGGCCGGTTGCTGGAGACTGTTCCCGCCATCGCGCGTACGCCGCCTATAGCCGCTACGCAGATCTGCCTGCTGAAAAGCGGCGGGACTTGGCCCGTGGTTGATCCGCATCAACCGCCGTACCGGCTCAAGCACGAACATCAAGGTTCGATCGGACGTTGGTTGACACACGACCATGCGAGGGTGACGAAGTGAAAGAGAATATGCAGCCCCGGCAGCAAAGGTTCTCGCTCTGGTACGCCGTCGTCGTCGCGCTGACCATGCTGGCGCTGCAAACGTTGTTCATCTCCGAGCAGGTCGACACCCTCCCCTATAGCGACTTCAAGGTCCTCCTGCATGCGGGCAAGATCAAGGACGTCGCCATTGGTGACCAGGACATCACAGGCACTTTCTCGACCGAAGGCGTCGAGGGGTTGTTGACGCAGCAGCAGATCGATGCCATTCGCCGCACGGGCAAGGGCGACCATCCTTTCCAGACCCTTCGCGTGAATGACCCGGCTCTGGTTCAGGAACTTGAGGCGGCCAAGGTGCGCTTTGTCGGTCGGCCGGACAACAAATGGTTGAGCACGCTCCTGTCGTGGATCGTGCCTGCCCTCCTGTTCTTCGCTGTCTGGAACTTCCTGATCCGGCGCATGGGCGGCGCCGCAGCCGGTGGGCTGATGGAAATCGGAAAGAGCAAGGCAAAGGTCTACATGCAAAAGGAAACCGGCGTGACCTTTGCCGACGTTGCCGGCATCGATGAAGCCAAGGAGGAGCTGTCAGAAATCGTGAGCTTTCTGAAAGAGCCGTTGCGGTATCAGCTCCTGGGCGGCAGGATCCCCAAGGGTGTGTTGCTTGTGGGTGCACCCGGCACAGGCAAGACCCTGCTTGCCAAGGCAGTTGCGGGTGAAGCAGCGGTGCCATTTTTCAGCATGAGCGGGTCGGAGTTTGTTGAGATGTTCGTCGGCGTAGGTGCGGCGCGCGTGCGGGATTTGTTCAGTCAGGCCGAATCCATGGCGCCGTGCATCATCTTCATTGATGAACTCGATGCCTTGGGCAAGACGCGTGCGTTCAACCTCGTTGGCGGCAATGAAGAGCGCGAGCAGACGCTGAACCAGCTTCTGGTCGAGATGGACGGCTTTGACAGCAACAAAGGCGTCATCATCATGGCCGCGACGAACCGGCCCGAAATACTCGACCCTGCCCTGCTTCGTCCTGGCCGGTTCGACCGCCATGTCGCCCTGGACCGGCCTGACCTCAAGGGTCGAGAGCAGATACTCAAGGTCCACGCCAGGAACGTCACGCTTGGGGCCGATGTTGACTTGGGGAAGATCGCCGCGCGAACGCCGGGTTTTGCCGGTGCCGACCTGGCCAACCTGGTGAATGAGGCGGCGCTTCTTGCCGCGCGCGAAGGTAAATCCGCCGTTCAGACCGTCGACTTTGACGAGGCGCTCGACCGAATCGTGGGCGGCCTGGAAAAGAAGAACCGCGTGATGAACGCCAGGGAAAAGGAGACGATCGCGTACCACGAAGCAGGTCATGCCATCGTGGCCGAGCACCGCCCGCTGGCAGATCGCGTTTCGAAGGTTTCCATCATTCCAAGAGGTATCGCCGCCCTCGGCTACACGCAACAAACCCCGACGGAAGACCGCTACCTGCTCAAGCGCAGCGAATTGCTGGACCGGCTCGACGTGCTGCTGGGCGGTTACGTGGCCGAGCAGATCGTGTACCACGACGTATCGACTGGTGCGCAGAACGACCTGCAACGCGCAACTGACATGGCGCGCCAGATGATCACCCAGTTCGGCATGAGCGAGCAGCTCGGTCTGGCCACTTACGAGCAAACGCCCAACCCGCTCCTTGCCGGTGCAGGCCTGATGCAGCGCGAGCGCAAGGAATATAGCGAAGACACCGCTCAGTTGATCGATGCGGAAGTGCGCAAGGTGCTGTCCGATGCCAGCGCGCGCGTAACAGCCACGCTGGAAGGCCAGCGCGCCAAACTGGAAGCGCTGTCGCGCATGTTGCTGGACAAGGAAGTGGTTAACCGCCACGACCTGGACATGATCCTGTCTGGCAACGTGACCCCGATGCCGCCGCCTAGATCCGAGGCGGGTTCTCCCGTCAGCGCTCCGGCGCCGCTGCCCGCGCAAAAACCGCATTAGCCAAACGACACATGCAATGCAATCTGGCGCACACGTGCGGTCAAGGTAGCGGCGCTGTACTCAATGGTTCGATGGCGGAGGTTTCGTCCAGATGGATCAGCGCGTCAAACTGGGCGCCGATGGCGGCATCGAAGTAGTGCGACGCGTACTCGGTCTTCGGCAGGTACAGCACACCGATTGCCCGTTCCAGCATTGGCTCATGGAACACCTCTGCCGCCCTATCCCCAAGGGGGAGGAAGAAGCGATCGAGCCCAGTGCTATGGAACAGGTGTTCCCAGCTATCTGGCCGCGCTGGCCGCACCCATTTCCGCTCGGCCTCGCCGCCCCACTCGGATGCGGCGCATACGTGGCCCGTATACGTAGTAAAGCCCACAAGCAATGCGGCCCCGCCAACCTGCTCACGCACGAGTTGCCCAAGGTTCCACTCACGCCGGTTGGCGGATTCCGTTGCCCGTGCGTCGCCCACATGCGAGTTGTGCGCCCACACCACGATCCGCCCGTCACCGCCACGGCGCTGCCGATACGCAGCCAAACCAAACAGCGTTTGTGCCATGTGGGCATCGCGCAGGTTCCACGTATTGACGCGGTGCCCGAATGATTCACGGTAGTACGCCTCTGCGTTGACGACGACGATCGCGTTTTGCTCGGCAAAGAAATGCGAGTCGATGGCAGCGACGCCGTCCTGTTCGATCAAACTGGCCTCGCTCGCCCGAAGCCGGCGCAGTTGCTCGATCACCTCACGTTGCGCAGGCAACCTCAAACCTGCGGCCGCTTCGTAGCCGTAAGTCATGGGTTCACGCACGTGGTCAAGCGCCGCGTAGTGCATCCGCGCCACCGCCGCCTGTTCCGGGTCGGTCTTCTGCAGGTATTCGATGACAGCCTCGGCCGACCTGTACAGGCTGTACAGATCCAACCCATAGACGCCAACACGTTCTGAGGCAGCAAGGGCCGCGTTGTGCGCATGCAGCCAGGTGATGAAGTCGAGCATCTCCGGATTGCGCCACATCCACTCAGGAAACCGCTGGAAATCGCCCAGCGCTCCGGCGGCGGTGTCCGTGTCCTCGCCCTGAACATAGCGATTGATGCGCCACACATCCGGCCAATCGCCCTCGATGGCGACTGCGTCAAAGCCGCCTTGCACGATCAACTGCCGGGTCATGTCTGCGCGTGCCTGGTAGAACTCCCGTGTTCCGTGCGTCGCCTCGCCAAGAAGAACGTAGCGCTTTGCGCGGGCCATCTCCAGAAGGCTGTCGTAATCGCCAGCGCTGCCAGTGAGGCGGCTGGCCACTTCACGTACACCAAGGAAAGGTGTGAGCGGTGTGGACATGGGCGATCGACTCCACGGATGTAGCAGCGGTATTTGCAGTCTAGACAGCGCGGCTGCACGCTGATTGCGCTATCGCAAACGACGGGCCCCTCGGTAGGCGTACCGCTGATCGCGCACTCCGGCGCGGATGTTGCCCGTGCGTTGACGCTCATCAATCGCTATCCAAACCAATCGTCCAATATGAATCGGGGCCCCGCCCGGTTCGCGACGTGTGGCCGCCATTCCTTGCGGAGGCAGCCAATGAAGGTGCAATGGGTAAAGCAGCTGGCCATTGCCCTGGCACTCCTGCTCTTGTTTGGCCGCCCGGCAATGCCGCAGCCAGACGTATCGGAAAGCGATCCACAGCCGGCCACTGCGGTGCAGCTCGATCAAATGCTGGCACCCATCGCGCTGTATCCCGATGCACTGGTCGCGCAGATCCTCATGGCAGCCACATATCCGCTTGAAGTGGTGCAGGCTGATCGCTGGGTGCGTGATCCCGCCAACGCCGCCCTTGGGGGCGACCGGTTGGCCGAAGCCCTCGCACCCCTGCCGTGGGATCCGAGCGTGAAATCTCTGGTGCCGTTTCCTGGGCTCTTGCACATGATGAACAGCAACCTGGATTGGACGGAACGCGTGGGCAACGCCTTTCTGGCTGACGAGGGTGCTGTCATGGACTCGATCCAGCGCTTGCGCAGCCGGGCTCAAGCCAACGGCACCTTGGGGTCGACAACACAAGCCGTCGTGTCAACGCAGGATGACGCCATCGTCATCGAGCCCACCAACCCGAACGTGGTCTACGTTCCGGTCTATGACCCTTACCTCGTCTATGCACCGTGGCCCTATCCCGCTTACCCGCCATACATCTTTCCCGACATCGGGGGCGGGGTG
Organism: Ralstonia sp. Ralssp135; assembly: GCF_047304345.1. Classification (NCBI taxonomy): domain Bacteria; kingdom Pseudomonadati; phylum Pseudomonadota; class Betaproteobacteria; order Burkholderiales; family Burkholderiaceae; genus Ralstonia; species Ralstonia sp. Ralssp135. The sequence continues at coordinate 142,206 of NZ_JBGLYZ010000008.1, forward strand.
ATCATCGGCGGGCTCGGGTTCGGATGGGTGGGTTTTTCGGTAGTCGTTCCGTTGTGGGGCTGGAGCCATTGGAACTGGCACAGCCATCACATCGATATTGACCGGGGCCGCTTCGGCAACATCGACCGCCATCGCCGCCCACCCAGCGGCGTCTGGGCCCATGACCCGGGGCATCGCCATGGCGTGCCATATCCGGGCGCATCGCGGGCGCGGTTTGGCCCGGGCACTGCCATCTCGCCAGACGCGCGACGCGGCTTTCGTGGCTACCCGACGCCCCCGAGCCCGCCAGCGGGCTCCGTGATACGCCCCGCCCCGGTTCCTCCTGCACATCCCACGATCCGGCCGCCGCCGGCCAGGCCCGCGCCTGCTCCTGGTGCACGCTCCTCCCGGCGCCAGTCTCCTGGCTACCCGCCCTCGTTCGAGTCGTTCGGGCGCGGAACCGATGTGCGCGGACAAGCCCAGCGTGGGCAGGCCAGCCGCATGTCGCCCGCCATGCCCCAACCTTCCGGGCCACGCTCTGGTGGCTTTGCACCCCATGGCGCAGCGGGCGGTGGGCCCAGGAGACGATGATGCGCAGTATCTGTAGAACGCTGGGCCTGCGCCGCCTAGCCGGGCGACTGGTAATGCTGGCTGCCTGCGCGACCGCGCTTCCATCTTGGGCCGACAAGCCCACGCAGCAGGCATTCTCTTCGCCCGAGACCGCAGCCGAGGCATTGGCATCCGCATGGCGCTCGGGAAACACCGATGCCCTGCTCGCCCTGTTCGGGCCCGCAGGGGCAACGCTGGTGAAATCGGGCGATCCCATCGGCGAACAGATCGCCCGCAGCAAGCTGGCCTCCGCATACGACGAAGGGCATCGAATCGAACGAGACGCTGAGGGCCATGCCGTCATCCTCCTGGGCAAAGATGAATGGCCCTACCCGATCCCGCTGGCAAGGCGGGGCACACGCTGGCGCTTTGACACGAAAGCCGGCGCACAACAGATCATTGATCGACGCGTTGGCCACCACGAGGCACACGCAATCCGCGTCTGCCGGGCGTATGTCGAAGCGCAACTGGCTTATGGCACTTCGCACCGCACCGCAGAGGGGCGCGCCGAGTTTGCACAGCGCCTTGGCAGTTCACCAGGCAAGCATGATGGGCTGTTTTGGGTGCCTTCCGCCGGAGATGAAGAGAGCCCGCTGGGGCCGCTCATCGCGCTCGCCGATGCCCGACGCCAGGACGCGTCAGGCGCGGGCAAGGTCATCCCCTTTCATGGCTACATCTTCCGGATCCTGACTCGGCAGGGAGAGCACGCCCCGGGCGGCGCGCGGAGCTATGTCGACGGCAGACAGATGACAGGCGGATTCGCGCTGGTCGCATTTCCCGCAACGTTTGGGGCATCGGGTGTCATGACGTTTATCGTCAACCAGGATGGCGTCGTGTACCAAAGGAACCTCGGCCCGCATACCGCCCAGATCACACGGCATATGCGCGCATATGACCCGGACGAGGGCTGGAGCCCAGCATTGCCATGACGCCGCTGCCTGGCCGCCGCCATTCAGAAGATGACGACATCATGGAACGCGCACCTGACTCTGACGCAGCCGAAAACGCTGCCTGCCATGTTGGCCGTCATGCGCGCCATCGGGACGCATCTCCACTCAAATCTGGTTTGATGAGTACCGCTGCACGCAGACTTGATTCAGCCCAAATTGCGTCGCGCTGCGGAAGGTACTCTGAGAATTGTCCACCGCGACTGCGTTGCAGGTTCTGGTCTGCAGCAGGCCGGAGGAACTCGCCCTCATAGGAGTCAACATGAAACAACGCTCTCAATCCGAACGAGTGCGGCCGGCACGCTGGAGCCCATTTGCCGTCGAGCCGATCCACAACCGGTATCGGCAACCCGACAAGGCACCGGCTGCAAGCTGCTGCCCAGTTTGCGGTGCCGTCTATCTCAAGGGCCGCTGGCTGTGGCGCAGTCCACCGCCCGGGGCCAACTCATTGATCTGCTCGGCATGCCAGCGTGCCGCCGACCAGATGCCCGCAGCCCGAATCCACCTGTCGGGAGACTTTGAGGCGGCCCATCGGGAAGAGATCCTGACACTCGCCCGTCACCGCGAGGCAGATCTGCGCGCGGATCATCCGATGGAGCGCATCATGGCCGTCGAAAGCACGAGCAGCGGCACTGACATCCTGACGACCGGCTTTCATCTGGCGCGCGACATCGGCCATGCAATCCACCATGCATTCCACGGACACCTGACGTTTGACTATGGCAACGCAGAAACCGAACTGCACGTGAAATGGAGCCGGTAGCACCCCGGGGCGTTCCATAACGCCCCCAACCGCCTGTCCGACAGATTGGTTACCTGAACAACGGATCATCGAGCCGCCGTTGCGCGCCAACCGGCGCTTCAACCGCGGTCGATCTCGTCTGAGCAGGTACGCCTCAAGACAACGAGACCTCTGCGTAGCGCTGCTCGATCTCGGCGGCGCTGCCAAGTTCGGTACCGGCATGGCTCAACGCTGCTGCTGCGGCTGCCATGCCGTATCGAAACGCCTCTCGCATGCCTGCATTCCGGTTAAGCGCCCACACCATTCCGCCCACGAAGCTGTCACCCGCCCCAATGGTGCTCAGGAATGACGTTGCGACGGCGCCTGCCCGGACAACTTCTTCCTGCGTGACGAGCATGGCCCCGCCTGCGCCCAGTGTGAGCGCGACCGCATGCGCGTGCCCATTGCGGACAATCTCTTGCGCAGTCTGCATGCAATCCGCTTCTGTTTCCAACGCGCGCCCAGTTAGCTGCCGAAGCTCGTTCAGGCTTGGCTTGATCAGGTATGGCCCATGCGGCAACGCTGCGCGCAATGCCGGCCCCGAGGCATCCAGCACGACACGGCTGCCATGAACCTTGGCCTGATCAATGACCCGCGCGTAGAAGTCGTCGGCCACCCCAAGCGGCAGGCTTCCGCTTAGAACGAGGTAGCGCGGCGCAGGTTGCAGCGCATCCAGGTAATCCAGGCAGTGCTGCGACTCTGATTCCGAGACGGTCGGGCCCGGCATCACGAACCGGAATTCCCGGTGGCTGCAGCGTTCCGTCACGGAAAAGTTCTCACGCGTCTCCCCTTCGATCCCGAGCGCGACGAGCGATAAGCCCTCTGCCGACAAAAGACGTCCCAGTCGCTCAGCCACCGGGCCGCCGGCAAGGTAGATGGCCAGGCAATCCCCACCCAGACGGTGGACAACACGGGCGACGTTGACTCCGCCGCCTCCGGGGTCACTGCGGGCCGGGGCACAGCGCATCTTGTGTGTGTCCGTCAAGCGCTCCACCGACGTGGCGATATCGATTGCGGGATTGACCGTGAGCGTGACGATTTCCGGCATTGCACACCTCAAGAGGCTACGGCGGGCAGCCGGTAGTCATGCTAAACATCCGCGTTTCGATCCCGCCGCCCTGATCATTTCAAGCATGTCTCGAAGGGCATTGAGAAGCGCGACATGTACGTCCACATCCGATGCCTGGTCTATTGCAAGCTCCCGCCCCTGCATCTGCACTTCGACGTGGACGAAATAGGGGCCGCCGCAAAGCGGCTCGGCTCTCTCGGAAGCCAACCTCACGCTGCAGCTTTCAACCCCGCATGGAAGACCGCTGAGTCTGGTGGAGAATCGCCTCACGGCTTCCTTGATGGCATCCGAGGGAGGCAGATGACGGAATTGAATCTCGACTCGCCGAGTGTCCATGATCTAAACGGAATGAAAACCAAGTTCAACAGCGAAGCAGCATCAAAGCGAACTGATCTATTAGCCTATTGGGCGCTACATGGCGCGCTTTGACCTACCTCAACAACGCAATACCTGCTTACGCTAATCAGGCCCAGTGGCTGTACCCATCGACGTGTTTGCATAGGCTTCCGGGATATGCGAGCGGGTGCGTGCGCAGAAGCGCCCGCTTCACCCAGACACCGCCGTTCGACTTCGCCGCCGCCAGCACTGCGCCGTGGTCACCCGCACCCTGAGGCCTGACGGCTTCGCCGCAGTCCGCGCACGATTTCGCGGTACTGCTGGCTGGTGCGCCATTCCGCCGCCGCAGGTTTCGTCTTTCCGCGCACCGTCGATATACCGGGCAGACAGCCGTAAGAAGCTTGCCCGGCGCATTGTTTTGATGTCGCTCGACATGAGAATGGACTCCTGTGTATGCAGCCGAAACACGCTCACAGCCGCTGGGTTCTGGTGGATCAACCGATTGATCAGGCAACGATCGCGCGCTCGATTTCACTGCTTGCTTGGGGCTCACCAACCGAATATCTGCGCTGCCTCATATTGATACGCACGCTTGCAAGCTAAGGTTGAACACTACAGAGGCGAGTCAACGTGAGTAAGCGGCCTGGGATGAAATGCACATCAGCCCGATAGCGCTCCGCTTGTCAGGAAAACCTGACAAGGTTCGGTGCCATGTCGGAGATGACGTCCAGCCCCACATTGCAGCGGCCACGTACCGCCCGCACAGGTACCAAATGGGAGAGTGATCTTGAGCGACCAAGGGGGCAATCCCCGCATCTTCCTGTCGACCGTCCAGCCGCGACCGAATCAGCAGCGGCTGGTCATGGCAGTGATGCTGGCATCCGTCGTCGTCTTTGTGGCCGTATTGCCGTTTGCTCAGTGGCAACTGGCGCAGGTCTGGGGCTTTATCCCTGTCTATGAATCCGCGGTGGTCATCAACGACCTGGTCACCGCCGCGATGCTGGTCGGGCAGTTCACCTTGCTCCGCTCTCCAGGATTGCTGGCCCTGTCATCCGGCTACTTCTTTACCGCCACGGTCGCGGCGGTGCACATGCTCAGCTTTCCTGGGCTGTTCTCAGCATCGGGGCTTCTGAATGCGGGCCCGCAAACGACAGCGTGGCTTTACATGTTCTGGCACGGGGGGTTTCCCGTCTCTCTGATCGCCTATGCCCTTTTGCAGGAAAACGCGCGAACACGGCATATCAGGTTGCGGCGTGCCGTTTCCCCCGTTCTATGGGCGGGCTGCGTTGTACTGCTTCTGACATACGGGCTGACCGCGCTGGCCACCCACCCGTCTCTCTTGCCGAACATCATGCGCGGGCATGGATATACCGGTGCAATGTCAACGACAGTGGGCATTGTTTGGCTGCTGAACGTGCTGGCCGCAGCCATTCTATGGCGGCACCGTGGCCACTCCCTGCTGAATCTATGGTGTGCGGTTGTCGCCGTCACCTCGGTATTTGAGGTCGCGCTGTCCGCCATGTTCAATCATGGGCGTTTCGATCTCGGGTTTTACGCCGGCCGTGCCTACGGCCTTGTCGCTTCCAGCTTTGTTCTTGTCGCGCTGATCATCGAACATGCCAGGCTCTACGCCATGCTGGTGAAAGCACTGGATAACGAGAGCGCAGCGCGCGCACGCGCGTTGGAGAAGACGCAACAATTGAACGAAGCGAACGAGCATCTCGAACAGCGCGTCAAGGACCGCACCGCTCAACTCAGCGTCACGAACGGCGAGCTTCGACAGGAAATCGTCGAGCGTAAGCGCGCCGAACAGGCGCTTGAGCGCTCGAGAGAGGAATTGCGTGAGTTGGCAACGATCAGTTCACGGGCCGGCGAAGAAGAGCGGCGGCGCATTTCCCGCGAGCTTCACGACGAGCTTGCCCAGTCGCTGGCAGCGCTTAAGGTCGACATGCAGATGTTGGAGCACAAGCTTGACGCCACGAACAAGCCGGCTGCCGAACGCTTGAGTTCAATGGAGCAAGCTGTGGACGACATGATCGGCGCGACACGGCGGCTCGCTTCCGATTTGCGCCCGTCCATGCTCGACGATCTAGGTCTTGTACCTGCGTGCAGGTGGCTCGTTGATTCGTTTCACCGGCGGCACCGTATTCGGTGCGAGCTCACGATTGCGCCCGAGCACTTTGAGCTACCCGAGCCCTTCGCATCCACTGTGTATCGCGTGCTGCAGGAGTGTCTGGCCAATGTGGCACGCCATGCAGGTGCGTCGGTTGTACAGGTGCGGCTGATCTATGAGGCCCCCACCGTCCAGCTTTCCGTGCGGGACGATGGCATCGGCTTCGACCCTGCGCATCCGAGAAAAGACCTGTCTTTCGGGCTTGTTGGCTTGCGTGAGCGCGCCTATCTCGTACAAGGGAGCTTAAGCATCGACTCATCGCCCGAAACAGGAACATTGATCGAACTGACCATTCCACAAACGATAGCCGCAACTCCGCAAACACGGCTGCCAGCAGCCGATGACCAACCCAGGGCAATGTAGTTCGGCATTGCGGCACTGCTCGCTGCGGCCAGCTCATGCCAACCCATGGCTGAGCGCGTACCGGACCAAGGCGACATCATTCTGCAAGTTCATTCTTTCCAGAATGCGCGCTTTATATGTGCTGACAGTTTTTTTGCTGATGCAGAGATCGTGCGCAATCGTCGCCAGCGACTCGCCTTTCGATAAGCGCAGGAAAATATCGAACTCGCGGTCACTGAGCCGCTGATGAAGCTGCCTGTCGTCTGGGTCGCCGAGATTGTGCACGAGTAGCTCTGCCACGGCCTGCGTCATGTATGTACCGCCCGAGGCGGCCTTGCGGATAGCCTTCTCTAGCTCCTTGACCGCCCCCTCTTTCGTCAGATAGCCGACGGCCCCTGCTCGGAATGCGCGTAGCGCGTACTGGTCTTCAGCGTGCATGGTCAAGACCAAGACTTTGAGCTGCGGAACATCCCTGCGAACCTGGGCGATCAGGTCAATGCCGCTGCGTCCTGGCATCGACAAGTCCAGCACGATGACGTCGGCTGGTGTACCGCGCACCAGATCGATGGTTGATGCGCCGTCAGTTGCCTCGCCAACAACTTCGATATCGCTGGCATCGCTCAGAATGCGGCCCAATCCCTCACGAAAGACGGCGTGGTCGTCCGCTATCAGCACCTTGATCATCGCGTATCCCTTAGATCTGCACTCCCACTGTTTCATGGTAGGCGGCGGGGGTATTCCCATACAACGCTTGGCATCCGGCTTCTCTGATCAAGGTCAGGAACGTAACGGCGCCGTTTTTGGCGAACACGGCGGTAACCAAAACGCTCTCCAACCCTGCTCGGGCAACGACGGGACCGTTTGCGTGATCTCCAGTCGAACACGATGTGCCCACAGACCATGTAGCGACGCGTCGCCGGCGCCGATCGGTTGACGCCCATCAAGATGCTGTCCACGTCGGCGTCCAGAATGGTTTCTCCCAGACCCCCCATAGGAGAAAGCATCATGGCTGAATCCGATACCAAAATTGCCGTGAAGACCGGCGCGGAAGCTTCGACCAAGCAGCCTGGCGCCATGCAACCCTGGCGCGCTTTTGACAACCTTCGGCAAGAGGTTGCGCGTGTGTTCGATGATTTCGACCGCGGATTTCATCTCTTCCCATCTCGTCGCGCGGCGCTCGATATCGAGCCATTCTGGCGGCGTGAATGGGCTCTGACGTCTGCGCCTGCCGTGGACGTTGTCGAAACCGATACGGCTTACGAGATCAAGGCCGATCTGCCCGGCATGGAAGAAAAGGACGTCGAGGTGAAGCTGGCCAACGGCGGCCTGTCGATCAAAGGCGAGAAGCAGGAAGAAAAGGAAGAGAAGCAAAAAGACTACTACCTGCATGAACGCCACTTCGGCGCATTCGAGCGGTCATTCCGGATGCCGGACGGCGTCGACACAGAGAAGATCCAGGCCAGCTTCAAGAATGGCGTATTGACGGTGACGCTCCCCAAGACAGACGCGGCGCAAGCCTCGCCCAAAACGATCCCCGTAAACGGGGGCTGATGTAGCGGACGACGCACCGCAAGAGCAGCGGAGGACGAGCAGCGAGTCGTTGCACGACTCGCGCCTCCGCCCACCTTGGCTCTACTCGCGGCCCGAGCCGCCATGCTGCGGCCGCGTCGCCCCGGTTGACAGGAACTGACCTAGAAATTCTCGGCTGCCCATGATGACGTGGCGGCGTCCGATTTTGGGTCAAGGAGTGCAAGCGTGACTTTGGCATTGGACATTTCATTTCGGGATTTTCCGTACTCCAAAGCAATTGAGGATGCTGTCGTCAAACAGGCGAATAGCCTTGGCAGCGTTCAGCAGGAGATCGCCCGTTGCCGCGTCAAGTTGATCCAACTACCGCGCCAGCAGCTACACATCCCATCCTTCAGGGTTCACATAGACGTGATGACACGCCACCAGCGCCACCTCTCGGGCCATGCCTCCAGCGACGACGCCCTCCTGGCACTTCGCGATGCGTTCAAAGACGTCGAGTTCGTATTGCGAAGCGAGATGGTCCGTGAACAATCGAGTGCAATCATCGAAGCAAAGGGGGGCATATGAGCTTGACCATTCATGCCGAGCGGGGTTGGGTGGACGTTCGTACAAAACGGCGAAGCGACAAGCGCTGGGATTGTGAATGCAGATTTGTTTCACCCAATGGAGACTGTTCATCCTGGGTCTCGGCGGCCAGCGCTGAGGGCTATGTGTCCCGAGATCTCGCATTCAGTGCCGGTATTCTGCTCGGCCGCGAACTTGCCGCGCGCTTTACGGCACGCGTGGAATCGGCTCGACCGCGCATGTATCAATAAATGAAGTGGCCGGGCAAGGTCCGCCGACGGGCGGCATGCCTCGCCCGCTTCAAGGTTGCATCGGTTGCAGCGTGTGGCCGGCAAGTGATTCAGCGGGGCCAGGTCATGGTGCGCACGGCGGCCCCATGCCCCGGCACGACAAGCGTGCCCTGCCGTATCACGCCGTTATAAGACGCGCTGACTTGGTACTTACCGCTTGGCAGACGGACGTAGAGCAGCGGGCCTTCCGATACGACTGCCAGGGACACCGCGCCGCTTGCAGAGCGAATACGCGTGTCGACATCTGAAACGTACGCGCCCCCTTGCTCAACGAACGTCAAGCGCAGGTTGTAGTCGGCCGCAACGCTACGCATTGCGTCCACCTCGTCTTGCCCCACCCCACCTGACACATAGGCCACGCCCCCTTGCACACGTTGAACGGGACGGGCGGTGTAAGCACCATCATTCAGGCAGCCCATCTCGTACATGGCTCGCCACGAGCGCCTGTTCGTCATTGCGCTATGCCTGCCACCTCGTGCCCGGCCCGTCAGCCGATCAGGCTCATTCACGCCTTGGATATCCCGCATGCGCTGCATCAACGCGCGGCGCTCTGCCGGTGTCCGAGCATTGCGCAGTTGCGCACAAAAATCGGGGCTCGGCGGGCGTACTTGCTCAGGGGCGGGCCCCTGCGCCAATGCCGCGTTTGTCGACAAGAGGGACGCTGCAACCAGCGCGGCGTGCAAGAGGCTGTGTACCCGAACCATGACCGACTCCTCGAGAGTTCATTCGCTTCCCTAGAGCCACAATGGCCTATGCGCGCTGGAGCGCGTTGATATGGCGCAACCTTTGATCCAGACCAAACACGCGCATGACGTCATGGCTAACCTGAAAAGCAGCAGCCCGTGCATCGCATACCACTCGTGGCGGTGGCACCCACCGTTTCTGTGAGCGAAGCAGCACGCTGCGGCACATCCCATCCAAGGGGAGTTGACCATGACAGCCCGCACCCTCGTCTTCCATCAAACCGCACGCAGGATGATGCTCAACGGAATCGACCTGTTGGCCCGAGCTGTCAAGGTGACACTCGGGCCTGGCGGCCGCAACGTGATCATCGAACGGCCGGGCATGACGCCTATGGTCGCCAACTCTGGCGTGGTTGTTGCGCGTTCCATTTCACTGCGCGAACCCTTTGCCGATATGGGCGCTCGACTGCTGTGCGAGGCGGCAGCGCGCACCAGTGAGGTCGCAGGTGACGGCACCACCACGGCCACCACCCTGGCACACGCAATCGTGGCAGAGGGCGTGAAGTACGTCGAAGCCGGACACGACCCGATGCAGCTCAGGCGCGGTATCGAGGCCGCCGGCGCTGTTGTTGCGCAGCAGCTCCACGCGATGGCCCGGCCCTGCACCACCGTTGACGAAATGCGGCAGATCGCCACGATTTCCGCCAGCGGAGACCAAACCGTTGGCACGCTGGTGGCGCGCGCGGTTGAGCAGGTCGGCAAGGATGGCGCCATCAGCGTGGAAGATGGCTCAAAGCTTGAAGACCAGTTGGAGATCGCAAAAGGCGCACATGTTGACCGCGGCTTTCTATCGCCATTCTTTGCCACCACCGAAAGCCGGGCCGTCGTGCTCGAAGAACCATGGGTTTTATTGTGCGATGCCACGATCAGTTCGATTGCCCAACTGCTGCCGGTTCTCGAAGCCGTGTCCGGCACCGGCAAGCCACTGCTGGTCATTGCAAACGAAGTGGAAGGCGAGGCGTTGGCCACGCTCGTAGTCAACAACCTGCGCGGCACGCTCAAGAGTTGCGCGATTCGCTCGCCCGGCTTTGGCGAGTCCCGCACGGAACAACTGGCCGATCTTGCTGCGCTGACCGGTGCGAGCGTCATCTCATCGCAGACCGGCGTTTCGCTCGAGCACGCGACGCTTGATCAGCTCGGCCGCGTACACCGAACGGAAACAACCAAGGATTCGACCACACTCATCGCCGGAGATACGGCAAAGGCCGAGGTGGAACGCCGCGTGGGCCAGGTGCGGGCTCAACTCAATGACGCAAAGACAGACTACGACCGCGAACAGCTTCAGCACCGGATCGCGCGCCTGAGTGGTGGTGTGGCTGTCATCAAGGTAGGCGCTGCAACTGAAGCCGCATTGCACGAGCGAAAGAACCGCTTCCAGGATGCCCTTCACGCCACCCGCGCGGCCGTTGAGGAAGGCATCGTTCCCGGCGGTGGTGTTGCACTGCTACGCGCGCGCTCCGCGATCGATGCATGGGACGCGCCAAACGCTGAACAGCACGCCGGCGCCCGTATCGTAGATACCGCCTTGGCCGCGCCGATGCTGCAGATCGCAGCCAACGCAGGAGCAGACGCACAGGCAGTCGTCCACCAGGTCCTCGCCGGTGAAGGATCGCACGGCTACGATGCGGCGTCCGATCGCTATGGCGACATGCTGGAGCTAGGCGTGGTCGACCCGGTCAAAGTGGTGCGCACCGCATTGCAGAACGCCGTCTCCATTGCCGCCCTGTTGTTGACCACGGATTGCATGATCGCCGACGTGCGAGAAGGCTATGTTGACCGGTCGGATGAGACTTCAAGCTCGGCCATGTTCAATACCGGATACGCGTAGCAAAGCTCCGGCGCTCTCGGGCCTTCATGAGCCCACTGGCGTCCGGTCAAGCTTTGTTCACGATCAAGGGAGCTTCCGAACCGTCCTCTACAGTGATGACAAGACACCTCGACACGCCGGACTTGCCATGATCGCTACCGCCTTCGTCCACCATCAGCGCTCCAGAGCGACGCCCGCTCGGCACATCAACGAAGACGCGTTGGCGACGGCCTTTCTTCCGGATGCCAGTGCGTGTCAGCTCCCTGATCCGGCGCTTGCCGTTCTGGCAAGAACGGCCGCTTCCTGGTTTGCCCCAGCGTTGGCCACCGCAATCCATCTCAGCGCGGAGCATGGGCGCATTCGCGTTGCCGGCCACGTCAGCAATGCCCGCCCGCTGGCCTACCTGAAGATTGCACTGCTGCGCTTGCCCGGCGTCGTCGGGCTGGACATGACGGTTACGGTGGAAGCCACCACCGATCCGCTGCAAGCGGACTACGTGGCCCTGCAACGTCACCACGTCGGATAACCGGGGGCTCGCAAGCATGCATACGACATATTTCTGCGCGACCAGTTGTCCGTGCCCCCGTGCCGCCTTCGATCCGACATGTCCGCAGTCGGTGGAGGAGATTCTCCGCGCGTATGCCGCGCTTTTCTGGTTCAACCTCTACCTCAGGTGCCCCGACTTCTCTGCCGCCGATGGCATGTTTCCACGAGAGCCGGAGGCTCGCCGCAGATATCTGGCGGTGCATTCGAAAGTCTTCACACACTGGGCCACGGCGGCCAATCGTATGGGCATCACCACCGCGCGTTTTCGTGATGTCTGCGCGAACGTGCGCGCAGCTTGGATTGGACCGGACGACCCTTTGCGCGCGTGCCGCTCCCGTGCCGACGTCCTGTCAAACCATCCAGAATTGGATTTGGACTAAGCACCGGGCCGCCTCTTCACCAAGTGCAATGAGGCGCGCATCGCGCTCTGACGAACGTCTTTTGGCCCAGGCAGCTAACAGCCTCACGATAGCCGCCCAATCAGGGGCGTATGGCAAGCCGATCTGGCGACTTGCGTCAGGTCAAGTCTGGCAATGACGAACTGCCTACCCTGCAGTCATATCAACCGGAGATCGTGATGCCACAGCCTACTGATGCAGTCTGCAACCTCGCCTGCGCCACCATGCGCGATGCCAGCCGCGCAGCCGAGTTCTTCGTCGATAGTCAGCTTCAGCTCACGCGCCTTCGCGTCAAGATGGCGGAAACGGCGCTGCAGAATCTGTCCCAGCTGGAGGGCCAGTTGGACGCAGTCAAAGACTGGAGCACGCTGGCCTCGGCGCAAAGCGCCTATATGAAGCTCCAAGCCAGCCAAAGCGCGAACGCAGCTCGCCAGTGGGCCGATCTCCTCAATGACGCTCAGCGCTCTTATCTGCGCCAGGCGACAGCGTGGAACGATCAGTTCCAACATCGGCCGGGCACCGCTGCATCTCCTGCACAACTGTTGTTGGCGTCCTTGGATTCTTGGCAAACATTGGTCAACACCTTCAACGCAATAGCCGCATCGGCCACGCAAGGCCGGGCGCCGTCATAACCGCACACGAGGCCCAAGAGCGCGCAAGGCGCGTGACGGCTCTCAGGCGGAATGGCTAGCGATTGCCGAACGGCATGTGCAATGCATGGCCTCGACGAAAGAGAAGAGCTTGATTCCTGTCAACGAGGATGTTTGGTAGCTACCTATTCTTAAAGTAGCCATCCGACAACACACAGTGGATGGAAACGATTGTTGATTCAGCGGTTGAACTTGATTTGTTTGCAGGAGCAAAAAATGCGCGGAAAACTCATGATGGCTCTGCTCGTTGTTGCAGCAGCCTCCACGTCGGCGTACGCACAAGGCAAGCCCGACACGGCACCGAACAGCGACGGACAACGGGCCGGCAAGGTGAATCCCTACACGGATGGCGCCAAACAGTCCAAGCCCGATCCGTACACAGAAGGATCGAGGAGCGGCAAGTTTGATCCATACACGGAAGGAGCAAAGGGCAAACGCGACGCATATACGGAAGGCGCCAAACAAGCCAAGCGCGACCCTTACACGGAAGGATCGAGACGCGGCAAGTTTGACCCTTACACGGAAGGCGCAAAGGGCAAACGTGATCCCTACACGGAAGGATCGAGGAGCGGCAAGTTCGACCCGTACACGGAAGGCGCAAAAGCCAAACGTGATCCACATACGGATGGCGGTAATCAGACGAAGTAGAAGCAACTGGTATTGCCTTGTCGCATTCCATCTGTCGGCGTAGCTGCCACCTTCAATACAGCAGATACGCCGCCCGCTGGGAAAGGAAGGCATCGGTCTGTGCGATGTAGGCGCGCTCGATTGCGTCCAGCGAAACGCCATCTCGCAGCATCGCCCAGACCGTCTCGGACCCCACGGACACGCGGATCGCCTCCAGCTTGAAATGCTCCGGATAGTCCTGCGACAGCACTCGCGCCAGTGCTAGTCCGATGCGACCGGGGTGCGTGAGCGCAGACGTCCGGTGGATCGCCACACCCGAGCACGAGCGGCCATGGTATGGCCCTTCCGCAGGAACGAAATGGACGGGTACATAGGTGGCACCCGTATCCAGCGCATTGAGTTCTCTCGTTACTGCAGCGCCGTCCATCCACGGTGCCCCCACCATGCCGAAGGGCGCCGACGTGCCTCTGCCCACGCTGACACTTGCGCCCTCGATCAACCCCACATCCGGATATCCCTCCAAGGCAGCGAAATCCCGCAGGTTTGGCGATGGCGGTACCCAACCCAGCCCCGTGTTGGCAAAGCGCATGGCGCGGTCGTACCGCTCCATCGCCACGGTATGCAGCGCTGCGCCAATGTGCAGCTGGTCGTTCAGCAGCCGGGCAAGCTCGCCGATCGTCATGCCGTGCACAAGCGGCAGAGGCACGTAGTTCGTCAATGAGCGGTCTGCCGTATCGGATACCGGCCCACCAACGAGATCACCGCCTATCGGATTGGGACGGTCCAGAACCAGCACTGGAATGTGGGCCTTCGCTGCGGCCTCCAGCGTCGCCCCCAGGGTCGCAAGGTAGGTAAAGAAGCGTACGCCGGCGTCCTGCAGGTCAAACACCAGGACGTCGATTTCGCCCAGCGCGCTGCGTGGTATGTCCTTGCTGTTGCCATAGAGGCTATGGACGACCACGTTAGAGCGTGTGTCGATCGTGTCACCAAAGCGAGCGTCGAGATCGGTGCCAAGCCCATGCTCCGGCGCAAAGATGGCGCTCAACCGCACACCGGGTGCCTGACTCAGTACATCGATGGTCCGCCGCCCCTGTGCATCGAAGCCACTGTGGTTCGTGACCAAGCCGACCCGCTTTCCGATAAGCGGTTCGAAGCCGTCGGCCTCCAGTACGTCGATACCGGATCGTACGGGGCCAACCGCCATGGGCAAGCGGTGTCCGGCACTGATTACCGCATCAGCCATGGTCGGGGCACGCACCGAGATCTGTTCGCCCGAGAGCAGCGGCGCAGTGCTCGATACCAGATTCAACACGGCTTCACGCAACGGCATGGCGTTACCCCGCTCGTCCGGATACAGCCGGCTTGTGAGCACAATCACGAATCGGCGCGTGACCAGGTCGATCCACAAGCCGGTTCCGGTATAGCCCAAGTGCTGGAGGAGTCCGGCGCGCGGCGCGCGATAGCGGTTTGGGATCAACGGCGCCTGGACTTCCCATCCCAGCGTGCGAGTCGCCTCCACTGCAGTCGAACTGTCCGGCGTCAACAGCAGGGCAACGCTGTCCGGCTGCAAGATACGGCGATCCCCAATGCGGCCCCCGTTGAGCAGCATCCTGGCGAACAGCGCGAGGTCATCTGCCGTAGAGAACAAGCCCGCGTTGCCGGAGACGCCCCCCAGTGCGGCGGCCGTCGGATCATGGACTTTGCCGCGAACCCATCGTCCGTTGCGAATGATGGTCGGAGCGATGCGCGCGATCGCCTTGTGGCTCGGGCGGAACGCGGTGTCGCGCATGCCAAGCGGCCGAAAGATATGCTGCGCACACCATGCATCAAGTCCGACCCCACTGACACGCCGGACGATCTCGCCCAAGGCGACATAGTTGAGATCGCTGTAGATGACACGCTGACCTGGCTCCGAAATCGGCGGCATGGTCCCGATCGCGTGAAGCACCGTGGCGGGGCCCCGGAATTCCGAACGAGCTGCCAGGCCAGGAGGCAGGCCCGAAGTGTGAGTGAGCAACTGCCGTATTGTGATGCCCGACTTCCCTCCGTCCGCGAAGGCTGGCCAGTACCGGCTGGCAGGCGCATCCAGGTCCAAACGTCCGCGCTCTGCCAACTGCAACACTGCCGTGGAAGTGGCCACTGCCTTGGTAAGGGAAGCCAGATCGAAGATGGTGTCTTCCGTCATCGGCTCAGCGTCGCGTCCGACGGTCCGCTGACCCAGCGCGACACGTTCACGCACCCCGCTGACATCACCGATGGCGACCACCGCCCCGGCCACATTGGCATCGGTGATCTGCGCGGCTACCACGGCTTCCAGCTCGTGCATGGGCACAGGCTTGCCCAGCGGCCCTGGCGCGTTGATGGTTGGCTCGGCGCGCCCGCTCTGCATGCAGGCCAACAGCACCGCAGCCAGCACGACAGCTATCGCGGCAAATTGGCAGGATCGTAACGATTGCGCGCGTTCCATAGCATCCACCCGTTGGTACCTTCCGCGTCAGCAGCGTCGACTTGGGCGCGAATCATCTCGGCGTTGAACTCACGACGATCAAAAGCATAGTCCCGGAATGCCTGCAGCCATGGCCGAAATCTCACCCCCGGCAAACCTGTGCGCCGCTTCGCTTCAGCCAGGGAGTGCGAAACGATCTCGCCGGGCTTCTCTGTCGGTTTTCTGACGCCCGGCAAGCCCCATGTGAAGCCGGACGGATAGAGCATGGGCGAGATGTAGTCGACCACAGCCCCCAGTGTGTTGATCTGCTGGCCGATCGCCGTGTCGTCGGTGTTCCAGCAGACGTAGCCGAAAATATCCGCTGCCAGGAAAATGTTGTACGGCCGCAGCCGCTCTCTCGCCTGCGCAAGAAAACCTGTCACGGCCGCAACCCGGTGTGCTTGCGTGTTGGCCTGATGGAACTGCAAGCCATTGGCGTCCGGAAAACGCAGGTAGTCAAATTGGATTTCGTCGAACCCGAGTCGTGCAGCCTCTTCCGCCACGTCAAGCGAGCTGGCCCAGGCGGCTTCGAAACCGGGGTCGATCCATTGTTGATCTTCACGATCGTGCCAGACCGCCCCATCACGATCTCGCACGGCCCATTCGGGGTGCGCCCGGGCCAACGGGTCGTCCTTGAAGACAACGATGCGCGCAATCAGATACAGGCCACGTAGACGAAGTTGCCGAATCACGGCGGCGAACTGGTTGATGCGCGCTGCAGCGTTTTTCTGTTCGCGGGCCGCGCCTAATGCCACACGGGCCGCGCTCGGGTACGGTGTATCGCCCCGGTCGCCCTTGATGTCGATCACCAGCGCATTGATCGCTGTCTCACTCTGGAGGGCGACGGCAGCATCGCGCAAAGATCGGTTGGACACGCCCTGTACCGACAGATAGACCGCTCGGGGCTTGATCTGCTTGAGAACGATCTCGGCTGCGGGCTGCGGGCCGCCAAGCACCAGCTCGGCGCGTGCATAGCCAGGGGCCCGGACGCTGACCACCGCGCGTGCATCCACCGCCGCGGCTGGAATGTCGACCAGGCCAGCCGCATCAGTATTTCCACTCTTGCCCTGAACGAATGTGATTGCGCCTTCCACAGGAAGGTGGGTCTGTGCATCTACCACCCTGACCTCGGCCGCGCCGGCAAGCTGCGCGCAGGAAAGCCACGCAACTGCAAGCCAGAGGCACAGACGGCTACTCATGATTGCCCTCGGCTGCATTGAGAATGTTCGTCATGCACCGCCCTCCACAGCCATCGGTGATCAGGTATCGGGGCAATGCCATGGCGGGTTGGCTCGCCTGCAGCGGTTGCGCGTCCAGCGTGAAGGCTGCGGTATAGCCTTCCTGCTGTGCAATGCGCTCCAGCTCAGAATCGTGAATGCCGAAAGGCCACGCCAGCAAATGCACTGGGGCGCCGATTTCTGTCTCGATGCGCACCTTTGCGCGGCGCAACTGATCGCGGGCGAACTTGACGAAATCATCGGCGCTTCGGTGCATCCGCTCCACGCGGAAGTTCGGATGCCAGTAGGTATGGGACTGCACGTCAAACTGGCCAGTGCGGGCCAGCTCTCGCAACTGCGGCCAGGTCATTGCGTAGGCGGCATTTGAAATGGCAGACGGGTACACAAACAGCGTTACGGGAATGTGCCGGCCGCGCAGCGCAGGCCACAACGTCTCGTACACAGACCGATGACCGTCATCCACCGTAATGGCCACCGCCTTCACCGGCAGTGCATCTTGCTCGCCTTGGTGCCAGCGCAGGATGTCCGCGAGCGGCACGATGCGATAACCAGCCGCCTCGATCGCCTGTAGATGTGCTTCGAACGTCTGCGTCCGAACCGTCATGGTGCTATCCACCGTCGATGCAAAGCGGTGGTAGACGAGTACCACCACATGCGGCTGCACGGCCGGCATATCTGCGTGGGCAGCCGGGCACGCAAGCATCAGAAGTGCACAACACAACGAGAGTACCCAGCTGTTCATCAACCGCACCTGCGAAGAAGGATGGATGGTGCGCATCGCCCGCCGCCCCGCTTATGACTCTTTTGGTGTGCCGTGCAGCCAGTGCCAAAGCAGCAACCCGCTGCCTGCCATGCCGCCCAGATGGGCAAAGTGCGCGACATCGACTTCGGTGCCGCTCATGCCCAGCGTCAGCTCCACGATCGCATAGAGCGTTGCAAACACCCACGCAGGC
This sequence comes from Ralstonia sp. Ralssp135, assembly GCF_047304345.1. NCBI lineage: Bacteria > Pseudomonadati > Pseudomonadota > Betaproteobacteria > Burkholderiales > Burkholderiaceae > Ralstonia > Ralstonia sp. Ralssp135. The sequence continues at coordinate 160,273 of NZ_JBGLYZ010000008.1, forward strand.
ATCGGGATGGGCGGGATCAACGGAACGATCATGCGATTGGGAAACAGGACGGCATAAGCGAGAATCAATCCGAATACGCCCCCGGAAGCGCCAATGACAGGCCCCGCCGTCTGAATACTCAAGACCGTAAACGCGATTTGCGCGAACGCCGCACTCAAGATGCTGGATACGTAGAGCAGCCAGGCCCGCGGTGTACCCACGGTGCGTTCCACGTCGCGGCCAAACATGTAGAGCCCGAACATGTTGAGCACCAGATGCGCGCCGTTTGCGTGCAGGAAGGCGTATGTCAGCGGTTGCCACGGCATGAATCCGCTCCGCAGGCCAGCCCCTGATATGCCGAGCGGCCAGAGCGCAAAGGTACGCAGCAGCTCGTCTCCTGCAAAGAGCTCTGCACAGAACACCGCCACGTTGGTGAGGATGAGCAGCTTGATCATGAAGGCACCTCTGATCTCTGCCCACGATACGGCCGCGCGCGTTGGCCGGGTTGATCTCGCGCAAGACGGTTCGACAGTGTGTCGTGATCCTGCAAAGCCACGCATTCCGTTTGATGTGCCGCAAGGCCCCGGCATGGCCAGATGGAACCATGGAGCTACGTGCACGCGAGAGGATGACCCATGCCATTGGCCGCTTCTTATCAGTACCCCGCGAACCAGGCCATCGCTGCGATCTTCAACGAAATCGCTGATTTATTAGAGGTTGAGGAGGCCAACCCTTTTCGGGTACGTGCTTACCGCAATGCTGCCCGCATGGTCGAAGGCATGACGGAAGGCGTTGACGCCATGCTGGCACGCGGCGCCGACTTGACCGTCTTGCCGGGTGTTGGAGTGGACCTCGCGGCCAAGATGCGCGAGATCGTCGAAACGGGAACCTGCGCCATGCTCACACGTGTGCGTACGGAGGTGCCATCGTACGTGCTTCAACTGCTTCAATTGCCTGGGCTGGGCCCAAAGCGGGCCCGTGCTCTGCAGCACGAGCTGGGCATCACATCGTTGGATGAGTTGGCTCGGGCAGCAGTGGCGCACCGCATTCGCGAGCTGCATGGCTTCGGCCCCCGAAGCGAAGAGCGATTGATCGAGGCACTCAACGCACGCCTGGCGCGCGATCGCCGTTATGGTTTGGCAATCGCCAAGCCGTGCGCCGACGCATTGACGCATTACCTGCTGGCAAGTGGCCTGGTCGACCAGCTCGTCGTTGCCGGCAGCTACCGGCGGGGGCGAGACACCGTGGGGGATCTGGATCTGCTCATCACGGGAAGAAAACGCGCCCAGATCGTTGAGCATTTCGTGCACTACAACGAGGTCGCCACCCGAATCTCAGCGGGGCCCACCCGCGCAAGCGTCGTCCTGAAAAACGGCATGCAGGTGGACTTGCGCGTGGTGCGTTCCGACGCTTTCGGCGCGGCGCTGGTGTATTTCACCGGATCGAAGCCGCATAACATCGCACTGCGCAAGCTTGCGCAGGCCCAGGGTCTGAAGATCAACGAATACGGTGTTTTCCGAGGAAAGGCGCGTATCGCCGGACAGACGGAAGCATCGGTCTATCGTGCAGTGGGCTTGCCTTGGATCTGTCCGGAGCTGCGTGAAGACCAAGGAGAGATCGCGGCTGCGCAGTCCGGCTCACTACCATCCCTCGTTGAACAGAGCGACATCAAGGGGGATCTCCATACCCACACATCCGCCAGCGATGGCACCGCCAGCCTCGAAGCCATGGCGGCGCAGGCGCGCCTGCTGGGCTATCAATACCTGGCAGTGACCGACCATTCGCCACGCATTCGCGTAACACATGGGCTCACGGCGGACCGCCTGGCAGCACAAGCCGATGCCATTGACCGTTTCAACGCCGAACACGAGGGTTGGCCCGTGCTGCTCAAGGGCGTTGAAGTCGACATCCTGGAGGATGGGTCACTGGACCTGCCGGATTCGGTGCTGGGGCGCCTGGATCTTGTCGTGGGCGCAATTCATAGCCACTTCAGCCTGCCGGCCGACCAACAGACGTCGCGCATTCTTCGTGCGCTCGATCATCCCCACTTCACCATCCTTGCCCACCCGCTAGGCCGCCTGATCGGCGAGCGCAACGCCTGCAACGTTGACCTCAAGCGGGTCCTGACCGCCATTGCACAGCGCGGCTGCTACGTTGAGGCCAATGCCCAGCCCTCACGCCTGGACCTGTCCGACAGTGGATGCCGCCTGGCCAAGGCGGAAGGTGTGCTCGTGAGCATTGCGTCCGACGCGCACAGCCCGGCCGATCTGACGAACCTGCCCCTGGGGGTCACGCAAGCCCGCCGTGCGTGGCTGGGGCAAGCAGACGTACTCAATACACACTCGCTCGAGACGCTGCTTCCGTTGTTGAAGCGGACTATGTGACGAGCGCATGTGCACACCACCTCGGCCAGTCTGTATCCGCACCGCAACATGACGTACGCCGTGCCCATCGGGTTGATCCGAGTCAAGGTGCCGGAAATCGAGCGATCAAGAATGAACACATGAATTTCTACATCAGTATCCAGAGCAACCGGAGCCAAACCATGAGTGTCCCAGTCGATATTTCCTTCCAGGGTCTTCCGCATTCCAAGGCCGTCGAAGAAGCGGTGATCAATCATGCAGACCGCTTGGAGCGTATTCGCGCCGATCTGATGCGCTGCCGCGTCAGCCTTGCCGTGGGCGCCAAGCACCAGCACCAGGGCAAGCCGTTCGACGTCAACGTCCAGGTGTTCACACCGCATCAGACGCATGTTTCGAGCAATACGTCCAACGAGGATCCATACGTCGCGCTTCACGAGGCCTTCTCGCACGTGGAACGCATGCTCGTGCAAGCCAATGGCAAACGTGAATCACACTCTTGAGGCATCGTGCTTGTGCACGCGCACTACTGCATGTGCAAGCCACCATTTACGGCCAGGTTGGCACCGGTAATGTAGGCAGCGTCCTCGCCGCAGAGAAAAGCCACCAGGGCCGCAACCTCTTCGGGCCGACCGAGACGGCCTACCGGGATCTGCGGAAGAATCCGCTCTTGCATGATCTCGCCGGGAATATCGCGTGTCATTCGCGTGGCGAGATAACCGGGCGAGATCGTGTTGACGGTCACGCCCTTTGCGGCGCACTCGAGGGCCAGCGCTTTGGTAAACCCATGTATGCCGGCCTTGGCCGCCGCGTAGTTCGTCTGCCCGAACGCACCCCGCGATCCGTTGACCGACGAGATGTTGATGATGCGGCCCCAACCACGGTCGATCATGTTTTCGTACAGCGGCTTGGTCATGTTGAAGACGGAGTCGAGATCGGTGGCAAGCACGTTCCGCCAGGCCTCCAAGGTCATGCGCTTGAAGGTCATGTCCTGCGTGATACCGGCGTTGTTTACCAGGATGTCGACCGGGCCCACGATCGAAAGCACCTCAGATGCACATCGTTGGCAAGCGTTGTAGTCGGCCACATCCACCGCGAACGTCTGGAACAGGCGCCCGTAGGCATGCTGTTCTGCCACCCATGAGGTCACATGCGCATTGCCCAGCGAATGGGTAACCACAACGCGATGCCCTTGCGCGTACAGACGGATGGCAATGGCTTCGCCCAGCCCGCCCATCCCCCCGGT
>NZ_JBGLYZ010000090.1:0-394 GCF_047304345.1 Ralstonia sp. Ralssp135
CGTAACCGGGCGGAGGCGGGGAAAACTCGCTGCGCTCAAACAGTTCCCCGCCTTTTTTCCGCCCGCTTACGAAAATTGAAGGCGCCATCAAGGGCAGGAACGTCAACGACCAAACCGGTGGTTTGCGTGTCCTGTCGGAGTTTCGTTTCTTGCGGTGTGCTGCTTCGCTTCGCTCGCTATCTCAACCTGTTCTTACTGCTTTGCCTCGCGTCTTGCCGCACATCCCACTACTGCGGTTGTGCTTCGATGGTGTGGCCGTACCTTGCCCTTGATGGCGCCTTGGATTTTTGTTGCGGGGAGGAAAAAGGAAGGAGCCTTGTCTGAGCGCAGCGAGTTTGGCTCCTTCCCCTCCCCGCGACACAAATCCAAGGGGAAGTCGCCATCTCGGGCGCGC
>NZ_JBGLYZ010000091.1:0-365 GCF_047304345.1 Ralstonia sp. Ralssp135
GATTATCTGCGGCGCACCCAGATGAACATGAAGATGCAGCGGCAGTTCATCCCCGAGACATTGCGCTTGGAATACCAGCTTCGCGTCCAGAACAAGGCCCTTGAGTTTCAAGCCGGGTTTCTCGATGCGATTGGCGCTTTCATGCTGACGTCGCTGGATGGTGTGACAGTGGATTTGTACCGGTGGGAAGTTCTGAGCGTGCTTCAGCGCGCGAACAAGCTGAAATAATAAAAACAGCAGTAAAAGCAAACCCGCGACGGGCGGGGGCGCTTGCAGAGACCGTATCTCTTTATGTGTTGAACTGACCGTACTTTTTCATTGGCAGCGGTAGCCCCTTAGGCTGTTGACGTCAGACACCAACAAAC
>NZ_JBGLYZ010000092.1:0-350 GCF_047304345.1 Ralstonia sp. Ralssp135
TCGAGGATGTAGACCTCGCCGGTTTCCATTTCCAGCGCGGTCACGCCCAGCACGTCGCCGTCCTGGTCGCGGATCAGGTCCAGCGCCATCCATTCGACGAAGAAATGGGTCTTGGCCTTGACGTTACGCTGATACAGCGTGTGCAGCAGCGCGTGGCCGGTGCGGTCAGCCGCGGCGCAGGCACGCTGCACCGGCTTCTCGCCGTAGTTCGACGTATGGCCGCCGAACGGACGCTGGTAGATGGTGCCGTCGGCGTTGCGGTCGAACGGCATACCGAAGTGTTCCAGCTCATAGACCACGTTCGGTGCCTGGCGGCACATGAACTCGATCGCGTCCTGGTCGCCGAGCCA
>NZ_JBGLYZ010000093.1:0-349 GCF_047304345.1 Ralstonia sp. Ralssp135
CCATCGCCGCCATGATCGTGATTGCCGCCGTGATTGCCGTTGCCGCCGTGATCGTGGTCACCGCTGTGGTTGCCATTGCCGCCATGGTCGTGGTCACCGCTGTGGTTGCCATCGCCGCCATGGTCGTGATAGCCGCCGTGGTTGCCGTCGCCGCCATGGTCGTGATCGCCACCGTGATGACCGCCGTGATCATGATCGTGATCATGGTGGTGCCCGGGATGGTGATCGCCTCCGTGGCAGCTTCCACACGGCGATGGGACTGGCGATGGGCTCGGCGTTGGCGTTGGGACTGGTGTCGGTGTGGGTGTGGGTGTCGGTGTCGGTGTCGGTGTCGGTGTCGGTGTCGGTG
>NZ_JBGLYZ010000094.1:0-338 GCF_047304345.1 Ralstonia sp. Ralssp135
CGTTCGCTGGTGGCCTGGTCGCGGCTGTCGGCGATGAAACGATACGCCTGCAGCAGACCGGCCGGGCCGACGAACTTGTCCGGGTTCCACCAGAACGACGGGCACGACGTCGAGCAGCTCGCGCACAGAATGCACTCGTACAGGCCATCGAGCTCTTCACGCTCTTCCGGCGACTGCAGACGCTCCTTCTCGGGCGGCGGCTCGTCGTTGATCAGGTACGGCTTGATCGAGTGGTACTGGTTGAAGAACTGCGTCATGTCGACGATCAGGTCGCGCACCACGGGCAGCCCCGGCAGCGGGCGCAGCACGATCTTCTCGGGCAGCTCACGCATGTTGGT
>NZ_JBGLYZ010000095.1:0-302 GCF_047304345.1 Ralstonia sp. Ralssp135
TCGAGCAAAAAGCTCCATGCGTCGAGCTCCGAGCTCGGGACGCCGAGCAAAAAGCTCCGTGTGTCGAGCTCCGAGCTTGGGGCGCCGAGCAAAAAGCTCCATGCGTCGAGCTCTGAGCTCGGGACGCCGAGCAAAAAGCTCCGCGTGTTGAGTTCGGAATTGGGAGCTTGGGGGCTTGATGCTTGACGCGGCGGTTCATCGCCTGTTTCACCCCCTGCCGGGGGCGACTCACTTTCTTTGTCTTGCCAAAGAAAGTAAGCAAAGAAAGGCGCGCCCGAGATGGCGACAGACTCCTTGAATTT
>NZ_JBGLYZ010000096.1:0-292 GCF_047304345.1 Ralstonia sp. Ralssp135
GTTGGCCAATTGGTTTTGGGGGGGGGGCTCTGCCCGGGTGTTAAATTTTTTGTTTCGTTATTTTTTTTTGGGGGGCATCCCCTTTTTCCTTTGGCTTTTTGGGGTTTTTTGTTTTTTTTTTGCCCATTTAATTTTTTTTAAATTCCCTGGGGGGGTTTGGGGGGTTGGGTTTTGGGTGGGGGGGTTTGTTTGGGGCGTTTCGGTTTTGGGCGTTAATTTTTTCCCCACCGGGGGGGGTTGGGGCGGGGGGATTTAATTGGGGAAATGCGGGGTTCGCCCGGCGGGGTGTGGG
>NZ_JBGLYZ010000097.1:0-278 GCF_047304345.1 Ralstonia sp. Ralssp135
GCCCCAGACCGATGCTGAGCAGTACCACTGCCACACCAGGGCGTGTCACCTCCTAGACCCCCATTATGTCCCCTCCTGTAGCCGACCTCGTGACCGAGCCGTTCAATACCTGTCGACGTCCACGACCGCTTGGGCGAAGGCCTGCGGCGCTTCTTGCGGCAGATTGTGCCCGATGCCGCCCTGGATCAGCCGGTGCGCATACTTGCCCGCGAATTTCTTGGCGTACGCACTCGGCTCGGGACGCGGCGCACCGTCGGCATCACCTTGAAGGGTAATCG
>NZ_JBGLYZ010000098.1:0-271 GCF_047304345.1 Ralstonia sp. Ralssp135
GACCCAGGAGGGCGTGGCAGGGGTCAGCCCGGACGTCGAGCCGGACGCCGCATCGCTGCAGGAGCTCACGGCCCGCGTTCGCGAGACGGGTGTCACCACCGTCTACACCGAGACGTTGGTCTCTCCCGCGCTGGCCGAGACGGTCGCCCGGGAGGCGGGAGCCGGTGTGGCCGTCCTCGACCCGCTCGAGGGCCTGACCGGGGCCTCCGCCGGGGAGGACTACCTGGAGGTCATGAAGGCCAACCTGCGCACCCTGCGCAAAGGCCAGGGG
>NZ_JBGLYZ010000099.1:0-271 GCF_047304345.1 Ralstonia sp. Ralssp135
ATTCCAATCATCAATATCCAATCAGTATCTTCGACCAGTCCGAATCGTCTGGCTGGGCCGAGTATGCTGCCCAGTCAAGTGCTGGTCAATCGCGCTCTCGCGGATTCAAGCCCTCCGAAGTGAAAAAGTCGTCAGCGTCGTCAAAGGCGCCGACCAATGGCTACGATCGCAAAGTGTCTGCCAATGGCGGCCTTGCACCTTCACCCCAATTTGAGACATATCCGTCCACCAATTCTACGCATCCCCAATCGCCCAACGCAGGGAAGCAGGT
>NZ_JBGLYZ010000009.1:0-132960 GCF_047304345.1 Ralstonia sp. Ralssp135
ATGAACCCGAACATGCTCGTGCCCCACTGGTTGTCGGCGGCGCGCCAGAGGCTGCCGCCCGGCGAGGTCGCGGTGGGGGCGACGTTGTTCTGGTAGTCGATGCCGCTGGCGACGCGGCCGTACAGCGTGACGTTGGTTTGTGCATGCGCGGCGCCAGCGGCCGCGCACACGATTGCCGCGCAGAGCGGCCAAGTTACTCGTTTCTTCATTGTCATCTCCTCTCTCTGGTGTCATGCCGGCCACGGCCGGAATTGCTTCTACTGCTGTTGCTGTTGCAAATCGAAAATGCGGCTCATCGGTATCCACTTCTGCCCCGCGGGCGTCCAGGGTGTGGGCGCCTGAAACTGCCACATCAGCGCTTCCCATTCGCGGATCTTCGGGTCCGTGTCGGTGGCAAGCGCCATGCGCTCGGCGTCGTAGATGGCGTCGTCGGTCTCCATGAGCATCACCATGCGGGTGCCCAGCCGATAGATCTCCATGCCGGTCACGCCATGCACGCGCAGGTGCCGCGCAACTTCCGGCCAGATGCGTTGATGGTGGGCTTCGTACGTGGCGATAAGCGCCGCGTCGTCTTTCAGATCCAGAGCAAGGCAGTAGCGCATGGCAACCTCAGGTCAGGGCGCGGTCGAGGTGCGTGTAGCCGCCGTCGACAAATACCCACTGCCCCGTCGTGTGAGACGCCTGTGCAGAGAGCAGGAAGACCGTGGTACTGGCAATCTCGTCGGCGGTGGTCATGCGATGGCCGAGCGGAATCTTCGATGTAATTGCTGCGAGCTTGGCATCGGGGTTGTCGAACGTGGCGATCCAGCGTTCATACAGCGGCGTCAGCACCTCGGCCGGAATGACCGCGTTGACGCGCACACCGTCCGGCGCCAGCGACGCCGCCCATTCCCGCGTGAGCGACAGCTGTGCACCCTTCGCGGCGGTGTACCCGCTCGTATTGCCTTGCCCCGTCAACGCCGTTTTCGACGAGATATTGACGATGGCCCCTCGGCTCGCTTTCAGGTGCGGCAGGCACAGATGTGCCATGACGTAGTAATGGATCAGGTTCTTTTCCAGCGAGCGCACGAAGGCGTCGCGGCCCGCGTCCAATCCCACGCTGTCGTTGATGCCGGCGTTGTTGACGAGGCCATCGATATGTCCGAACTCGCGCACGGTTTCGTCCACCATGCCGCGGCAATCGACCTCATCTTCCAGGTCGAACTGGAAGAAGCGTGCCTTCGGCTGCCGACGCATCAGCTCGGCTTCAAACGCAGGCGCCATTGGGCTCTTGCCACAGATGACGGGGATGGCCCCTTCGGCCGCCAGTTGCAGCGAAATGGCCGCGCCAATGCCGGCTGCGCCGCCCGTGACGATTACGACTTTGTCTTGCAGATGCAAATCCATGGTTCAAGCCTTGAGTTGCAGGTTGTAGCAGCGGGCGGCGGTGCCACCCCAGAGGTCGGCGCGTTCAGTGGCGCTCAGCCGCTCTTCGGCCCAGACATGCAGCACGTCGTACACCGTGCCGTACGACGCCGCCAATTGGCACACAGGCCAATCCGACCCAAACATCACGCGGTTGGGACCGAAGACGTCGAGTGCCACGTCAAGGCATTGGCGCGCGTGCTGAACGTCGCGCACGGTCACGCCTTTTCGCCAATCGGCTTCGGTCAGCAGGCCGGAAAGCTTGCAGGCGACGTGCGGCATATCTTTCAGTGGCGCAAGCGCAGCCCGCCACCTTGCCAGTGCATGCGCATCACGCTCGAACGCTTCAAGCGGCGGCTTGCCCAGGTGATCCAGCACCAGCAAGTGGCGATCGTGCCGGCCGCAGAAATCCACGGCGGGCTCCAGTTGGTGGCCAAACACCAGCACGTCGTACGTGTAGCCCCAAAGCTGCAGTAACGCGACGCCTTGTTCGAAAGCTGGGTCCGACAAGAACGCCGCGACGTCGGGCTCGTCCTGCACGGTGTGCCGGAAGCCGACCAGTTTGTGCTCACCGCTCCTGGCTTCGAGGCGAGCCTCAAGATCGGCGGCATGCAGGTCTTCCCAGCCGACCACGCCGACAATCCAGTCGTGCGCAGCGGCGAGGCCCAGCAGAAAATCCGTCTCCTCTCGCACGCCGCGCGCCTGCACGGCAATCGCAGCGTCCAGGCGTTGCGCGCGCAGCTCGGGCAGCAAGTTGGCAGGCAGGCGGTCTTCGGCCAGGGCTTCCATGCCGGGGCCGATCCATGAATACGCCTCGGGTTGATAGCGCCAGAAATGCTGGTGCGCGTCTATTCGTGGCACGGGCAGCGCGGGTACCGTCATCGCATCAGCCCCGGAAGCGGTATCGCTCAAGCGATGCCGGTTTCATCGTGATGGAGAAACCCGGTGCCTGCGGCGGCAGATAGGCGGCGTTTCGCACCACGCAGGGGTCGACAAAGTGCTCGTGCAGGTGGTCGACATACTCGACAACACGCCCTTCGCGCGTGCCTGACACGCAGATGTAGTCGATCATCGACAGATGCTGCACGTACTCGCACAGGCCCACACCGCCGGCATGCGGGCACACCGGCAAGCCGTACTTGGCGGCCAGCAGCAACACGGCCAGGATCTCGTTCACACCGCCCAGCCGGCATGCGTCGATCTGCACAACATCGATAGCGCCGCGCATGATGAACTGCTTGAAGAGAATGCGGTTCTGGCACATCTCGCCGGTCGCCACCTTGACGGGGGCGACGGCTTCGCGAACCTTACGATGACCTTCCACATCGTCCGGGCTGGTCGGCTCTTCAATGAACCACGGCTTGGCGAAACCGAGTTCGCGCACCCAGTCGATGGCTTCCTTCACCTCCCACACCTGGTTGGCGTCGATCATCAGTTCACGGTTGGGCCCGAGCACTTCGCGTGCGATCGAGACGCGGCGAATGTCGTCCTTCAAATCACGCCCCACCTTGAGCTTGATATGGCGGAAACCGCTGTCGACGGCCTCGCGGCAGAGGCGGCGCAGCTTGTCGTCGTCATAGCCGAGCCAGCCGGCGGACGTGGTGTAGCACGGGTAGCCTTCCTGCTCCAGCGTGCGGATGCGGTCGGCCTTGCCCGGCGCCTGCTTGCGCAGCAGCTCGAGCGCTTCTTCGGGCGTGATGCCGTCGGTGATGTAGCGGAAGTCGATGCAGCGCACGAATGCTTCCGGTGTGAGATCGGCTACCAGACGCCACAGCGGCTTGCCTTCGGCCTTGGCCCACAGATCCCATGCGGCATTGACGACCGCGCCCGTGGCCAGGTGGATGGCGCCTTTGTCCGGGCCGATCCAGCGCAACTGGCTGTCGGACGTGACATGGCGCCAGAAGCGGCCCATGTCTTCACGAATCCAGTCGAGATCCAGGCCTTCCACCAGATGACGCATCGCCTCGATGGCGGCGCAGCACACCTCGTTGCCGCGCCCGATGGTGAAGGTCAGGCCGTGGCCTTCCAGGCCCGGCTGGTCAGTCTCCAGGATCACGTAGGCCGCGGAGTAATCCGGGTCCGGGTTCATCGCGTCGGAGCCGTCGAGATGCTGGGAAGTCGGAAAGCGCACGTCCAGCACGCGCAGGGATCGGATGATGGTCATGAGTATCGTGTTCGGGATTGCGGAATGCGTGCCTTCAGCCTTGCGCGTTCACCGTGCGCTGGCGCTGCTCGCCCAGACCCTCGATGCCCAGGCGCATCGTCTGGCCGGCGCGCAGATAGACCGGCGGCTTCTGCCCCAGCCCCACACCCGGCGGGGTGCCGGTGGAAATCACATCACCTGGCTGCAGGCTCATGAAGCGGCTCAGATAGCTCACCAGATGCGCCACGCCAAACACCATGGTCGACGTCGATCCGTTCTGGTAGCGATGCCCATCCACCTCCAGCCACAGATGCAGCGCCTGCGGGTTGGGCACCTCGTCTGCGGTGACGAGCCACGGGCCGATGGGGCCAAAGGTGTCGCAGCCCTTGCCCTTGTCCCACGTGCCGCCGCGCTCGAGCTGGTATTCGCGCTCCGACACATCGTTGATGACGCAGTAGCCCGCCACATGCGCGAGCGCATCTGCCTCGCTGATGTACCGGCCGCCCTTGCCGATCACCACGCCAAGCTCGACTTCCCAATCGGTCTTCACCGAGCCCTGCGGAATTTCCACGTCGTCATTCGGGCCGCAGATGGCGCTGGTCCATTTGCCGAAGACGACCGGCTCGGCCGGCACTTCGGCGCCGGTTTCAGCAGCATGGTCGGAATAGTTCAGCCCGATGCAGATGAACTTGCCCACGTTGCCCACGCAAGCGCCCAGGCGCAGGCCGGCTTGCGGCGTGCCGTCGACGATGGGCAGGCGGCTGATGTCCAGCGTGCGCAGGTGAGCCAGGCTCTCGGGCAGCAGCGCCGCGCCGCCAATGTCGTCAATCACGGCCGACAGGTCGCGCACTTGCCCTTGCGCATCGAGCAGGCCGGGCTTTTCCTGGCCCTTGGGGCCGTAGCGGAGGAGTTTCATCGTGTTGTCTTTGTGGACTGCAATCAATCAAACCAATCAGTTGGACCAGCCGCCGTCGATCACGCAGCAAGTGCCGGTCGTGAAGCGGGACTCATCCGAAGCCAGGTAGGTCGCCAGCGCGGCAATCTCGTCTGCCGTACCGACGCGGCCCATCGGCTGGCGCGCAACGAACGCTGCGCGGACGGCGTCGATCGGCACGTTCTGTTCCTGCGCCTGCGTGGCAATGCGCTGCTCGAGCGAGGGGGACTCCACGGTGCCAGGGCAGATGGCGTTGCAACGAATGCCGCGCGCCACAAAGTCGGCGGCAATCGCCTTGGTCATCCCGATGACAGCGGCCTTGGTCGTGCCATACACGAAGCGGTTCGGCACGCCCTTCACGCTTGATGCGGCAGAGGCCATGTTGATGATCGATGCGCCGCCGTTGTCCAGCATCTTCGGCAACAGCGCACGCGTCAGGCGGTACATCGACGTCACGTTGAGCTGCCACGAGAACGCCCAGTCGTCTTCCGAACATTCGAGGATGCTGCCGGGGTGCACGAAGCCCGCGCAGTTGAACAGCGCATCGAACGCGGCTTCTTCGCGTGCCAGGACGGCAACGGCATTGGCGTCCGTCACATCCAGGCGCAAGGTGCGGACGCCGGCGGTCTCTGCCAGCGTGGCCAACGCCTCTGCGTTGATATCGGTGGCGAGCACCTGCGCGCCCTCTTTTGCAAACATCATCGCGCTCGCCCGGCCAATACCCTGCCCAGCCGCCGTCACGAGGATGCGTTTTCCTTGGAGTCTCATTGCGTCTGCGTTCCGGCGCGGGCCACGTTGGCGGTGGCCCATTCCGGCAATGGAGTTAAAACACTGCGCCGTTCAGGAAAGGGATTCAGCCGGCATGGCGGCGAACGACGCTCCGCCACGCCCCTTGTTGCGATGAATCGTCAGTACAGGACGTTCTTGGCCTCGGGCGAATCGAGGTTCTGCTTGTTGACCATCATCACGCCCGTGTCGACCTGCTTCTGTACGGGCTTCTTCTCGATCACGCTAACCACCGTGTCGATGCCCTTGTAGCCCATCTGGTACGAGCTCTGGACGGCGATTGCGCGGATCGTGCCGTCGCGCACGAAGCCCTGCAGGTCCTGGTTGCCGTCAAAGCCGATAGCCGCCACCTTGCCGCTCTTGCCCGACTGCTGCAGCGCGCGCCCCATCCCGACCGCCGTAGGTTCGTTCGCACCAAAGATGCCCTTCAGATCGGGGTTGGCGGCCAGCACGTCGGTCGTCTGGTTCAGCGCCGTGGCCATCTGCGATTGCGAGTAGAACGGCCCAACGATCTGCAGCTTCGAGTGCGCCTCGATGTATTTCTTGAAGCCGCCCACGCGGCCGATTTCGGACCCCGCGCCCGGCACATAAGACATGATCGCAATCTTGCCGGTCTGGCCGACAGCGTCGATCATCGCCTTCGCGCACAACTCACCCGCCTTCGCGTTATCGGTCGACAGGAACGACTGGTAATACTGCTTGCCGGAATCGGACACCATCGAGTCGATCAGCACCACCGGAATGTGCGCCTCCCATGCCTTCTTCATCGCCGGCACCAGCGCGTCCGGGTCTGACGGCGCGAGGACAATGCCCGCGACATGTCGGTTGACGGCGTTCTCGACCATGTTCACTTCGTCGGCAATGGCCGATTCTGCTGCGGGGCCCTGGAAGGTCATCGTGTAGCCCTTCGCCTTGCCCATGGCGGCCGTCGCGCCCTTCTGAACGTTCTGCCAGTAGTTGGAATTTGCCGATTTCACGATCACGGCTATTTCACCGCCTGCCGCCTGCGCATAAGCAGAGAACAGTGCACACGTTGCTGCAACCACCGCCAGTACGGAAAACTTCTTCATGTCTCACTCCTTGGTTTTGGTTTGAACTTCTCGACTCACAACTTGCGGTTTCTGAGCTGATCGATCCAGACGGTGCCAAGGATGACCACGCCGATGATGATCTGCTGGATAAAACTCGATACGCCGTTCATGTTGAGCCCGTTGCGCAACACGCCGATCACGAACGCGCCAATGGCCGTGCCCGAGACCGTTCCGACACCGCCCATCAGCGACGTCCCGCCGATGACGGCGCTGGCAATCGCATCAAGTTCGTACATCACGCCTTCGTTCGGTTGTGCCGTCACCAGGCGAGACATCAGCACGCACCCGGCCATCCCTGCCAGCAAGCCCGATAGCACATACGTGAACAGCTTCACGCCCTGCACGTTCACCCCGGACAAGCGCGCCGCCTCGGCATTCGAGCCGACTGCATAGATGTGGCGACCCAGTGAAGTGCGTGAGAGCAGCACGGAGACAGCGATGAACAGCGCAAGCATGATCACCACCGGATAAGGAATGCCGGGGAAGACCGTGTCCGGGAAGCCGTCTGCCCCGATGTGCGAGATGCGGAACAGCGCGCCGTTGCCGAGTTCGCCGAAAGCATCTCCCAGGCCCGAGACAGGACGGGCGCCCGTGATCTGCAGAGCCACGCCGCGCGCCACCAGCATCATGCCCAGCGTGGCAATGAAGGGCGGCAGGCCCATCCTGGTGATACAGATACCGTTGACCCATCCGCACACGCCGCCAACCAGCACGCCGGCCAGCATGGCAATCGGAACAGGTACGCCCATCTTGACGAGCAAGGCCGCCACCACGCCAGCGAGCGCCAGCACCGAGCCCACCGACAAGTCGATGCCACCGGTGATGATCACGCACGTGGCGGCTACGCCCAGGTAGGCAATCGACGTGACCTGCAGCGCGACGGTCATGAAGTTGCCGACCGAAAAGAATGCTGCGCTGGTTGCAGAAAACGCAATCACAAGCGCCACCAGGCTACCGAGCGCTGCAAACTTTTGGATCAGGTCCCGATGGTGTTGCTTGCTCTGCTTTTTCACGGCCTGCGGCTGATCTGATGTCATTTCAAGCATGTGTTCTTCCTGATGCGTAATGCAGAATTTCTTCCTGGTTTGTCTTCCGTGTTTCCAGGACTGCGGTAATGCGGCCTTCGTGAAAGACGGCAATTCGATCTGTCATGCCCAGCAGTTCCGGCAGCTCCGAGCTGATCAGCACGACACCGACACCGTCTGCGGCGAGTTCGTCCATCAGCCCATAAATCGCGTACTTGGCGCCGACGTCGATGCCCCGCGTCGGCTCATCGAAAAACAGGATGCGCGAACCGCGATACAGCCATTTGCCGATCACGATCTTCTGTTGATTGCCGCCTGAGAGATTGCGCACCGTCTGCCCGACGGACGGCGTGCGGATGTTCAGCTCGCGCACGTAGCGCTGCGCCACGGCGGTCTCTTCGGAAAAGCGCAGGAAGCCATGCGATGAAATCGCCCGGACATTGGCCAGGGTGATATTCACGGCCACCGGCATCGACAACGCCAGACCATCCTTCTTTCTGTCTTCCGACAAGTAGGCAATGCCTTGCCGGATGGCCTCGCGCGGCGAACGGATCGTGACCGGCGTGTCGCCCAGCGTGATCGACCCGGAATCGAGCCGTTCCGCTCCGAAAATGGCCCGTGCCACCTCCGTGCGCCCCGCGCCCATCAAGCCGGCAAAACCGAGAATCTCGCCCTTGCGCAACTCGAACGACACCGGCCCGAAGACGCCTGCGCGGCTGAGTGCGTTCGCGCGCAACAACACCTCGTCGGTCGGCACCGATTTGCGCGCGGGGAACACATCGTCGAGTGAACGGCCGACCATCCGCGCGACGATCTCGTTGACACTGGTGGAAGCAAAATCGCTCGTGGAGATATGGCGGCCGTCACGGAGCACGGTCACGCGATCGACGATCTCGGCCATCTCGTCAAGCCGATGCGAGATGTACAGAATCGCCACGCCATCGGCGCGCAACTCCTTGATGATGCGAAACAGCTGAACGGTTTCGGATTCCGTGAGCGAAGACGTGGGCTCGTCCATGATCAGCACACGCGCGTTGAGCGAGAGCGCCTTGGCAATCTCCACCATCTGTTGCTGCGCGATCGACAGCGCGCTGACCAGCGTGGTCGGCTCGACGGCCAGCCCGATCCGCTGCAGATAGCTGCGTGCGTTGGTGTTGAGCTTGCGGTAATCAATGAACGGGCCGCGCTTGGGCTCGCGTGCCAAGAAGATGTTCTCCGCCACCGACAAGTGCGGCACGAGATTCAGCTCCTGATGGATGATCGCAATGCCGGCCGCCTGCGCCTCGGATGTCGACGCAAACCGTACCGCTTCGCCCCGGTACGAGATGACGCCATCGTCTGCGATGTACTGGCCGCTGATGATCTTCATCAGGGTGGATTTGCCAGCACCGTTTTCGCCGCAGACAGCATGGACTTCGCCCACGCGCAGATCCAGATCCACACCATCCAGCGCAACGACGCCGGGAAAGCGTTTGCCGATGCGCTGCAAGCAAAGAATCTCTTGCGGCATCGACGATCTGGAGCTGCTTACGTGCGTGGGCACGGCATCAGCACTGCTCATCGTGGTCTCCGTTGTGTTGCGAGGCTCTGATCTTCCGCTCGACGCACTGGTAAGTCCAGTTCGGAGCGATTCGAGTAAGCCAAGCATTTTTTGGTCAAGCCAATATCACTTATAACGTACCTGCCTGACCACTAGTGCAAACCCTGAAGTGTTGCTGGCACCAGTCTAGACAACGACTGGCGGTGCCCATGCTAGACTCGAAACACACCTATGCGCGACAACACGCGCACCAAAACACACACCACAATGAAGCAGACAGAGCCAAAGCGGCTTTACCAATCTGTAGCCGCGCAGATTCTCGCGCTGATCCAACAGGAAAAGCTCGGACCGGGCACACGCTTGCCTCCGGAGCGCGAACTGGCACAGACGCTAGGCGTATCGCGCCCGTCGCTGCGCGAGGCGTTAATCGCCCTGGAGATTGGCGGCCAGGTTGAGATCCGTATGGGTTCTGGCGTGTACGTGCAAGAGGCAAGCGCGGCGAGCGAGAGTGCGGCCATTCCGTCGCTGGGCGAAAGCCCCTCCGAACTGATGCAGGCCCGAGCCGTGCTTGAAGGCGACGTGATCACGCTCGCCACGGGGCGCCTGACGGCGGCCACGCTCGACAAGCTCCAGCGCACCATCGACCGCATGAAGAAACTCGCATTGGGCGGGAAGTCGCCCACCGATGCCGACCGCCAGTTCCACATGCTGATTGCGGAGACCGCCGGCAATTCAGTTCTGAGCCGATTCGTGGCCGAGCTGTTCGATAGCCGCCATGACCCGCTGGCCATGGCCATCCGCGACCATGCAGAGGGCGAATCAAGCTGGCATGCGGCGGTGCACGAGCACGAAGAGATTCTCAAGGCGCTGCAGGCGGGCGATCCCATCGCGGCGCAAACCGCCATGCGGGCGCACTTGAAAGCGTCCGAAGAGCGCTGGATCGCGGGCGCCATTCAGCAAGACAGCGCACAGTAGCCGCGCTCACCCCATGCGCGGTCCGCTCGCGGCCGCGCAACCTCTCCCCGGCACCCATGCCGCTCCGCCCCAATGCGGCCTGACCAAATTTCAGGCCGCCTCGCCTTGACCCCTTGAAAACAAGGTATTTTCAGCATCAGGGTTTCCCCCATCAAGGATTTTCTCTCAAGATGTTAAATTGGTCTGACCAATAGGTGAGACCTGTTTGGCATGACCACTTGCCCAGGATGCGGGGAGCGACTCCCTCAACTTGGCACAGTGCGCGCGCAATCAGACGTCACCTCATCACTCAAGGAGACCGGAAGGTGACCCAACGCTTGCCATTACTACGCGCGCATACACAGCCTCTTCAGCAGCCCAGTCGAACGAAGACGGGCGGCGCGACTTCGACCGGAGCCGCATCATGTTGACGGTCGTTTGCGAAACCCCAGGCACCCTGCTCGCGCTGGACCGGCCGGTCCCTAGCCCCGCCGAGGGCGAAGTGCTGCTGCGCGTCAAACGCGTGGGCGTGTGCGGTACCGATCTGCACATCTTCACGGGCAACCAGCCCTATCTCAATTACCCCCGCGTGATGGGGCATGAGTTGTCGGGAATCGTCGAACAGGCACCGCCCGACAGCGCGCTTGCCAAGGGCGACGTGGTCTACGTGATGCCCTACCTGTCATGTGGGCACTGTGTCGCGTGCCGCCAGGGCCGGACAAATTGCTGCGTCAACATCCAGGTGCTGGGGGTGCATCGCGATGGGGCGTTCACTGAATACCTGAGCGTGCCGCAAGCCTTCGTGCACAAGGCGGACGGCGTGAGCCTGGATCAGGCCGCGATGGTGGAATTTCTGGCCATTGGCGCGCACGCGGCGCGTCGTGCCCAGGTGCGCGCCGGGCAGCGCGTGCTGGTGGTAGGCGCCGGCCCGATCGGCATGGCGGCCATGATTTTTGCCAAACTGCGCGGCGCGACGGTCACGGCGCTGGACTCCCGTGCGGATCGCCTCGGCTTTGCGGTGGAGCAACTTGGTGTGGACGCCAGCGTTGCGCTGGGCGATACCGACGAAGCGCAACTCGGTGCGCTCACGGCCAATGAGTTCTATGACGTCGTCTTCGATGCCACGGGCAATCCGAAAGCCATGGAGCGTGGCTTGCGCTTTGTGGCACATGCCGGCACCTATGTGCTGATCTCTGTGGTGGCGGCCAACATCTCGTTCTCCGATCCGGAATTCCACAAGCGCGAGACCACGCTGCTCGCCAGCCGCAACGCCACCACCGAAGATTTTGAGACCGTGCTCGACGCCATGCGCGCGGGCAAGATTCCGACCGCGCTGAACACCCACCGCATGGCGCTGGCGGACGTGCCCAAGCACTTCAAGACGCTGCTCGACCCCGCCGCTGGCGTGGTGAAAGCCATCGTGGAGTGCTGAGCGCATGACCGAGCCGATCCTCCAGTTCGGCACAAGCCGCTTCCTGCAGGCGCACGTCGACTTGTTCGTGTCGGAAGCGCTCGATGCGGGACAGGCGCTGGGTGGGATGACCGTCGTGCAAACCACATCCAACCCGGCCAGCGCAGCGCGTGTGGCGGCGCTGGCAGGCGGCGCGGGTTATCCGGTGCGCATTCGCGGCTTGCAAGACGGCACACCCATTGAGCAGACCGTCACCTGCCGCGCCGTCCGGCGTGCCCTTCAGGCCGAGGCCGATTGGGAACGACTGCGCGAGCTCATGGCAACAGACGTGCAGGTGGTGATCTCCAACACGGCCGACCAGGGCTACCAGCTCGACCCACGCGATGATGCCAGCCTGATCAAGCAGCCATCGCGCGTGCCACACAGCTTCCCCGCCAAACTGGTGGCGCTGCTGCTCGGCCGCTGGCTGCGACAGCCGCAGGCACCGCTGTCGCTGTTTCCGTGCGAACTGATCGAGCGCAACGGCGACACGCTCTGCGAGACTGTCTGCACGCTGGCACAGCAATGGGCACTGCCCGCCGCGTTCGTCGATTGGCTGCGCACGCATTGCGTGTGGGCCAACTCGCTCGTGGACCGCATCGTCTCCGAGGCACTGCACCCCGTGGGCGCCGTGGCGGAACCGTACGCGCTGTGGGCCATCGAGCGCCGCCCCGGGCTGGTGCTGCCATGCACGCATCCGGCCATCGTGCTGACGGATGAGCTGGATCACCACGAGCGGCTCAAGCTCTTTCTGCTCAACGCGGGCCACACTTTTCTGGCCGAGCGTTGGCGCGAAGATGCGCATCCCTCCGATCTGACCGTCGTGCAGGCCATGGAAGACCCGCGCCTGCGTCCGGAGCTGGAAGCCCTGTGGCGCGACGAGATCGTTCCTGTATTCGCCGCCCTGCACAAGCGCGAAGCCGCCGAGGCCTATCTCGTCATGCTGCGCGAACGGCTGTTGAACCCCTACCTTGCCCACCGCCTCGCCGATATCGCGCAGAACCACGCGCAGAAGAAGCTCCGGCGCCTGGCGCCCATCGTCGCGCTGACGCGGCAATTGGGCTTGCACCTCGCCCAGCCGCGCCTGAACGCCGCGCTGGCCAATCCGAATTGAACCTGCGAAGCACCATGTCCGACTCATCCATCATTCTTCTTGCCCCCGACGACGACGTAGCCGTCGCGCGTGTTGCGCTGGCGCCCGGCGCGGCACTTGACGCTGCGGTGACCACGCGCGATGCCATTCCCGCTGGCCACAAGGTCGCGTTGCGCGACATCGCAGCGGGGCAACCGGTGCACAAGTATGGGCAGGTCATCGGCGTGGCCACGGCGCCCATCCGCGTGGGTGAACACGTGCACGTACACAACGTCGGCATGGCCAACTCCGCCGCCGAGCACACTGTGGGCCACGCGTATCGCGCCACCGTGCCGGTCGACACGCCCGCCACGTTCGAAGGGTACGTGCGGGCAGATGGCCGCGTCGGCACGCGCAATTTCATTGGCGTCATCTCCAGCGTGAACTGCTCCGCCACCGTGTGCCGGCATATCGTGCAGGCGGCGCAGGCAGAGGTGGCCGCATTCCCCAACGTGGATGGCATTGTCGCCATCACGCACGGCAGCGGCTGCGGCATGGCCGGCAACGGCGAGGGGCTCGAACTGCTGCAGCGCACGCTGCGCGGGTACGCCGACCACCCCAACTTTGCCGGCGTGCTGATCGTTGGCCTCGGTTGCGAAGTCAACCAGGTCGCCCCGCTCGTACAGATGCTTGGGGCGCGCACGCCGGGCTTGTTTGCCTCGCTGACGATTCAGGAAGAAGGCGGCACGCGTGAGGCGATTGCTGCCGGCTTGGCCATGCTGCGCGACATGCTGCCGATCGCGAACCAGGCGCAACGCAGCACCGTCCCGGCAAGCCACCTGACGGTGGGACTGCAATGCGGCGGGTCGGACGGCTACTCGGGCATCAGCGCCAACCCCGCACTGGGCGCAGCGGTGGATCTGCTCGTGCGACACGGAGGCACCGCAGTGCTATCTGAAACGCCCGAGATCTATGGTGCAGAACACCTGTTGACTGCACGCGCAGCAACGCCTGCCGTGGCCGGTGCGTTGATGGATCGGCTGGCCTGGTGGGAGCATTACACCAGCACGCTGGGCGCCGACATGAACAACAACCCTTCGCCCGGCAACAAAGCCGGCGGCGTCACGACCATCCTGGAAAAATCGCTCGGCGCGGTCGCCAAGGGCGGCAGCAGCGGGCTGATGGCCGTGTATGAATACGCCCAGCCGGTGCAGGCGCACGGCCTCGTCTTCATGGACACACCCGGCTACGACCCTGTCTCGGCCACGGGCCAGGTCGCCGGCGGCGCCAACCTGATCTGCTTCACAACAGGCCGGGGGTCCACCTATGGCTGCAAGCCGGTGCCTTCGTTGAAGCTTGCCACCAACAGCACGCTCTATCGGCACATGGAACTCGACATGGACTACGACTGCGGCGGCATCGTCGATGGCCGCCTCAGCATTGCGCAAGCCGGCCAGGCGCTGTTCCAACTGATGCTGGCCACCGCCTCGGGCAACCACACCAAGAGCGAACTCAACGGTTTGGGCGACAACGAGTTTGTGCCGTGGCAGCTTGGCGCGGTGATGTAAGGCAAGTCATAACAATGCTGCGTAGGCCACCTGAAGCAACCCCGCCACGATGGCCACAGCACCAATGCAGCGGGCTACGCGGTCTCCGGCCGGCACCAGGCGCTCCAGCGTGATCGCCGCTGACACCGCCGCCATTGCGCGCAGATCCATGACGCCGATCACAATCAGGATTGCCGTCAAGCCCGCGCAAGAGCTGGCGCAGCGCATGCCGAGGCGTAAGCCATATCGCCATGCCGTACTGCCCAGCGCAGGCGCTGCTCGGCACCCTGCAAGCTGCCGCGCCTTCCATGCGCTGAACTGCAGTGCTCCCGCCGCAAGAACGACTGCGCCGCTGGCAGCCGGCAACGTGCGCGCTAGCACGGGCCACGTCATTTCAAGCTGGGCCACCGCGGCGCCCAGCGCAAAGACCATCGCGCCGATCAGCCCCCACACGGCAAAGTACGCCGTGCCTGCCAACGCGGTGTGCGCATCAACATTCGGCTTGCCCGCCACGTGAAGCGCAACGCGATACCGCCGCAGCATCGGCAGCAATGACGGCAGCATCATCGCTACCATCATCACTGTCCACATGCCGGTAAACGACGCGGAAAAACTCCACCACGTCTGACCGCACATCGGCATCCAGGCCATTGGCATCTCGCCCATGGCCGACATGGAATCGCACCAAGCCACCGTCGCTGCCGCGCTGGCAATGAACAGCAATGCCGAGACGGCCAAGAAGCCGCGCTCGGACACTGCTTGCTCGCGTGACAGTTCAACGCTGCTGAGCGTACTCGTCATGGCGACGCCACCAGACACCGGTTTCGTTGCGGCCCAGCGGCGCGCGATCGAGCCACTGGTATGCGCCCCACAAGCCATCGAGGCCGCGCGCGTAGGTGGAATATGTGTGGTACACGACGCCGTCTTCCAGCACGAACGCGCTCATGCCGGGCCGGTCGCGCACGTAGGTGGGCGCATCGGTGCCGCACATGCTGGCGAACTCCTGCACGGGTTCAGGTAAGTCGGATGCGTCCATCACGTGGCTGCCGCGCACGTAGTTGTAGTCGGAGTTGCCGGCGCGCTGCTGCTCCTCCGAGATCGAGACGTTGAAGTCGTAGTTGAAATCGCTGCCGACCGACGACACCCACGGAAAGGTCCAGCCCATCCGCTCGCGATACTCGATCAGCTTGGCCAGCGGCCCGCGCGACACCGCGAGCAGCGTCACGTCGTGACTCGCCAGATGCGTGACGAAGCCGTCAAAGCCATCGGCAATCATCGAGCACGATGGGCAGCCCGCCTTATAGTCCGGCCCGAACATGAAGTGATAGACGAGCAGTTGCGAGCGCCCACCAAACAGATCGGCCAGCGAGGCGCTGCCTTTCTCGGTTTCGAAGCGGTAAGTTTTGTCAATGCGGACCCATGGAAGTGCCTGCCGGCGGCGCGCGAGTTCATCGCTGCGGCGCGTCAGTTCCTTCTCGGCCTTGAGCAGCTCAATGCGCTCTGCCAGCCAGGTTGCGCGGGTTGCTGTGGGGTGTGTTGCACTCATGCTTACCTCCGTTTTGGGTGAGTGGTCGTGTGCTAGATTAGGCGCCGACCTCAAACGGCGGGAGTGACAAGTGTGGCGGGATTCGAATGGATTCATTGATCACGGCTGCAGCCCGCGCACTCGCTGCCGGTGACCCATTCGGAGCACTGAACCGCGTCGCCTTGCGTGACGACGCGGCCGCACTGGCCTTGCGCGGCATCGCCATGGCGCAGCTCGGTGACTTGGCGCGCGCCAAGCTGTTGCTGCGTCGCGCGGCTCGCGCATTCGGCTCTCGGGAGGCGCTGGCACGCGCACGCTGCGTCGTCGCGGAAGCCGAAGTCGCCCTCGCCTCGCGCGATCTTGGCTGGCCCGCCAAAACCCTCGACGCGGCACGCGCCACGCTGGAGGCCCATGGGGATCACGTCAACGCAGCGCATGCGCGGTATCTCGACATCCGTCGCCTGCTGCTGATCGGCCGCCTGGACGATGCAGACGCCGCCCTTTCCGCGCTCAATCCGGCGCGTCTTCCACCGGTATTGCGGGCGGCTCATGCGCTCGTCGTCGCGGGGATTGCCATCCGGCGCCTGCAGACGACTGCCGCGCGTGCCGCCTTGGCCGACGCTGATCTCGCGGCGCGTCAGGCCGGTATCCAGACGCTCACCGCTGAAGTGGAACGTGCCGCGCTTGCCCTGAGCGCACCGGCTGCGCGGCTGATCTCACGCGGCGAGGAACGTGTCCTGCGCCTTGAAGATGTCGAAGTCCTCTTTGCATCAGACGCGCTCGTGGTGGACGCGTGCCGGCTCGCCGTGCGGCAAACCGATGCGGTCATCCCGCTCGCCACGCGGCCCGTGCTGTTCACGCTGGCGCGTGCACTGGGCGAAGCGTGGCCGGAAGACGTGCCCAGAGACGCCCTCATCGCCCGGGCGTTCCGCACCCGGCATCCCGACGAATCGCACCGTGTGCGCCTGCGCGTAGAGATCGGGCGTTTGCGCACCGCGCTTGGTGCGTTAGGCACGGTCAGGGCGACCCGGCATGGATTCGCACTCCAAGCGAATGCGGCACAGAGCGTGGTCGTCCTCGCGCAACCCGTCGACGAGCAATATGCCGCGGTGCTGGCCTGTCTGGCCGATGGGGAATCGTGGTCCAGCTCCGCATTGGCGTTGGCGCTTGGTGCCAGCCAGCGCACCGTACAGCGGGCGCTCGACACATTGGCAGCCGCGGGCAAGGTGCAGTTCTTCGGACGCGGGCGGGCGCGCCGGTGGGTGACGCCGCCGGTACCCGGATTCGCGACCACCTTGTTACTCCCCGCACCGCTGCCAAGTGACTAGGATAAAGACTCCACAACCGAATCCAGCGAGCCCAACATGAAACGCTCCACCGCCGAACTCGTGCGCGAATACGGCCCCTTCCCTGGCGCAGAGAACGTCGGCGGCGTGACCTACGATGGTCAACACGTCTGGTTTGCTGCCGGCGGTCAGCTAAAGGAACTCGACCCCGACAGCGGCAAGACGCAGCGCTCCATCGACGTGCCAGCCCATGCCGGTACCGCGTTCGACGGGCGCCACCTGTTCCAGATCGCCGAAGACCGCATTCAGAAGATCGACCCGCAAACCGGGAAGGTGTTGGCCACGATTCCCGCGCCGGGTGCGGGCGGAGATTCAGGTCTCGCCTGGGCCGAAGGCACGCTATGGGTCGGTCACTACCGTGAGCGCAAGATCCGCCAGATCGATCCGGACACTGGCAAGGTGTTGCGCACCATCGAATCCAACCGCTTCGTGACTGGCGTCACGTGGGTCGACGGCGAACTCTGGCACGCCACGTGGGAAGGCGATACGAGCGAGCTGCGGCATATCGATCCGCAAACCGGCGAAGTGCTGGAGCAGCTTGATATGCCGGCGGGTATCACTGTGTCAGGGCTCGAGTCGGATGGCGCCGATCAGTTCTTCTGCGGCGGCGGCACCACCGGAAAGATTCGCGCGGTACGGCGACCCCGCAAGCAGGCGGCATAGGCGCGATACCGCCACACGGAAGGAACGAGGCCCGCTCAAATGCGGGCCTTTTGTTTGCGTGGCCCGCGCATAACATTACAGCTTAACTGCACAGTTAAACTGTATTGATGCTATGCTCGCGGCATGGCTAAATCACCCTCATTCACCGATCCCGCGCCGCCTGGCGCGCTGGCCGGCGATCTGCGCATTGCGCTTGGCAAGCTGTCCCGTCGCCTGCGCGAACAAGTCCATCCGAACGATCTCACCCACGCGCAAAAGTCGGTTCTGCTGCGCCTGGACCGTGATGGCCCAGCCACCGTGTCTGCACTTGCGCGCGCCGGCAGCGTGAAGCCGCAGTCGATGCGGGTCACGGTTGGGGCCCTGGAAGCCATGGGCGCGGTTGCCGGCAAGCCCGATCCGACGGATGGCCGGCAAACGCTCATCGAGTTGACGCCGGGCTTTCGGAAAGCACTCAAGGAAAGCCGCGCTGCGAAGGACGATTGGCTGTTCCGCGCACTGCAGGCGCAACTGTCCGCCGCCGAGCAAGCTGAGCTGGCGAAGGCCGTGACGTTGCTGCAACGGCTCGCAGAGTTTTGAGCCTCTTTTACTGTTCCTGATCCGGAGCGTCGACATGGCATGGCCCCATCTCATCTCTTGGTTTTTCGGCGGCGCCTTCTTCGCCAACGCCGTGCCGCATTTCGTCTTCGGTATCGCAGGCAAACCATTTCAGAGCCCATTCGCAACGCCACCCGGCGAAGGTCTTTCGTCTTCTACGGTGAATGTGCTGTGGGGCGCGTTCGATCTGGCCGTCGGTTACGTCCTCGTTCTGCGGGTTGGTGATTTCCACCTGCGAAACACAACCGATGCCGTTGCGATCGGGTTGGGCATCGTGGCACTCGGCGTGCCGATGGCACGGCGCTTTGGCCGGTTCAACGGCGGCAATCTCGGCGGCGATCTGCCGCAACGCCAATGAACACATCGGCAAGTACGCCAACAACCGGCGTCTTCCGCTCACTGCGCGTTTTCAACTACCGCTTGTGGGCCGTGGGGTCGCTGGTGTCCAACGTGGGCACGTGGATGCAGCGCACCGCACAGGACTGGTTGGTGCTGACACAGCTCACGAACCACAACGCTTCTGCAGTGGGTACGGTGATGGCGCTGCAGTTCGGCCCGCAGCTTCTGCTATTGCCGTGGACGGGCGTTGCCGCAGACCGCTACAACCAGCGCAAGCTGCTGATGGCCACCCAAGCGACATCGGGCGTGCTGGCGTTGATTCTCGGGCTGCTGACCGTGACGGGCATCGTTCAGCTCTGGCACGTCTACCTGCTGGCGTTTCTGTCCGGCTGCGCATCGGCATTCGATGCCCCGGTGCGCCAGACGTTCGTGGCGGAACTGGTGGGCGATGGCGATCTGCCCAATGCGGTCGCGCTCAACTCGACGTCGTTCAACGCGGGGCGCATGGTCGGGCCAGCAGCGGCGGGCATGGCCATCGCCACCATCGGTACAGGCTGGGCATTCCTGGCCAATGGGCTTTCGTTCATCGCGGTGCTGACTTCGCTCTTCTTCCTACGCAAGTCCGAGCTGCGCCCGAACGCGCGTGCACGGCGCTCTCAAGGCGGTTTTGCCGAGGCCATCCGCTACGTGTGGGCCCGCCCCGATCTCAAGGCCATGCTGGTCATGCTGTTCCTGATCGGCACATTTGGGCTGAACTTCCCCATCTTCATCTCGACGATGGCAGCGAGCGTCCTCCACTCAGACGCGCGCGGCTACGGCGTGTTGTCGTCGATGATGGCGATCGGCACGATGTCCGGCGCGTTGTTCGCCGCGGGACGTAAGCAGCCGGAGTTCAAGTCACTGCTGATAGGCGCTGCGATATTCGGGCTGGGGTGCACGTTGGCGGCCATCGCACCGGGCTATTGGCTGTTTGCGGCGGCGCTGGTCATCACCGGCATGGCGGCGCTGACGTTTACCAACACGAGCAACAGCCTGATGCAACTCTCGACCGAACCTGCCATGCGCGGCCGGGTGATGGCGTTACGCGTGGCCATCGCGTTGGGCGGCACCCCGATTGGCGCACCGATTGTGGGCTGGGTGGCAGACCATCTCGGCCCGCGCTGGTCACTTGGTGTGGGAGCGCTCTCGGGACTGCTTTCGGCAGCGGTTGCCGTCTATGTGATGCGACGGCAGATTCACCTGCCGCGGCAAGAGCCACCGACGCTGGAGCAAAGTGCGTCTTGAATACTTTGATGTTGCCGCGAAAAAAAACCCCGCAGAGCGGGGTTTTTCTTGGCAGATGCGACCGATCAGATCGCCTCGATCTTCGTAGCAGCCGGGCCCTTTTGGCCAACGCCTGCAACGTAGCGCACCTTCTGACCTTCTTGGAGGGACTTGAACCCGTTGCCCTGAACTTCAGAGAAGTGAGCGAAGAGATCGTTGCCGCCTGCGTCCGGGGTGATGAAGCCGAAGCCCTTGGAGTCGTTGAACCACTTTACTGTGCCGGTTTCCATGTTGGATATCCTAAAAAGTTCTGCATGAGCCTGTGCTCACCAGGCACGACAATCAAGGAAGAAACATGGAGCAAAGGAAGCACCGCTTGGCGTGACAACCCAGAACATCGGAGTAACTGCTTGAAGATCCTGCGAGGATGGTTTCTACAGACATTCCAGACCCGCGTCAACAAATAATTAGATAAGCTTCACCTTTGACCCACCCCGCACCCCCACCGCTGAGTCAGCACGCCACAGTGGGCATGCGCTCTTGAGAGACCCATCGGCATGACACTCTGCTCGGCTTGCGCCGCAATCGAACTCCATAAACGCGGCGCGCCAGGCCATGCTTTGCTGAGAATCACCGACACGCAGCGCATCAAATCGCCCTCCGCGCGCGCAATCACCGTCAGCACGTTCTCGTGTCCCACATGCGGTGCGCGATGGGTCTATCGCGATGAAAAGAACGTGGACAACCAAGGCTGGTCGCTGGAAGCCTAGACGCGCTGCAGGGCAGTTTTTCTCATGGCGGAATGGCATGTGTTGTCCACGCGTGCCACCGCACCCCGAGGCGCCGGGGCATATAGAACGCTACAGCCTCTCTGCGTCTCGCGTAGGGGCCCGTCCGGTAGCAGGCTAACCGCGTGGCAGACCCCGAATAAGACGTGATATCGGCGCCCTCTGGCCGTACCGCGCACCCAATGCACCGGAAATCTGCCGCGGCTCGCAAGGCGCCTACGAAGGCAGTGCCGCATCAGTACTTGCATGCGGCACCGCCCCGTTTGTCGAGCCGAAGTCGTTCCGGAACACGCCGTCACGCTGCCTTCACAGCGCGTTTGGCGCCGTCCTCCCATTAAGCACCGCAGCGATGTTGTCGAGTGCGGTGAACCCCATCTGATCGCGCGTCTCGATCGTCGCGCTCGCCATATGCGGCGACAGAAACACATTGTCGAGTGCGGCAAAGCGCGGATCGATATTGGGCTCGTTCCGATAGACGTCGAGCCCGGCTGCGAACAGCCGCCGCGACGCCAATGCATCGCACAGCGCATCCTCATCGACGAGACTCCCGCGCGCTGCGTTGACGAACACCGCGCCGTCGCGCAACAAGCCGAACTCGCGGCGCGTCATCAACGGCGTGCCGCCGCCAGGCACGTGCAGCGTGAGGATGTCGCACTGCGGCAGCAGCGTGTCGAGATCCGCGCAATAGCGCGCGCCGGCCTCGATCTCGGGCGGCGCGGGCCGCCGGTCTGTATAGACGATCTGCATTCCGAAGCCGCGCGCACGCTGTGCGACCGCCCTGCCGATCCGGCCGAAACCGACGATCCCGAGCGTCTTTCCGTTCACGCGCATGCCAAGCATGTCCGTCATGCCGAACGACTTTCCCCATCCCGCGCGCACGATGCGCTCGTATTCCGACGCGCGCCGGCACGCGGCGAGGATCAACAACATTGTGAAATCGGCAGTGCAGTCGGTCAGCGCGTCGGGCGCGTTGCTGACAACGATGCCGCGCGCGCGCGCGGCCGCCACGTCCATGTGGTCGTAACCGGCGCTCGCGTTCGCGATGATCTTCACGCTCGGCGGCAATGCCGCGATGTGCTCGGCCTGCAGCCCCGATTTCTTACCGATCAGCACCGCCGGCGTCTCGTGGCGGTTGCAGAATTCGACGACGGACGGCGCGTCCATGTCGGCGTCGGTCACATACGCGTGGAATTCGGCTTCGGCACGTGCGGCCACCGCCGCGGGAACCCGTCGCGCTACTAGGAGACGGGGGCGATTGTTGTCAGGCATGGTCTCGTCCTTGGGTCGGAAAACGGAGCACAGCCTACGAAGCAGGGTCGGCGCGGGTCAATATTGATTGTTTCGATCAATGTATGTGCGTGGCGCGCCGCCGCGGTCTTTCGGCCTCACTCCGGCGGTGTCGTGCACCGCCCATCCGGCCGCGCCAGTCCGCGAGCGACGTCTCGCCGAACTCAGGAAAACCCTGACGCCGCCCCGTCGCGACGGGGCCGTTGATATTGATTGAAAGAATCAAGATTGCTGGGGAATCGTCACCGCGCAATGCTTTTTGCATGTTCAACGCACTGAAGACGAGGTCGTGAAGATGCAGGCAGAGAAAAGAATCGCGGCGGTGACAGGCGCCGGCACCGGCATCGGCCAGGCGGCGGCCGTCGCGCTGGCGCGCGCCGGGTTCAGCGTCGCACTGCTCGGCAGGCGCATCGAACCGCTGCTCGAAACGAAAGAGATTATCGAACGGGCCGGCGGTGTGGCGGCGGCCATTCCGACCGACGTTTCCGACGAAGCATCGGTCGACGCCAGCTTCGCGCAAATCGCGCACGCGTTCGGGCGCCTTGACGTGCTGTTCAACAACGCCGGCCGCAACGCGGGCGCCGTGCCGCTCGACGACTACTCGCTGCAATTCTGGAACGACGTGGTCGCGACCAACCTGACGGGCGTGTTCTTGTGCGCGCGCGCCGCGTGGCGCCAGATGAAGCGCCAGATGCCGCAAGGCGGCCGCATCATCAACAATGGTTCGATCTCGGCACACACGCCGCGCCCGAACACGATCGCGTACACCGCCACAAAGCATGCGGTGCTCGGCATCACCCGCTCGCTTGCGCTTGATGGCCGGCCGTTCAACATCGCGTGCGGCCAGATCGACATCGGCAATGCCGCTACGTCGCTGACGGAGCGAATGGACAGCGGCGTGCTGCAGGCCGACGGCCGCGTCGCGCCAGAGCCGCGCGTCGACGTCGCGCACGTCGCGAACGCCATCGTGCAGATGGCGAGCCTGCCGCTTGAGGCCAACATTCTGAACATGACGATCATGGCCAGCGCGATGCCTTTCGTCGGACGCGGCTGACCCGACGCGCGCCGGCACACACAAGAACCATACGCCGGCCCATCCATCAGACAACAGGAGACAACATTGAAAACTGCAGAAGAACAGGTTCCGGTCATGCGCGAGTTCGACGCGCACGCAGGCGCCGCCAGGCGATCGCGGGTGCGCTACGGCGTGCTGTCGATGCTGCTGGTGGCGACCGTCCTCAACTTCGTTGATCGCTCGGCGCTCGGCATCGTCGCGCCCGCGCTATCGAAGGATCTGGCGCTCACCCGCGTGCAGATGGGCGAGCTGTTCGCCGTGTTCGGACTGGCCTACTCGATCGCGCTGCTGCCCGCAGGCGTGCTAGCCGACATGCTGGGCTCGCGCGTCGCGTATGCGCTGTCGCTCGTTGGCTGGTCGCTGGCCACGCTGACGCAAGGGCTCGCACACGGCTACCACATGCTGCTCGGCTCGCGGCTGGCGATGGGAGCACTCGAGGCACCCGCGTTTCCGTCGAACGCGCGCGCGGTCACGATGTGGTTCCCGGTCCAGGAACGCGGCTTCGCAACGAGCGTGTACGTGATGGGCCAGTACATCGGCACGCCGCTCTTCACCGGGCTGCTGTTGTGGATCTCGTCAGCGTTCGGCTGGCGGGCCGTGTTCTTCTCAACGGGTGCATTCGGCATCCTGTTCAGTGTCGTCTGGTATCGGTTCTATCGCGATCCGTCACGGCATCGCAGCGTCAACGCGGCCGAACTGCAGTACATCACTGAAGGGCGCCCCGTGGTGACCGCGCGCGATCGCTTCGAATGGCGCGTGGCGCTGCGCCTGCTCGGCTACCGGCAAATCCTCGCGATCTGTCTGGGCAAGTTCTGCAACAACACGCTGCTGGTGTTCTTCACGACCTGGTTCATGACCTATCTGGTCGAGGAACGGCACATGTCGATGATCAAGGTCGGTTTCTTCCAGGCGATGCCGTTCATCGGCGCGACGCTCGGCATCCTGATCGCAGGCTATCTGTCCGACCTCTGCATCCGCCGCGGCGTGTCGATGTCGTCGTCGCGCAAGGCGCCACTCGTGATCGGCACCTTCCTCGGCGCGTCGATCGTGCTCGTCAACTTTGTGCACTCGAATGGGCTTGTGATCGCGATCCTCACCGTCGCGTTCTTCGCCCAGGGGATCGGCTCGATGTCCTGGGCCGCCGTGTCTGAGATTGCGCCTAAACGCTATGTTGGGCTCACCAGCAGTATCACGAGTCTCGCCGCGAATATCGCAGCCGTCACCACGCCGCTGATGATCGGCTACGTGACGCAGCACACCGGCAGCTTTTTCTGGGCGCTGAACTTGATGGGCGCGATCTGCCTGGTCGGCACACTCTCGTATTCGGTGCTGCTCGGCAAGCTGTCGCGTATCGAGCTCTAACCCCGTACATGCCATTTGTCTGCCAAGCGCCGACCCCTTCACCCGCAGACCACGACCATGATCGAATTCAAATGGGACCACCTGCAACTCTGCGCGGCCGATGCGGAGGCCACCGCCGCATGGTTCGCGCGCTGCCTGAACGCCGAAATCGTGCGACGCCCCGGTCGCGTCGACCTGCGAATCGGCGCCGTCAACCTGTTCATCACCGCCCAGCCGGACGCGCGTTCGGCGACCGTGACGGAGGGGCGCCGCGTGCAAGGCATCGACCACTTTGGCGTGCTGGTCGATGATTTGGATGCCGCCTACGCGCACCTGGTCGCGCACGACGCCGAGATCGTCCAGCCCATCACGCGGATCCGCGCGGGTGTGCGCGGCTGTTTCGTGCGCGCGCCAGGCGACATCCTCGTCGAAGTGCTTGAGCGGCGCCCAACTGAAATGACATTCAACTGAACCCGGTCTATAGTCGGCGCAAGCGGCCGGACACCGGCCGCATCGTCATCACGACTCCCCATATGCAGAACTGGATCACCCTGACGGAAGCGGCGCGGCGGCTCGGCGTGCGGGCGCAGACCGTCTATGCGTATGCGAGCCGCGGCAGTATCGCCGTGATGCAGGACCCCAACGATCCACGCAAGAGCCTGTATCGCGCGGAGGACGTGGTCACGCTGTGCCGCAAGAAACAGGTCGGCCGCAAGCGCGCGGCGCTGGCAGCCAGCACGATCTTTGGCGCTGAGCCGTGCATCTACAGTGGCATCACCACGTTCTCCAAGGGCCGCGCCTGGTATAGGGGCCGCGACAGCATTCAGCTCGCGGATACCGCCACGCTGGAGGAAACGGCCGCTCTGCTCTGGCAGGCCACCACGCCCGTGTCGTTCGACGCGCCCGCGATCGCGCTGCCATCCGGCGAGCGCGATCGGCAATGTGCGTTCTCGGTACTCGCGATGCTGGCCGCGCACGGCCACTCGACGCTCGGCCGGCTCGACAGCGCTCTGCACATCGAAGCGGGGCAACTCGTCGCGATCGTGTCGAGCGCCTTCGGCGCTCATGGCGATGTCGGTGCAAGTCCGCTCCCGACCCATCAGCGGCTCGCAGCCGGCTGGGGCCTTGACAGCCATGGCGCGGACCTGCTGCGCCGGGCGATGGTGCTGGTTGCGGATCACGAGATCACGAGTTCGGCATTCGCCGCGCGCATCACCGCGTCGACCGGCGCATCGCTCGCCGGCTGCCTGCTGACCGGGCTCGCGACGTTGTCGGGCCCGCTGCACGGCGACGCGTCGGGGCGCGTGCGCGCGGTGTTCGACGATGTGCAGAGATTGGGCGCCGCGCACGTCGTCGATCACTACCTGAAGTCAGCGATCCCGATTCCCGGCTTCGGTCATCATCTTTACCCCGATGGCGATCCGCGCGCGGCCGCGTTGCTCGCGCGGCTCCATCCGCCCGCAGAACTGGCGCATTTCGTCGACAAGGTTACGGAGCTCACCGGCCAGCGGCCGACCATCGATGTCGCGTTCGCGATGTTGTCGGTGCAGCTTCAGTTGCCGTGCGATGCGGCGTTCGGCTTGTTCTCGATCGCGCGCAGCGTCGGGCTGCTCGCACACTGCATCGAGCAACTCCGCGTGGGCAAAGTGATTCGGCCGCGCAGCCGCTACACGGGGCCTGCGCTAGACGAGCGGCATCTGCGCCCCGACATTGAGGACGAAGGCAAATTGCCGAAAGCCGGTGTGATCGAGAAGAATCGGGTGTTCAAGATAGTGGAGTAAGGCTACCTAGCTCCGCTCGGTCGAATCTGTCCGCAATCTCGTACAGAGTTGCACGAGGCTTAAGGTCGCCAAGTGAAAATTCTCACATTGCGTGAGATTGGGTGAAAGCGGTTGAGGCATCATGAGACGCCTCAACCCTTGTCGCACTTGGCTTTCTTGCGATGTTCGTCCCTGCCTGAAACGGCATGAGACGATGCTAGATCACTCCCACTCGATCGTCGCAGGCGGTTTACCCGACACGTCATACACGACCCGGCTCAACCCGCGCACTTCATTGATGATGCGGTTCGACACGCGGCCCAGCAGCGTGTACGGCAGATGCGCCCAATGTGCGGTCATGAAGTCGGTGGTCTGCACAGCACGCAGCGCGGTCACGTAGTCGTACGTGCGACCATCGCCCATCACGCCGACGGACTTGATCGGCAGGAACACCGCAAACGCCTGGCTCGTCAGGTCGTACCAGCTCTTGCCGACATCGCCTTCACCGCACAGGCCGGCGGCCGCGTCCTGCGCCGTGGCCTTGGTGCCGCGCAGCTCTTCGATGAAGACAGCATCGGCGCGGCGCAGCAGGTCTGCGTATTCACGTTTGACCTCGCCCAGAATGCGAACGCCCAGACCCGGCCCCGGGAACGGATGGCGATACACCATCTCATGCGGCAGGCCCAGCGCAACGCCAAGCTCCCGCACTTCGTCCTTGAACAGATCGCGCAGCGGCTCGAGCAGCTTCAACCCCAGCGTTTCCGGCAGGCCGCCCACGTTGTGGTGGCTCTTGATGGTCGTCGCCTTCTTGGTCTTGGTGCCGCCCGATTCCACCACGTCCGGGTAGATCGTGCCCTGCGCCAGCCACTTGGCGTTGCTGAGCTTCTTGGCTTCGGCCTGGAACACTTCCACAAACTCGCGGCCGATGATCTTGCGCTTGGCTTCCGGGTCCGTCACGCCGGCCAGGTGACCGAGGAACTGCTCGGAGGCATCCACGTGCACAACCTTGGCGTGCAGGCGGCCAGCGAACATGTCCATCACCATCTTGCCTTCGTCCAGGCGCAGCAAGCCGTGATCGACGAATACGCAGGTGAGCTTGTCGCCAATCGCACGGTGGATCAGCGCCGCTGCCACCGACGAATCAACACCGCCCGACAGGCCGAGGATCACCTCCTCATCGCCCACCTGCTCGCGGATCGCCTTGACGGCTTCCTCGATGTGGTCGCGCATGACCCAGTCGGGCTTGGCATCGGCAATTTCCAGCACAAAGCGCTCGAGCAGCGCACGGCCTTGCACGGTATGCGTAACTTCCGGGTGGAACTGCACGGCGTAATAGCCACGCGCCTCATCGGCCATGCCGGCGACCGGGCAGCTCGGCGTCGAGGCCAGCAGCTTGAAGCCGGGCGGCAGTTCCGTAACCTTGTCGCCGTGACTCATCCAGACCTTGAGCATGCCGTGGCCTTCCGGCGTGGCGAAGTCCTGGATGTCCTTGAGCAGACGGGTGTGGCCATGCGCGCGCACTTCGGCGTAACCGAATTCGCGGTGGTCGCTCCACTCCACCTTGCCGCCCAGCTGCACGGCCATGGTCTGCATGCCGTAGCAGATGCCGAGCACAGGCACGCCAAGGTCCCACACGGCCTGCGGCGCGCGCAGTTGATGGTCTTCGTACGTGCTGGCGTGGCTGCCGGACAGGATGATCGCCTTGGGCGCGAATTCGCGCACGAAGGCGTCGGACACGTCGTTCGGGTGAATCTCGCAGTAGACGTGTGCTTCACGCACGCGCCGCGCAATCAGTTGCGTGACCTGCGAGCCGAAATCAAGGATGAGGACTTTGTCGTGCATGTTGTGGAGGAATGGAATCGGCAATCGTGTCGACTTCAGTGCCGGGGCCGTAGCCCGGAGGCGGCATGTAGCCAGGTTCTTTGCGCTGCGCCTTTTCTGCGCGCTCGCGTTCGCGCGCTGCCGCGGCGTCTTCGCGGGCCTTCTGGGCGCGCACGCGCTCATTAGTGCGTACGCGGCGCGAGGCGGGAATCTGCACGGCGGAAAACGCCGCCAGCACCGCAGCAAACGTCGGCAGCCAGATGCGGCCGGCGCCGTCCACAGGCAGGTGGAAGAACAGCAGCCAGGCAATCACCAGCACGGCAACAGCCAGGTTCACATGTCCGACCACCTGCGCCACGGCGGTCGTCAGTTGCCCGTTGACGGTGGCATGCCACAGCAGCCAGGCCACGCCAATCAGCGTGACGCCGAGCAGCTGGCCGTACATCGCCGGCTCCGGCTGCGGTAATTGCAGCGCGCCGAAAATGGACGTCATTGGTGAAGCCAGCAGGACGAGACCGACGCACAGTGCGACAGCCGCATCCAGAAACAGAACGAGTCGCAAAAGCGCTTTCATCATCGTCTCCAGTTGCGGGCGGCCGCCCGTGCTTCGGCCACCGGTTAATTCGGCCGGAGCGCCCGCGCGCCCCGGCGGCAGTACTGCTTGCCTTCTATCTTGTATGCGGTGATCGGCAACCGATCAGTCGCGGTGATAGTTCGGCGCTTCCTTCGTGATCTGCACGTCGTGCACGTGCGATTCGTTCATGCCAGCGGCGGTGATCTCGACAAACTGGGCTTTCTCGTGCCATTCGGCAATCGAGGCACAACCGCAGTAGCCCATCGACGAGCGAACGCCACCCGTGAGTTGATGCACGATCGGCAACGCGGAGCCCTTGTACGGCACGCGCCCCTCGATACCTTCCGGCACGAGCTTATCGACGTTGGCGGTGTTGTCTTCCTGGAAGTAACGGTCGGCGGCGCCGTCCTTCATCGCGCCCACCGAGCCCATGCCGCGGTAGCTCTTGTACGAGCGGCCCTGGAACAGGAACACCTCACCCGGGGATTCGTCGGTGCCGGCAAACATGCCGCCCATCATCACGGTGTGTGCGCCGGCAGCCAAGGCCTTGGCGACATCGCCCGAGTAGCGGATACCGCCGTCAGCGATGAGCGGAACGCCGGTGCCCTTCAGTGCCTCGGCCACATTCGATACAGCAAAGATTTGCGGCACGCCCACGCCAGCAACGATCCGCGTCGTACAGATCGAGCCCGGGCCAATGCCAACCTTGACGCCATCCGCGCCGTGGTCGACCAGCGCCCTGGCTGCGTCGCCCGTGGCGATGTTGCCGCCAATCACCTGCACTTGCGGGTAGTTGTCCTTGATCCAGCGCACGCGACTCAGCACGCCCTGGCTGTGGCCGTGCGCGGTATCGACCACGATCACGTCCACGCCGGCCTTGACCAGCAAATCGATACGCAGATCGTTATCCGGACCCACGCCCACCGCCGCGCCCACGCGCAGCGAACCGCGTTCGTCCTTAGAAGCCAGCGGGTATTCGGTGGCCTTCTGGATATCCTTGACGGTGATCAGGCCGCGCAGCTCAAAGGCTTCGCCCACCACCAGCACGCGCTCCAGGCGGTGCTTGTTCAGCAGGCGCTTGGCCTCTTCCAGCGTGGCACCTTCCTTGACGGTGACGAGCTTCTCGCTCGGCGTCATCTTGGCGCGCACCGGGGCGTCCAGTTCCTCTTCGAAACGCAGATCGCGGTTGGTGATGATGCCCACCACCTTCTTGCCTTCCAGCACCGGGAAACCCGAAATGCCGTGCTGTGCCGACAGCGCCATCACGTCGCGGACCTTCATGTCCGGACCAATGGTGATCGGATCGCGCAGCACGCCCGATTCAAAGCGCTTGACCTTGGCGACTTCGCGCGCCTGTTCTTCGGGCTTCAGGTTCTTGTGGACGATACCGATGCCACCTTGCTGCGCCATGGCGATGGCGAGCCGCGCTTCCGTAACCGTATCCATGGCGGCGGAGACGAGCG
The DNA here is from genome assembly GCF_047304345.1 of Ralstonia sp. Ralssp135. Lineage (NCBI taxonomy): Bacteria > Pseudomonadati > Pseudomonadota > Betaproteobacteria > Burkholderiales > Burkholderiaceae > Ralstonia > Ralstonia sp. Ralssp135. Next base: position 29,786 of record NZ_JBGLYZ010000009.1, read on the forward strand.
GAATGGCGAGTTCGATCGAACGGGTGAGCTTGGTGCGAAGGGACGTATCGCGGGGCAGGACGGCCGAATAGGCCGGGACGAGCAGCACATCATCGAACGTGAGTGCTTTCTGGACAAGACGCATAGCAATTTCCTCTAGGCGCAAAATCGGATTATACGGGAATTCGCCCCACGGTTGTAGAGACCCGTGCTATGCTCGATAAATTTTTCTTCGCGCACGCACCTCCAGCGCCCTGCGCCGCCAGCAGCCGCGCGGAATCAGCCTCGCGAGTGTTCGAATGGGAATTGGCGTATTGTGCGCCCTGCTGGCCGGGGCGATGTGGGGCATGGTCTTTATTGCACCCCGCGCGCTGCCCGCGTTTTCACCGTGGGAACTGACCCTCGGCCGCTACCTCGCCTACGGCGCGATCGCAGCCATTGCCGCTGCCCCGATCCTCCCCCGCATTGCCCACAAGATCACCCGCGCCGATTGCCTGGCGCTGTTCAGGCAGTCCTGCAGCGGCAACCTGGTTTACTTTGTTTTCGTGGCGTTTGGCGTGCAACTGGCTGGCGTTGCACCCACCTCGCTCATCGTCGGCATCCTGCCCATCACGGTGACGATGCTTGGCCGGCGCGACCATGGCGCCGTGCCGCTCTCCCGGCTGATCTGGCCGCTATTGGTTGTCGCTGCCGGCATCGTCTGCATCAACGTCGATCTGTTCGGCCATGAAGCGGCAACGGCAGCCGCCAACGTCCGGCCGGTCTGGCAACGCATTGCCGGCATCGCTTGTGCCGTGGGCGCGCTTTGCAGCTGGACCTGGTACGCCGTGGACAATGCCCGCTACCTGCAGCGCAATCCGCATTTCTCCAGCAACGAATGGTCTGCGTTGTACGGCATTTCCAGCGGCATTCTGTCGGCGGCTTTGACCTTGGTGGCCCTGCTCGCGGTCGGTACGAGCTGGGTGAATGCCGACGGGCGCGTCTGGGGCACGTTCTGGGCGGTCAATGCTGCCGTGGCGCTCGGCGCGTCGCTGATCGGCAACAATCTGTGGAACATCGCCTCCCGACGGCTGCCACTCACGCTGTCGGGCCAGATGATCGTGTTCGAGACCCTGTTCGCGCTGGCATATGGCTTCGTGTATGACGGCCGCTGGCCGCGTCCGCTTGAGATGGCCGCAATCGCCTTGCTGATTGCGGGTGTCGGCTGGTCGGTGCGCTTGCACGCCAACAACAACTCTGCGTAAACTGGGCGCCTTGCCGGGGGGCGAGTCGACAGGCCAAGCCAGGCCGTCGGCCTAAATTGGCGAGTGGCGATCACGCCACCAGGCTCCCGTGCGCGTCGAGGGGCCGCCGTCGGGTCGGCCAGCGCGCCGTCGGCAGTCCACGAACGAGAACTCCATGAAACGACTGCACGTCCTGTTGCCTGCCACCGCTGCCCTGATCGCCCTCGCTTGCCCGGTTGCCCAGGCGCAATGGGCTTGGCAATGGCGCGATGACAAGGGCCACATGGTCTACAGCGATGCCGCACCGCCGCCGTCGGTGCCGCCCAGCCGCATCATCCGCAATCCGAACAGCCGCACGGCTACGGCGTATGAAGCGCTGTCCGCGCCGGCCTCGGGCGTCAAGGCGTCGGACCCGAACGCGGCGGCCAAACCCGGCCAGCCAGCCTCGGGCGTCGCCGCATCCAACCCCGATGAAGAGCTGCGCAAGCGTATGGCCGATCGCGCCAAGAAAGAACAGGACGAAGCAAGGCAGGCAGAGGCCGCCCAGCGCAAGCAAGCCGAATGCGCACGCCTGCGCAACGAAACCACGTATATGCAGGATGGCCGCCGTGTCGGCTCGGTGCAGGCCGACGGCTCGATCGCCTATATGGATGACAATCAGCGTGCCGCAGCCGTCCAGCGCAACCAGGCTGCCCTGAGCGCCAACTGCAACTGATCGCCCGTTACTCGAGGACGTCGTCTTTGGGCGGCGCCTCGTTGCGCAGCCACTTCAGCCCTTCGCGCGTGCCGGTGGCCCGCACCTTCTGCACACGCCGCCGGCGTGCAGTTTTCGGATCGGCGATCAGCGGACCCAGGATTTCTACCCGATCGCGCGCATGCAATGCGGCATCCGGCGTCTTGCGCTTGCCGTAAACGCCCAGCCGGCAGGTATCGATGGTCAGATCCAGGCCGTTGAGCACGCCGGACGCATGCACGGCGTCAGCCACCGTCGCCTGCGCCGGCACTTGTACGTTGACGAGCCGCGGCGGCGTGACCGTCGCCAGGCAGACCATCACGTCGATCACGGAATTGGATTCAGGACTCGCCATACACCGCCTCAGCGCGTTTGACGAATGAGTCGACGAAGGTGTTGGCAATCATGCTGAACACCGGACCGATCAGCTTTTCCAGAATCACGCTGGAAAACTCGTAATGCAGGTGGAAGTTGATCTTGCAGGCGTCCGCGCGCAACGGCGTGAAGATCCAGAAACCGGTGAACGACTTGAAAGGCCCATCTGCGAACGTCATATCAATGCGCGTGGGCCGCGCTTGCACGTTACGCGTGCGAAAGAACTGGTGAATGCCCTTGAAGGCGATGTCCACTCGCGCGTCGAGTGACGTTTCCGTCTGCTCGTAGATTTCCACCCCGCCGCACCATGGCAGGAAGTTCGGATAGTCCTTGACGTCGGTGACTAGGTCGAACATCTGTTCGGCCGAGTAGCCTATCAACACGGTTTTTTCAACATCTGCCATGCGTCATCCGAAAGCTTTGCGTGCCGCGTCCCGGCTGGGATTGCGGCGGATTTGTTAAACTCGCCATTTTATCGCAGCGCATGCAGGGATCGTCACCCCAAGGCGCGCACCGCATATTCCAAAAAATGACCATCGCCGACAACAAAAAGGCCTTTTTCGATTACTTCATCGAAGAGCGCTACGAAGCAGGCATGGCTCTTGAGGGCTGGGAGGTGAAAGCCATCCGGGCCAACCGTGCGCAGATCAAGGAAGGCTACGTCGTCATCCGCAACGCCGAACTGTTCCTGATCGGGGCCCATATCAGCCCGCTGCAATCGGCCTCCACGCATGTCAATCCAGACCCCGTGCGCACTCGCAAGCTGCTGTTGCACGCCGAAGAGATCAAGAAGCTCATCGGCAAGGTGGAGCAGCGCGGCTACACGCTCGTGCCGCTCAACCTGCACTACACGCGCGGCCGCGTGAAATGCGAAATCGGCCTCGCTAAAGGCAAGAAACAGTTCGACAAGCGCGAAACCGAGAAAGACCGCGACTGGCAGCGCGAAAAAGCCCGCCTCATGCGCGAGAAGGCTTGAGCCCTCTGGCTTCCCGACTTTTATGCGGCCGGCCGTTGCTGCTTCACAATCGTCAACGCTGACGCAATCATCGTGCTCAGGTCGCCCATGTTGCCCGGCACGATGAGCGTGTTGCCCTGCTTGGCCAGGTTGCCGAACGCGCTGACATACTCTTCCGCCACCTTCAGGTTGACGGCATCGACACCGCCCTCGGTGCGAATGGCCTGACCGATCTTCTGGATCGCCTGGGCGTTGGCTTCTGCCACCGCCAGAATCGCCGCCGCTTCGCCCTGCGCCTTGTTGATCGCGGCCTGCCGTTCCCCTTCTGATTTTTGGATGGCGGCCTCGCGCGCACCGGATGCCAGATTGATCTGCTCCTGGCGCTTGCCTTCGGATGCGGCGATCAGCGCACGCTTTTCACGCTCTGCCGTGATCTGCGCCTGCATGGCGTGCAGGATTTCCTTCGGCGGCGTCAGATCCTTGATCTCGTAGCGCAGCACCTTCACGCCCCAGTTCGATGCGGCCTCATCCAGCGCATTGACCACGCTGTGGTTAATGAAGTCTCGCTCCTCAAACGTCTTGTCCAGTTCCAGCTTGCCGACAACCGAGCGCAGCGTCGTCTGCGCCAGCTGCGTGATGGCGATCACGAAATTGCTCGATCCATACGAAGCCCGCATCGGGTCGGTCACCTGGAAATACAGGATGCCGTCCACTTGCAGCTGCGTGTTGTCCTTGGTGATACAGATCTGGCTCGGCACGTCGAGCGGGATTTCCTTGAGCACGTGCTTGTAGGCCACGCGATCGACAAAGGGCAGCACGATATTGAGCCCCGGCGAGAGCGTCGCGTGATACTTGCCCAGTCGCTCCAGAATCCAGGCGTGCTGTTGCGGCACGATCTTGATGCCTTGCGCGATGAGCACGATGGCGGCAAACAGGACGATGATCGCGAGAGTCCCCAGCTCGAACATAGAACCTCCGTGGTTGGGCTTGTTGGTTGTTTTTGGTTGTTGTTGGTGGCTACCTGGGCGCGACGACAAGCACGTTGCCACGCACTTCGACGATCCGGAATTCGCCAGCGGCGGCCGATGCGTGCGGTGCAAGTTCGACATCCCATGCGGCGCCGCGATATTGCACGCGCGCGCGTCGCTCGGGTGACCAGGCATCGACGCGCAACGTCTCGCCGATGTCCAGATTGACGTTGCGATTGCGCGCGGCATTTTCCCGCGTGGTGCGCCCGTAGCGCGTGCGCCGCAACCCGACGATGCCGAACACCGCCACGATGGCGGCCACGATGGCCTGGGCAGGAAACGCAAGGCCGATCAGCGCGGCGAGACCGCCAGCGACCAGGCCGATTGCCACCATCAGCAGATAGAACGTCCCCGTCATCAGCTCGCCGATCACGAGGAGCACGGCCAGAGAAAACCAGACGGTCTGAGCCGACATACTCCCTCTCCCGGAATCCCATAAAAAAAACCCCGCGACGCTGCACGTCTGCGGGGGCATGTCGCTCGGCCCCCGCCAGCGTAGGACGCCATCGGGCACTTCGCGTTCTTGTTGGCGCGTACCCGTCAGGATACGCGCCTTGTCTTACGACACTCTAGGTCGGAATTAAGCGGAACCCAGCTTCTGCCACGTGGCGATCACCGAATCCGGGTTCAGCGAGATCGACGAGATACCTTCCTTGGCCAGCCACTCGGCAAAGTCCGGATGATCAGACGGGCCCTGCCCGCAGATGCCGACGTACTTGTCCATCGACAGCGCCGTGGAAATGGCACGCTGCAGCATGAACTTGACCGCCGGATCACGTTCGTCGAAGTCCTTGGCCAGCAACTCCATGCCGGAGTCGCGATCCAGACCCAGCGTGAGCTGCGTCAGGTCGTTCGAACCGATCGAGAAGCCGTCGAAATGCTGCAGGAACTGCTCGGCCAGGATCGCGTTGGACGGCACTTCGCACATCATGATCAGGCGCAGGCCGTTCTCGCCGCGCTTCAGGCCGTACTTGGCCAGCAGCTCGACAACCTTCTCAGCCTGGCCGAGCGTACGCACGAACGGCACCATCACTTCGACGTTGGTCAGGCCCATCTCGTCGCGCACGCGCTTCATGGCACGGCACTCCATCTCGAAGGCTTCAGCGAAGTCCTCAGCGATGTAGCGCGAGGCGCCACGGAAGCCCAGCATCGGGTTTTCTTCGTCCGGCTCGTAGCGCGAACCACCGATCAGCTTCTTGTACTCATTGGACTTGAAGTCCGACAGACGCACGATCACAGGCTTCGGATAGAACGCCGCTGCGATGGTGGCAATGCCCTCGGCCAGCTTGTCGACATAGAACGCACGCGGGCTGGCATGGCCGCGAGCCACGCTTTCCACGGCCTTCTTCAGGTCGCTGTCGACCTGCGGGTAGTCGAGGATCGCCTTCGGGTGAACGCCGATGTTGTTGTTGATGATGAATTCGAGACGGGCCAGGCCCACGCCGCCGTTCGGGATCTGGCAGAAGTCGAACGCCAGTTGCGGGTTGCCGACGTTCATCATGATCTTGGTGCTGATCGTCGGCATTTCGCCACGCTGGACTTCCGTGATTTCGGTTTCCAGCAGGCCGTCGTAGATCTTGCCTTCGTCGCCTTCGGCGCACGAGACCGTCACGAGCGTGCCGTCCTTCAGCAGATCGGTCGCATCGCCGCAGCCGACCACCGCCGGCACGCCCAGCTCACGCGCGATGATGGCCGCATGGCAGGTACGGCCGCCACGGTTGGTCACGATGGCCGAAGCACGCTTCATCACCGGTTCCCAGTTCGGGTCGGTCATGTCGGCAACCAGCACGTCGCCGGGCTGCACACGCTCCATTTCAGCCGGGTCGTTGATCACGCGCACCGGGCCCGTGCCGATCTTCTGGCCGATGGCGCGGCCGGTGGTCAGCACCGGTGCCGAGCCCTTCAGGCGGAAACGCTGCTCGACCTTGCCGTGCGACTGGCTCTTCACCGTCTCCGGGCGAGCCTGCAGGATGTAGATCTTGCCATCCTTGCCGTCGCGGCCCCACTCGATATCCATCGGGCGGCCGTAGTGCTTCTCGATGATGACGGCGTACTTGGCCAGTTCCGTCACATCCGCATCGCTGATGGAGTAACGGTTGCGGAGTTCGCCCGGCACGTCGACGGTCTTCACGCGGCCTTCTTCGCCCGGCGCGGTGAATTCCATCTTGATCAGCTTGGAGCCGATCGAGCGGCGGATGATCGGGTACTTGCCGGCGGCCAGCGTCGGCTTGAAGACGTAGAACTCGTCGGGGTTGACAGCGCCCTGCACCACCGTTTCGCCCAGACCGTAGCTGGAGGTGATGAAGACGACATCCTGGAAGCCCGATTCGGTGTCGATCGTGAACATCACACCCGAGGCGCCGCAGTCCGAGCGCACCATGCGCTGGATGCCGGCTGACAGGGCCACCACGTCATGGGCGAAGCCCTTGTGCACGCGGTAGGAAATCGCACGGTCGTTATACAGCGAAGCAAACACGTGCTTGATCTTGTCGAGCACGTCATCGATGCCGAGAACGTTGAGGTAGCTCTCTTGCTGGCCGGCGAACGAAGCATCCGGCAAGTCTTCGGCGGTGGCCGACGAGCGCACCGCGAACGATGCCTCGGCGCCTTCGCGGGCCGACACGCGAGCGTACGACTCGCGAATCTCCTGCTCCAGACGCGGCTGGAACGGTGCGGTAGCGACCCACTCGCGGATCTCCTTGCCGGCGACAGCCAGCGCCTTGACGTCGTCGACGTCGAGGCTGGCCAGACGCTGCGAGATGCGCTCGGTCAGGTTGTTGTGTGCAAGGAAATCGCGGAATGCCAGTGCCGTGGTGGCAAAACCGCCCGGAACGCGCACGCCGGCGCCATCCAGCTGGGAGATCATCTCGCCCAGCGAAGCGTTTTTACCGCCAACGACCTCAACATCGGTCATCCGCAATTGCTCGAACGGCAGCACATAGGCGCCGTCTTGCGACAGGTTAGTCATACAAGCCCCTAAACTAAGTGAAAAACCGGTCGGATGCGCACGGGGCTTTGTTCTTGTCGTCTGGCCGCGCGAATCGCTTGGCTAAATCATCCGGAAGCCCTGCCAGGACTGCCGCAGTGGCATTGCCCGGGAGGCGATTGGCCCGAATTGCTTAGCTAAACGATCGCCGCTATTCTACCGTGCCGCAGCACGATTTCCTGCCGGCGTGCTGGAAAAACCCCTCGTTTTCGATGACCGACCTCGCCTCCGCATCTCCCAACCGCACACCGTTCCGCACCGTTTTCATCGTGTCGGATGGCACCGGGATCACCGCAGAAACGTTTAGCCACTCGATCCTGGCGCAGTTTGAGATGAAATTCCGCCAAGTCCGGATCCCGTTTGTCGACACGATCGACAAGGCGCACGTTGCAGTCGCAAAGATCAACGAGGCATTTCACGTCGAAGGGGTGAGGCCGATCGTCTTCACCACATTGGTGGATGCCGAAGCAAACGAGATCGTCCATCGGGCCAAGGCCACCATCCTGGACATGTTCCAGACCTTCATCGAGCCGCTCGAGAGGGAACTGAACCTCAAGTCCACCCACGCCATCGGCCGGTTTCACCAGAACGCCGACACCGAGGCGTACAAGAACCGCATCGAAGCGATCAATTTTTCACTTGCGCACGATGACGGCCAGTCACACAAGAACCTGGCCGAGGCGGATGTGATCCTGGTGGGGGTATCGCGCAGCGGCAAAACGCCGACCAGCTTGTACCTGGCAATGCAATACGGCGTGAAATCAGCCAATTACCCGCTCATTCCGGACGATTTCGAGCGCGGCAAGCTGCCCACGGTGCTGTACAACTACAAGAACAAGATTTTCGGGTTGTCGATCGACCCTCAGCGCTTGTCGGAAATCCGCAATGAACGTCGCCCAGGCAGCAAATATGCCGCGTTGGAAAACTGCCGCTATGAGGTCAACGAAGCCGAATCGATGATGCGGCGCGAGGGCGTCAAGTGGCTGTCGTCGACGCACAAGTCGATCGAGGAAATTGCCACGACGATCCTGCAGGACATCAAGATGGATCACAACAACTACTGAGCGCGGTACTCCCAAGTCTCAAATAAAACGGCCGGCATTGCACCGGCCGTTTTGCTTTTCTGCGGCCCAGATCAGGCGCGATCGCGCACCCAGTTGCCGCCGTGCGCGGCGGCTTGCGCTGCTGGCGATGTTTCCAGGTAGGCCAGCGCCTGCTCGGTCGAGCCCTCATGATGCGGCGTATAACTGGGTCGGAAATAGCGCAGCGCGGCCCCCAGCATTTTCCAGAACGATGGCAGGCAGTTGCGCCGCGAGCCATGCCACCAGCCACGGATAAAGCCGGGAAACTTGCCCGCGCCCGGATCGCGTTTGTACATGAAGCGGAAGCCCGTCACCAGGAAGTACAGCAACAACAGGATCGTGGTCAGCATGTGGAAGCAGCGTTCGAGATACGAGCCGCCCATGTGCCGGAAGATGTCGAACGCGACGGTGCGGTGCTCAACCTCCTCTGCACCGTGCCAGCGCAGCAGGTCGAGCATGACAGGATCGGCGTGGGCGGCATCCAACCCCTTTGCGTTGAGCACCCAGTTGCCCAGATAGCCGAAAAAGTGCTCCAGCGCAGCGATGATGCCGAGCTGCTGCCGCAGCCAGAAGCGCGTGTGGCCGATCTTCAGGCCCAGCGGCTGTTCGCCTAGCACCTTGGAGAACAGCCAATCGAGGCGTTTGGTGAAGGGCTGGGTATCGATGCCGTGGTCTTTGTAGTAATGCGCAAGCACACCGCCGTGCGAGCGCGAGTGGACGGCCTCCTGGCGCAGGAATCCCTCGGCGTCGGAGCGCAGCTTCGCGTCGGTAATCAGCGGCAACGCCTTGTTGTAGACACGGCAAAACCATAGCTCACCGGCGGGGAACAGCAAGTTCAGGATGTTGATGATGTGCGTGCTGGACGGGTCGCCCGGAATCCATTGGATGGGCGTGTCCTTCCAGTCGAAACGGACGTGGCGGGCCTTGATGAAGTAATCGGGCGCGGTCATGGTGGTCTCCTGATGTTCTTGTCTGCGCGGGCTCAATGCCCGGCCATGCTTACGCGCGCGATCAGCCGGCTGAGCCACTGCGCATAGCGCGAGATGAAGCGCGACGAATGCGCCTCGATACCGATCGTGACAACGGGCTTGTTGCGCTGAACCGCCCTGAACATGGCTTTCGCCACGGTCTCGGGCTTGAGGCCGCGCAGCTGGTAGAGCTTGGTCGCGCGGGCGCGCAGTTGGGCCTGTTGCGCCTCGGTCGTGCCGGTGTAGACGGTGGAGGCCATGATTCCCGTCTCCGCAAAACCAGGGCAGATGGCAGACACGCCGATGCCCTGCCCGGCCAGCTCACCGCGCATGCATTCCGACAGCATTAGCACCGCGGCCTTCGTCGTCGCATAAGCGGCAAGATCGCGCGATGGCGCAAAGGCAGCCGCCGATGCGGTGTTCAGGATGTGCCCGCCCTGCCCGCGCGCCACCATCTGCTTGGCGAACAGCCGGGCGCCATGGATTACACCCCACACGTTCACGTGCAGGATGCGCTGCCAATCGCGCTCGGACGTGTCGACAATGCCGCCCGCCATGCCGATGCCCGCGTTGTTGACGACGATGTCGGCGCCGCCAAGGTCCTTGCCGACCCAGTCGACCAGCGCTTCCATTTGCTCGGTATTGCCGACATCGACGGTGCGCGCCCACGCCTTGCCGCCGGTAAGGCGGATGAGTGTGGCCGTGCGCTGGGCATCTTCGGCGCGGATATCGACAGCGACGATCGCCGCACCCTGCTCCGCGAATTCCAACGCCGCGCAACGACCGATGCCGCTGCCAGCTCCAGTGATAACGGCGAGTTTGCCGGAGAGCGGTTTGAGCTCGCCATGCTGACGCGCGCGTTGCAGCGCTTCGGATTCCGGCTTGCCCTCGGCATGCTCGATCAGGTCGCGCGCCATTTCCGCCATGCGTGTGGCATGGGTAACCGGCAACCAATGCCGCGCCACCACTTCGCGCCGCCAATACTGCGGCACCCAGCGCGAGAGGTCTTCGGACAACGCGGGGCTGACGTACTTGTCCAGCGTCGGCACAATGACCTGCACCGGCGCATGCGCGACACGCTTGCGCGGTGTGAACAAGCTGCGGATGAAATTGGCGCGATACAGCGAGACACCGTGCACGCCGTCACCGGTCTGCGTGGCACGCGGCACGATGGCGGTCTTCTCCACGCGACGCAGCACACGCGGCCACGCGCACCCGAGCCACAGGCGCCAACTCAGCTCTGGCACGATGGGTAAATGGAACAGCAGCACGTACCACGAGCGCACGAGCTGCCCCAACATCTTGCCCAGCGACGACGGCGTCGGCCGCAGCAGCCGCGCGCGCATCCAGTAACCCACGTGGTCCAGGCAAGGCCCTGAGCACGATGTGTATGACGCGATGCGTCCGCGCAGGCGCTCCTCCGTCACGAATTCCCATGACTGGATCGAACCCCAGTCGTGCGCGATCAGGTGCACGGGCTTGCCTGGGCTCAGCGTATCGATCACGGCGATGAAGTCGTCGGTCAATCGCGCGAAGGTGTAATTGCGTATCCCCTTGGGCGAACTCGACTTGCCGGCGCCGCGCACGTCGTAGGCAACGACGTAGTAATCCCGCGCGAGCAGCGGCGCCATCTCGTGCCAGACCTCGCTGTTGTCGGGGTAGCCGTGCACGAGTACGACGGTTGGATGCGCCGGGTCGCCCCAGGTCTTGACGGCGAGCGAGACGTCGCCGGATTGCACCGTGCGCTCCGAATGTCCTGTCGGTAGAACTACGGCGACCGGCTCAAACAACGCCAGCGGAGCCTCTTCAAGAAGCGTTTTCATATGAGCCTCCTCGCGCGTCAGGCGGCGCGCTGCTGCGCAAGCTGGCGTTGCTGCCAGCGGCGCACGTGCGGCAGATCGTCGTCGAGCCAGTAGGCGTCGTCTTCGGTAATGACGAGCAGCTCTTCGAACTTGGCACCGACGCCATGGAAACCCAGGTGCGGCTCAACGGCCCACAGGCCCGGCACCGGCGCGTGCTCAGATCGACGGTCGATCGACCACAACGGCGACCACCCTTCCTGCTTGCCGCTGCGCACCTGGTCGAGGATCAGATTGCGCGTGGCATTCAACCCGAAGCGCGCAACGAAACGCGGTTTGGATGGGCTCTCCAGCTTGGCCACGCGATGCGCCAGAACCTTGAATGGATATGCCTTGTGGCGCGGCTCCACGCCCTGCTTCATGCAAAGCTGGTCCACCGCGCGTGCCACGTCGGCCATTGATCGACGCTCGCGGATCAGGCGCACGATCAGTTCGCGATGCGCCATCAGATCGTCCTGCAGTTGTTCGAGGATGGCGTTCTCGCCAAGGCACATGGCGTAGCCCACATCAGCGATCACGCCATTGCGCACGGGCGCCACGTCGAGGATGACCGGCATGTTCTCCTCCAGCCGCCGCGACGACGGAAAGAACGCCAGGTTGAAGCCGGCCATGTGCGTCAGGCCCGAAAAACCCTGGAACGCAGTGCGATCGCCAAACCAGGCGAACGGCTTGTGCAGCCAGTCGTGGACGCCACGGTCGCCGAGCCACTCAGTGAGCAGCTTGGCTGCATCCTTCTCGGTCATGCCGGGGCGCAGCATGCCGCCGACGGCCTCGACGCACGCGTAGGCGAGTTGCTGGATTTCGCGAAACTGGGCGAGTTCGTCGACATGGACGCGCGCCAGGGTGGGGTTCGGCATGCCGGTCTCCTTGAGTGTGGGTATCGGGGGTGCTCAACGGCACCGCGCTCAATGTTCCATTACTCAATGTCAAAGTCAATGCGGGACTTTTCTGGCGTTTGAAAACGCCGTGTGACCGGTAATCGACAGAAAAAAGAGGGACTTAGCCCGCGCGGCGTTGTCGCACGGCCTCGAACAAACAGATCGCTGCTGCGGCAGCCACATTGAGCGATTCCATGCCGCCCGGCTGCGGAATCGTCACCGGCGTCGTCACGGCAGAAAGCCATTCTTCTGACACGCCCGCGCCCTCGTTTCCGAACACCCAACCGACGGGCGCCTTGAGCGGCACATCAAACACAGCCTGCTTGGCGTGTGAGGACGTCGCCAACAGCGGCACTTGGAGGCGCGAATGCACGCTCTCGAACGTGCAGTGTTCAACGATGTTCAGGTGGAAATGCGCACCCATGGCCGCCCGCAGCGTCTTGGCCGACCACGCGAACGCGCAGCCCGGCGTCATGAACACATCGCGCACGCCGGCGGCGGCCGCACAGCGCAAGATTGAACCGACGTTGCCGGCATCCTGAATGCCATCAAGAATTACGCAGTCCGCATCAATGATTTGCGGCAACTGGCCTTCCGGCGTCTCGACCAAGGCCATCAGATCGACGCCGTTGACGACGGTGGTGAGCTGAGCAAACAGGTTGTCTGCCAGCAGGATGACGATTTCCGGATCAACGCGATCGAGCACCGCAGCCACTTCCGGATGCCGGATATGGCGCTCGGAAACCAGGCATTGCGTTGGCATGTGGCCCGCATCCAGATACGCCGCAACCAGATGCACGCCATCGAGCACGGATTGTCCCGCGCGCCGACGATGCTGCGTCGAGCCCGAAAGCGCCTTGAGATGCTTGAACACCGCGTTATCGCGGGAAGTGATGTGCTTCACGAATGGGCCCAGCAGAAGAAGGTCAGTCGTCCCAGGCGCTGCCTGCAGCGGTGGTTTCGATGCTGATGGCGCTCATGCCCTCCAGCGCACGACGCACGGGCGCGAACGAGCGGCGATGATGAGGCGTCACGCCATGCTGGTCGATCGCCGCCAGATGTTGCGGCGTGCCATAGCCGGCATGGACGTCAAAACCGTAGAGCGGAAACTCGATATGCAGCGCGGCCAATTGACGGTCACGCGTGACCTTCGCCAGGATGGAGGCCGCCGAAATGGCCGGCACCAGCGCATCGCCCTTGACGATGGCCTCCACCGCGAACGCCACCTGCGGGCACCGATTGCCGTCCACCTGCACGAGATCAGGCAGCGTGCCCAGTGCGGCCACGCCCTGCACCGCACGCTGCATGGCCAGCATGGTCGCGTGCAGGATGTTGATGCGATCGATTTCCTCGACGGTGGCTTCGGCCACGTGCCAGGCGAGCGCCTTTTCGACGATCTCGTCGTACAGCGCCTCGCGCTTCTTGGCGGTCAGGATTTTGGAGTCGGCCAAGCCTTTAATTGGCTTGCGCGGATTGAGAACGACCGCCGCAGCCGTCACTGGTCCGGCCAAAGGCCCGCGTCCGGCCTCATCCACGCCGCAGAGGATGCGACGCGCGCGCTTGGCCGCCGGCTCTTGCGAGAGCAGCAGGCCAAGCTGGTCGGGATTGGGTTTGCGGGACGCCATGGGCTCAAAGCTTACCGCGACTGCGCAACAGATCGACCACGACTTTCGCGCCGATCTCCGCCATGTTCTGCTTGAGCGTGAGGTGCATCTGCGTGAAGTGCTCACGCAGGAACGTGGCGTTGCCATGGTCGCTCAGTTGCAGCAGCGTTTCGCGCGCGAGTGCCTCGGGCGTCGCGTCATCCTGCAGCAATTCCGGTACGACAAAGCGGCCGGACAGGATGTTCGGCAGCCCCACGTACGGCAGATAGCCCTTGCGCTTCATGATCTGCGCCGTCAGCCAGGGCACCTTGTAAGTGATGACCATCGGCTTCTTGTACAAGGCCGCTTCCAGCGTGGCCGTACCGCTGGCCAGCAGGATGACGTCAGCCGCTTCCATGGCGGCGTGCGACTGGCCATCGACGACCCACAGATGCAGGCCTGGGTGCTCCGCGCGCATCGCATCGATACGCTCGCGCAGCGTCGCATTGGCCGCCGGCAGCACAAAAGCCAGATCCGGCTCGACCGCCTGCATGCGCGACATCGCCGCAAACAGCGTCGGCCCGAGATGCTTCACCTCGGAATTGCGGCTGCCCGGCAGCACCGCAACGACTTTACGGCCTAACGGCAGGCCAAGGCGCGTACGTGCGCCCTCTACGTCCGGCACCAGCGGAATCTCGTCCGCGAGCGGATGCCCGACGTACGTGGCGGGAATGCCGGCCTTGGCGTAAATCTCAGGCTCGAACGGGAACAGGCAGAGGATATGGTCGACAGCGCGGGCAATCGTCTTGATACGGCCGGCACGCCACGCCCAGATCGACGGGCTCACGAAATGCACCACCGGCACACCCGCCTGCCGCATGGCGATCTCGACGTTGAAATTGAAGTCCGGCGCATCGACGCCGATGAATGCCAGCGGCGGCCTAGCCAGCAGATCCTGTTTGAGTTCCTTGCGGATGGTAAGAATCTCGCGCAGCTGGCCGAGCACTTCCACGTAGCCGTTGACCGACAGCTTGTGCATCGGCCAGTTCGACTGGAAACCCTGCTCCGTCATGCGGGCCCCGCCGATTCCGTTGTAGGCAATGTCGGCAGGCAATTGTGCGTGCAATCCCTTGAGCAGAAGCGAGGCCAGCAAATCGCCGGAAGCCTCGCCTGCCACCATGCCGATGCGGCGCACCGGCGTGGCGTTCTGAAGCTGCTCGCTCAACGCACGATGCCGCGCTTGGTGGCGGCAATGAAATCAGCAAACGCGGTCAACACCTCACGCGTGGGGGCGTCGTCCGTCTGAGCAATCTGGGCAGCGATTTCCGCCTTGGCCTGATCAAAGCTCAGATCGCTCTTGTAGAGCAGCTTGTACGCTTGGCGCAGACCGGTGATCTGCTCGGCCGTAAAGCCACGGCGGCGCAGGCCTTCCACGTTGATGCCGTGCGGTGCGGCCTTGTTGCCACCCTTGTCGCTTGCGGCGATCACGAACGGCGGCACATCCTGCACCAGCGCCGATGCTCCACCGAGCATGGCATGCGCGCCGATACGCACGAACTGGTGCACGCCCGACATGCCGCCGAGAATCGCCCAGTCACCGACTTCCACGTGACCCGCGATCTGCGCGTTGCTCGAGAACACCGTGTGGTTGCCCACGCGGCAATCGTGCGCGATATGCACGTAGGCCATGATCCAGTTGTCGTCACCGATGGACGTGATGCCGGCATCCTGCGCGGTGCCGGTATGGATCGTGGTGAATTCGCGGATGGTATTGCGATCGCCGACGATCAGCTGCGTCGGCTCGTCGCGATATTTCATGTCCTGCGGGCGGCCGCCCACCGATGCGAAGTGGCCGATGCTGTTGTCGCGACCCAGCGTCGTGTAGCCCTCGATCACCGTGTGGTGGCCGACGCGCGTGCCTGCACCCATCCGCACGTTCGGGCCCACGACCGTGAACGCGCCGATCTCGACGCTCGAATCCAGTTCGGCCTTCGGATCGATCTGCGCGGTTGGGTGGATCTTCTGTGCTTGCGTCATGCCTCGCCCTTGGACTTGTCTTCGCGCACGGCACACATGATTTCGGCTTCCACAGCGACTTCACCGTCAACCTTGCCGTACACCTTGAACTTCCACATACCGCTCTTCGAGCGCAGCAGTTCTGCCGTCATCACAAGCTGGTCGCCCGGCGTCACCTGGCGCTTGAAGCGTGCACCGTCAATGCTCACGAACAGGTAGAGCTGGTTTTCCTTGCGCTCGTGATCGGCCTCGCCGAAAGTCAGCAGCGCAGCGGTTTGCGCCAGCGCTTCGAGCATCAGCACGCCCGGCATCACCGGATGGCCGGGGAAGTGCCCGTTGAAGAACGGCTCGTTGAACGTCACGTTCTTGATAGCCGTAATCGACTTGCGCGGCTCCAGCGAAATCACGCGGTCAACCAGCAGCATCGGGTAGCGATGCGGCAGCAGGTCGAGAATCTTCTTGATGTTGAAATCACTGACGGGGCTGGGGGTCGCGCTCGTCGCATTCGTTGCTTCGGTCATGATTGTTGCTGCAGGTCTTTGACCCGCTGTTCCAGTTGTTGCAACCGTTCGCGCATGCGCGTCAGGCCTCGGACGATGGCCGCGTTACGCTCCCAGTCGCCATGCGGCATGAATGGGAAAACGCTGGTGAAATGGCCACCGGGCTTGGTGATGGATTTGGTAATGGAGGTGCCGCCCGAGACGGTCACACGGTCCGCAATCGTCAGATGGCCGGCAAAATTGGCCGCCCCGCCGATGATGCAGTAGCGCCCGATCTTCGTGCTGCCCGAAATGGCAGCGCAGCCGGCGATAACGGTATAGGCGCCCACGTGCACGTTGTGCGCGATCTGCACTTGGTTGTCGATCTTGCAGCCCTGCTCGACCACCGTATCGGCCATCGCACCGCGGTCGATGGCGGTGTTCGCGCCGATCTCCACGTCGTCGCCAATCACGGCCCGACCAACCTGCGGAATCTTCACCCATTCGCCGCCCTGCGGACCGAAGTCGGGTGCAAAACCGAAGCCATCCGCGCCGATCACGACGCCGCTATGCACAATGCAGCGCGCGCCGACCATGCAGCCGTGGTAGATCGAAACGTTCGCGTAAAGCAACGTGTCATCGCCAATGCGGGCACCGGCGCCAACGAAACTGTTGCCGGCGATGCGCACACGCTCGCCGAGCACCGCGCCGGCTTCGATGGTCACATTCGGGCCAATGGAGCACGACGCCGGCACCGTTGCGCCCTCTTCCACGCTGGCCGTCCGGTGAATGCCGGGCACAACCGGGCGCGCCGCCAGCGCGACAAAGCGCTGGGCGACACGAGCAAACGCAGCATACGGGTTGGCTGCGATGAGCCAGTTCCGGCCAGCAGCATGGCCTTGGCTTTCGAGCGTTTCCAGATCACGGGGCGACACGATGATCGCCCCCGCACCGGAACTCACAGCCTGATTGAGGTACAGCGGATTGGAAAGAAAAGCGAGCTGATCGGCGCCCGCTTGATCCAGCGGCGCGATCGACTTGACGATCAGGCCTGCGTCACCCTGGACGGTCGCACCGAGCGACGCAGCAAGTTCACCAAGCGGAAACGACATGCGAACAACCTCATTTGGCCGATTGCGAATTCAGCGCCTTGAGCACTTCGTCCGTGATGTCGATGCGCGGGTTCACGTACACAGCTTCCTGCACGATCAGGTCGTACTTGCGCTGCTCAGCGATCGAGCGGATCACGCGGTTGGCGCGCTCGAGCACCTGGGCCAGCTCTTCATTGCGGCGCTGGTTCAGGTCCTCACGGAATTCGCGCTGCTTGCGCTGAAAATCACGATCCAGGTCCGACAATTCACGCTGACGGCGGGTGCGATCGGAATCGGCCAGCACAGCCGACTCCTTGTCCAGCTTGTCGGACATGCCCTTGAGCTTGGCAGCCATGTCCTGCAGCTCGCGGTCGCGCTTGGCGAACTCGGTTTCCAGCTTGGCCTGTGCGGCCTTGGCAGGCTGCGAGTCGCGCAGGATGCGCTCGGAATTGACAGCAGCGATGCGCGCTTCCTGCGCCGTGGCCGGCAGCGCAAAGCTGGCTGCGGCAAGTGCGGCGAAAGCAGCGGACACGCCCATGCGGGACAAGGTGATGCGCGTGGATTTCATGATGAATGCAGTCATTAGAATGCAGTCCCGATCTGGAACTGGAAGCGTTGCGTTTGATCTTGGGTCTTGCGTTTGATCGGGAAGCCCATGCTGATCTTGAGCGGGCCGATCGGTGACAGCCACGACAGACCGAAACCAGTCGAGTAGCGCATGTCGCCCAGCTTGTACGGCTGACCTTCGGCGAACACGTTACCGTAGTCAAAGAAGGTGAACAGGCGAACGGTGCGGTCCACGCCCGAACCCGGCAGCGGGAAAATGAACTCCACATTGCCGACGAACTTGCTGGCGCCACCGATGGCCACGCCGTTGGCGTCGCGCGGGCCCAGCGTGCTGGTTTCGTAACCGCGCACCGAGCCAATACCGCCGGCGTAGTAGTTCTTGAACACCGGGAAGTCCTTGCCGCCGTAACCGTGGCCGTACCCGATTTCGTTGTTGAACGCCATCGTGAACGACTTCGACAGCGGGTAGAAATACTGGTGCTGATAATACGCACGGAAGTACTGCAGATCGCCGCCCGGAATACCGAACTCCAGATTGGCCTGCTGATAGCGACCACGCGTTGGCACCAGAGCGCTGTCACGCTGATCCTTCGACCAGCCGATGGTGATCGGGAAGTTATTGGTGATACGGCCGTTCTTCGCGACGTAGTTCTGGTAGGCCAGCGGCGTGTTGGCCGTCACGTCGATGGTCGTGCGCTCGTAGCCGATGCCGAAGAAGACGGTATCGGTTTCCGAGAACGGCACGCCGAACTTGACGTTGCCACCCTGTTGCACGACACGGTAGTCCTGGTCACCCGTGTAGTACAGCGGGCGGTACGTGCGGTAGTACAGCTCGGTCGAACGGCTGATGCCATCCACAGTGAAGTACGGATCGAACTGCGTCACGGCAATGGTGCGGTTCGACTTGGACGTGTTCACATCCAGGCCCAGGCTCGTGCCGGAGCCGAACACGTTGTCCTGACGGATACCGGCCGACAGCACCAGCTTGTCGGTCGACGAGAAGCCCACGCCCAGGTTGATCTGGCCGGTCGGCTTCTCGGTCACGTTGACGTTCACATCGACCTGGTCGGTCGTACCCGGCACGTCTTCCGTCGTGATGTTCGCATCGGTGAAGTAGCCTGTGCGGTTCACGCGGTTCTGCGAAAGCTGCAGCTTCTCGCCATCGAACCACGAGGCTTCCATCTGGCGCATTTCGCGGCGCACGACTTCGTCGCGGGTCTTGCTGTTGCCGACAACGTTCACGCGACGCACATACACACGGCGACCCGGATCGACCACCAGCGTGAGTGCAACCGTGCGGTCCTTCTGATTGATCTGCGGCTGCGGGTTGATGGTGGCGAAAGCGTAGCCGTACGTGCCGAGCAGGTCGGTAATCGACTTGGTGGTCGACGACAGCTTGGCCGAAGAGAAGACATCGCCCTGCTTGAGCTTGATGAGCTTCTCCATCTCGGCCTGCTTGCCCAGCAGTTCGCCGGTCAGCTTGATGTCCGATACCTTGTACTGCTCACCCTCGTGGATGTTCAGCGTCAGGTAGATGTCCTTCTTGTCGGGCGTGATCGACACCTGGGTCGACTCGATAGCGAATTCCAGGTAGCCGCGATCCAGATAGAACGAGCGCAGCGCTTCCAGGTCAGCCGTGAGCTTCTGCTTGGAGTACAGATCGTTCTTGGTGTACCACGACAGCCAGTTCGGCGTGGACAATTGCATCTCGTCGCGCAGGTCGCCTTCCTTGAAGGCCTTGTTGCCGACGATATTGATCTGGCGAATCTTGGCGGTCGGGCCTTCGTCCACCGTGAACGTGATCGACACACGGTTGGCATCGACCGGCGTAACGGTTGTCGTCACCTCAGCCGCGTAGTAGCCGCGCGAAACATACTGGCGCTTGATTTCCTGCTCGGCGCGGTCGATGAGGGACTTGTCGTAGTAACGGGCCTCAGCAACACCCACGCCGCGCAGCGTACGACGCAGCGCTTCCTTGTCGAACTCCTTGAAGCCGATGAACTCGAGCTGCGAGATCGCCGGACGCTCTTCCACGCGCACCACCAGCACATTGCCTTCGGAGCGGATCTGAACGTCCTTGAAGAAGCCGGTGTTGTAGAGCGCGCGAATCGATTCGGCGCCCTTCTCGTCGGTAAAGGTCTCACCCACCTTCACGGGCAGATAGCCGAACACGGTGCCCGGCTCGACGCGCTGCACCCCCTCCACGCGAATGTCCTTGACGACGAACGGCTCCACTGCATGAGCCTGACCGGCAGTAACGGTCAGCACGGAAGCCGCCAGCACGCTGAGCGGGAAGCGATGTTGTCTGATCAATCTAATCCCCTAGTTGGATTCAATCGGAATCCACTTCTGAGTGTTTTCAAAACCCTGAGTTGCCCGCTCACGCCGGTGGCAACGAAGGGGCTGACCGACTCAGTTTGAATACGGTCTAGCCACGAGTCAGAAACAACCGACTCAAATCGTTGTACAGGGCGAGCGAAGTGAGAAGCAGGATGCAGGCGACGCCGATCTTCTGAAGGACTGCTTGCCAGGATTCCGGCACGGGTCGGCCAGTCAAAAATTCCACGCAATAATACAGCAAATGCCCCCCATCCAATACCGGAACGGGCAATAAGTTCAGTACGCCGAGACTGACACTGATCAACGCGAGAAAGCTCACAAACGTCTGCCAGCCAAGGCTTGCCGCCTTGCCCGCAAAGTCAGCCACCGTGATCGGTCCGCTCAGGTTCTGCAGCGATGCCTGACCGACGATCATCTTGCCGAGGACCTGCAGCGACAGCGCCGAAGTCCGCCAGACCTCGCCCACGGCATGACCCAGGGCGGCGACCGGCTCATCCCGGATCATCGCCGTTTCCACCTTCTGGTTGAGCTGCGCGCCGAGCTTGCCGATCTTCGGGCCAGTGGGGTTCTTGGGATCGGTGTCTGCATCTGGGCGAACGGGCAAGGTCATGGGCTGATCGTTGCGCAGAATATCGATCGACGCATTCTGCTCGGGCATGGCGCGGATCTGGCGGATGAGGTCCATCGCCTGATCGGCGGGCTGACCCGCGAAGCGAACGATCTGATCGCCGGCCCGCAACCCGGCGCGTGCCGCGGCACTGGCGGGCAGTACGTCGACGATGGTGACGGGGCCGCCAAGCAGGCGCAAACCAATCTGGTCAATCACGTCGGCCTGGGGCGTACGGGCTGCGCTCGGCAAACCATGCAAGCGAACGGTGCGCTCGGCGCCATCGGCACCGCGCACTTGTACAAGCGCGTCGCGGCCCGCGATGCCAGCCGAATACAAGCGCATGCGAACATCGCTCCAGCTGCGCACGGGAGCAGGTGTTTCATCATCCGTACCAATGGCGATCACGCGGTCCTTGGCACGCAGGTCGGCCTGAGCGGCAATGCTGCCCGGCGGCGGAGCACCAAGGATAGGCAACGGCTCGATTGCGCCCACCCACGCCAGCACTGCATAGAGCGCAATCGCGAGCAAGAAATTGGCGATCGGGCCAGCAGCCACGATGGCGAATCGCTTGTAGACCGGCTGATGATCGAAGGTGCGCGGCAGATCTTCGGGGAGGATGGGCGGGTCTTTCTCGGGGTCTCGCGAGCCTTCGCCCAGCATCTTGACGTAGCCGCCGAGCGGAATGGCGCAGATCGTCCATTCGGTGCGGTCAGGGCCGCGACCCACACGGCGGAACAGCACTTTGCCGAAACCAACGGAAAACCGGAGCACTTTAACGCCGCACAGACGCGCGACGCTGTAGTGGCCCAGTTCGTGAATGACGATCAGTACCGCGATCGCAAAGACAAACGCTAAAACGGTCTGCAAAACCTTCTCCGGATGCACTGAAGGGCATGTGCGGGGCTAGCCCCGCACGAAGCCGCTATGTTACCCGCTTGCTCTGACGGGGCGCTTTCAGGCGGCCGGCAGTTGCGCGCATACGGTCGCGATATAGCGCTCGGCCTGCTGACGTGCTTGGGCGTCGGCCGCAAAAACGGTGTCGAGCGAGTCGGCGGGCACGATGGAAGTGCGGGCGAGCGTATCGTCCACCACGGCGGCAATCTCGGTGAACCGGATGCGGCGCTGCAAGAATGCTTCAACAGCCACCTCGTTGGCTGCGTTCAGTGCAGCAGGCGCCGTACCACCGGCGCGCAATGCGTCAAAAGCCAGCGCCAAACACGGGAAGCGACGCAGGTCCGGCGCCTCGAACGTGAGCGCGCCCGTCGTAACGAGATCGAGCAGCGGAACGCCGGCTTCGATGCGTTCGGGATATGCCAAGCCGTAGGCAATCGGCGTGCGCATGTCTGGATTGCCTAGCTGCGCCAGCACCGAGCCATCGTCGTAGCCGACCATCGAATGGATGACACTCTGTGGGTGGATCAGGACTTCGAGATGCTCGACCGGAACGCCGAACAGCCAGTGCGCCTCGATCACCTCCAGCCCCTTGTTCATCATGGTGGCGGAGTCGACGGAGATCTTGCGCCCCATCACCCAGTTCGGATGCGCGCAAGCCTGGTCTGGCGTGACATCCGCAAGAGAATCCACCGCGCGCGTGCGGAACGGACCACCGGATGCCGTCAGCACGATGCGCGACACGCCACGCGCGAACTGCGGAACTTGCTGCGGCAAGCATTGGAAGATGGCGTTGTGCTCGCTGTCGATCGGGAGAACGGTGGCGCCATGCTGACGCACGGCGTCCATGAAGAGCGCGCCGGACATCACCAACGCCTCCTTGTTGGCAAGCAGCACGCGCTTGCCGGCGTGCACGGCGGCAAGCGTCGGGCGCAAACCTGCCGCGCCAACGATGGCCGCCATCACGGCATCGCAGTCGGGGTGGGCGGCCGCCTCTTCCAACGCTTCAGTGCCGGAACGGATTTCGATGCCGGCAGCATCTGCGCCTAGCTGATCACGCAAGGCATCTGCCGCAGCCACCGAACCCAGCACAGCCATCTTCGGGCGAAACTCACGGCAGAGCACCGCGAGCTTGTCAGTCTGTGCGTTGGCAGTCAGCGCAAAAACACTGTATTTGTCGGGATGACGGCGCACCACGTCGAGCGTGCTGTCGCCAATGGAGCCGGTGGCGCCAAGAACGGTCAAACGCATCATGTTCAGACGCCTCAGGAAATCAGCAATGCAGCCAGCGGAAACACCGGCAGCAGCGCGTCGATGCGATCGAGCACACCGCCATGGCCGGGCAACAGGCGGCTGCTGTCTTTCATGCCGACCTGACGCTTGAGCAGGGATTCAAACAAATCACCACCGACGCTCGCGGCTACCAGCAAGATGGTCAGCGCCAGGGCGGCGACCGCGCCGCGCTGGTCGAACTCGTGGGAGAACCACGTCGGGGCAAACCAATGCGTGACGCCGGCCACGGTGGCAATCACCGCAACCAGCACGGCACCACCGATTGCACCTTCCCAGGATTTTCCGGGGCTGATAGTCGGAGCAAGCTTGCGGCGACCAATGGCCTTGCCGACAAAATAGGCGCCCACATCAGCCGCCCATACGAGCAACGCGACAGAAAGCAGAAACGCGATGCCGTGCGTGCGCAATTCAATGGCGCCATGCACGAACGCCGGCAGCATCACCAGGCCCAATAGCGTGAACACGACGCGGCGCGTGCCATGCAATTCGCGCACACCGCCCGCCAGCAACCCCCAAGCGATCACCCACGCGATCACCGCGCCATGGAACAGCGGCTGCACATCACCCCGAACCGGAATGTCATGCCAAGCGATCGTCAGCATGACGACAACGACCGCATAGAGAATTGGCCCCCACGAGCCCGGCAGGCGCACGAGACGCCCCCACTCCCACGCGGCGAGGGCGGCAAACACCGTCACGAGCCCGGCCAGGCCGGCGGGCGGCGCGAAAAACAGAATAGGCAGGATGACAATCAGCAAGCAGACAGCGGTAATGACGCGAGTCAGCAGCATGTGTCAGGCTCCGGCGGATAGCGCGGGGGGAACATCGGGCTCGAGCTGCGCGCTGGTGCGGCCAAAGCGGCGCTCGCGGTTGCGATACCACGCAAAGGCGCGATCGAGTTCTGCGGCATCGAAGTCGGGCCAGTAGCGATCGGTGAAGTACAGCTCGGAATAGGCAAGCTGCCACAACAGAAAGTTGCTGATGCGCTGCTCGCCACCGGTACGGATGAAGAGATCCGGCTCCGGCGCGTAAGACAGCGCCATGTACGGCGCGAGCATCTCTTCCGTGATGGCGTCGGGTGCAATGCCCGGCTGCGCCGCCAACAAGGCGCGCATGGCTTGCAGGATGTCCCAGCGCCCACCGTAGTTGGCGAGAATCGTGACAGTCAGACCGGGGTTGGCAGCCGTCTTGGCCTCAGCTTCGCGAATCAAAAGCTGGATGCGCGGGCTGAACGCAGATAGATCGCCCACCACGCGCAGGCGGATGCCGTTGTCATGGAGCTTGCTCACTTCGCGGCGCAAGGCCGTCATGAACAGCTTCATGAGGAAGGTGACTTCCTCGGCAGGACGACGCCAGTTTTCGGAGCTGAAGGCAAACAGCGTCAGGTAACCGACGCCACGGCGTGCCGCTGCTTCAACGGTTGCTCGTACGGCGTCGAGGCCGCGGCTATGCCCGGCCACACGCGGCAGATGCCGTTCGGTGGCCCAGCGGCCGTTACCGTCCATGATGACGGCGACGTGGCGCGGCGTATCGGCGGTGTCAGGCACCGCCAGTGTCGAACTGATATGCATGAATCGGGCTTCCCACCACTTGCGCCCAATGCGCCGGCGGCGGGAGACGGCCTTACACCGTCATGATTTCCTTGTCTTTCTCGGCGACCAGCTTGTCGATCTCGGCGACGAACTTGTCGGTCAGCTTCTGAACGTCGTCTCCGCCGCGACGCTCGTCGTCTTCCGAGATGGCTTTGTCCTTCACCAGCTTCTTGAGCTGTTCGTTGGCATCGCGACGCAGGTTGCGCACGGCCACCTTGGCATCTTCGCCCTCGCCCTTCACGACCTTGGTCAGTTCCTTGCGACGCTCCTCGGTCAGTGCGGGAGTCGGCACGCGAATGATGTCGCCCATGGTGGCGGGGTTCAGACCGAGGTCCGCTTCACGGATGGCCTTTTCGACGGCCTGCACCATTTTCTTTTCCCACGGCTGCACGCCGATCGTGCGTGCATCCACCAGGGTCACGTTGGCAACCTGGCTGATTGGCACCATCGAGCCGTAGTAATCGACTTGCACGTGATCGAGCAGACCGGTGTGGGCACGGCCAGTGCGGATCTTGGCCAGATCCGCCTTGAGAGCCTCGATCGACTTCTGCATCTTCTGCTCGGCATTCTTTTTGACATCGGCGACGCTCATACTTCCTCCGAACGATAACGGCGGTCTGCCAACTTGCGCCCCGGAAAACGACACAGGGCACCGGCAAGACCAAAAAGACAATAGGCGATTTTACATGGAAGCCGCTCGCCAACGCCATTTACGCAGGGTCAGCGAACGGTAAAAAAGGTGCCTGCAACCAGGCTTGCCGCTGCCTTTAGACGTGCACCAGCGTGCCTTCGTCTTCACCCAGAATCACGCGCTTGAGCGCGCCCGGCTTCTGAATCGAGAACACCTTGATCGGCAGCTTCTGGTCGCGGCACAGCGCGAAAGCGGTCGCATCCATCACCTGCAGGTTGCGCGAGATGGCCTCGTCGAACGTGATGGTCGTATAGCGAGTAGCGCTCGGATCCTTCTTCGGATCTGCGGTGTAGACGCCGTCCACCTTGGTGGCCTTTAGGACGATCTCGGCACCGATTTCCGAGCCGCGCAGCGCGGCGGCGGTGTCGGTGGTGAAGAACGGGTTGCCGGTGCCGGCGGCGAAAATCACGATCTTCCCTTCTTCCAACTGGCGAATCGCGCGTGGACGGATATACGGCTCGACCACTTGGTCCAGGCGCAGCGCCGATTGCACACGGCCTTCGAGGTTGGCATGGCGCATGGCGTCCTGCAGGGCCAGCGCGTTCATCATGGTGGCCAGCATGCCCATGTAGTCGGCCGTGGCGCGGTCCATGCCGGCGGCTCCGCCTGCAACACCGCGGAAGATATTGCCACCGCCGATCACCACTGCCACCTGCACGCCCAGCTTCACGATTTCAGCGATGTCGTTGACCATCCCTTCGATGGTGCTGCGGTTGATGCCAAAGGCATCGTCGCCCATCAGGGCTTCGCCGGAAAGTTTGAGTAGAACGCGCTTAT
The DNA here is from genome assembly GCF_047304345.1 of Ralstonia sp. Ralssp135. Lineage (NCBI taxonomy): Bacteria > Pseudomonadati > Pseudomonadota > Betaproteobacteria > Burkholderiales > Burkholderiaceae > Ralstonia > Ralstonia sp. Ralssp135. The sequence goes on from NZ_JBGLYZ010000009.1 coordinate 55,782, forward strand.
AGGCAGGCATGGAGATCCTCGTGACGATTCCTGGTACGGGAAACAGGAAAAGGGAAATGACGCTGCGGATATGACAACGACGTGCAAAGCGGGGACTTCGCACATCCCGCAACCTTCTTGCGCGGAAGCCGTCAGAAAACATCCCCGACGATGCCCGCGCAAGCAGGCTGCACCTGCAAACAGGGCACCTTTCGGTGCCCTGTTTGTTCGGCATTATACGGCTGCGCCAATGGTGGAAACGACACCTCCCGGCCTGCGCCGGAGTGTGAATCGCCGCACCATCGAAAACGGCCGTCGCAGCATTACGCTTGTTGCTTGGCGGCGGCCACTTGGGCAGCCACTTCAGCAGCGAAGTCGTCTTGCTTCTTCTCGATGCCCTCGCCCACCACGTACAACGTGAAAGCCTTCACGGTCGTGTTGGCAGCCTTGAGCATCTGCTCAACGGTCTGCTTGTCGTTCTTCACGAACGGCTGGTTCAGCAGCGAGACTTCCTTCAGGTACTTCTGCACGCTGCCTTCCACCATCTTGGCAACGATTTCAGCCGGCTTGCCCGATTCGGCAGCCTTCTGCTCAGCAACGCTGCGCTCCTTGGCGACCAGCTCAGCCGGCACATCGTCAGCCGACAGCGACACCGGCTTCATAGCGGCAGCCTGCATTGCTGCGTCCTTGGCCGCCACTTCGTTGCCCTCGAATGCCACCATCACGCCAATGCGGGTGCCGTGCAGATACGAAGTCAGCTGGGTACCTTCGAAACGCTGGAAGCGGCGGATCGTCATGTTCTCGCCGATCTTGCCGATCAGGCGGGTACGCACGGCTTCAACCGTTTCGTCGCCGATCGACAGCGCCGACAGAGCAGCCACGTCAGCCGGGTTCTTCTGAGCGATCAGCTTGGCAACATCGTTCGTGAAGGCCAGGAAATCGTCGTTCTTCGAGACGAAGTCGGTTTCGCAGTTCACTTCGACCAGGGCGCCCGTGGTGCCCTCGACGAAAGCTGCAACCACGCCTTCAGCGGTGACGCGGCTCGAAGCCTTGCCGGCCTTGTTGCCCAACTTCACGCGCAGGATCTCTTCGGCCTTTTCCAGGTTGCCTTCGGCTTCGGTCAGGGCCTTCTTGCATTCCATCATCGGCGCGTCGGTCTTCGCGCGCAGCTCTGCAACCATGCTTGCGGTAATTGCCGCCATTCTCATGCTCCTTGTTTCAGATCGTCGTCCGGTCGCAAGCGGATTCTTCGCCTCGCGCCGGCCTGTCGTCCGGGTTCCATCCGGCCGCCCCACGAAATACGACGCGCGTGGGACATCCGCATGACAAATTTCAAAAAAAAGGGGCGTTTGTTACGCGCCCCTGTCTGGCCATCGGCCCCGATGCGTTGCACCAGGTGCGGCCTAGCACGCGTCCCGCGCAATCAAGCCGCGGGCGCACGCCTTCTTGTCTTTAGCCTTCTTGGACTTCCACGAAGTCGTCGCCACCGCGAGCGGCTTCAACTACTTCCTGCACCGCGTTGGCGCGGCCTTCCAGGATCGCGTCGGCCACGCCGCGCACGTACAGTGCAACAGCCTTGCTCGAGTCGTCGTTACCCGGGATGACGTAGTCGATGCCTTCCGGCGAGTGGTTCGTGTCAACCACGCCGATCACCGGAATACCCAGCTTGGCTGCTTCGGTCACGGCAATCTTGTGGTAGCCAACGTCCACCACGAAGATGGCGTCCGGAATGCCGCCCATGTCCTTGATGCCGCCAATGGACTTCACCAGCTTGTCCATTTCGCGCTCGAACATCAGCGCTTCCTTCTTGCTCATGGTTTCGGTCGCGCCGGCTTCCTTGGCGACTTCCATGTCCTTCAGGCGCTTGATCGAGGTCTTGACCGTCTTGAAGTTGGTCAGCATGCCGCCGAGCCAGCGGCTGTCGACGAACGGCATACCTGCGCGAGCCGCTTCTTCAGCCAGGATCTCGCGCGATTGACGCTTCGTGCCGACGAACAAAATGGTGCCCCGGTTGGCTGCCAGCTGGCGCACGTACTTCAGTGCGTCCTGGTACATCGGCAGCGTCTTTTCCAGGTTGATGATGTGAATCTTGTTGCGATGGCCGAAGATGAAGGGGGCCATCTTGGGGTTCCAGAAGCGGGTCTGGTGGCCAAAGTGGACACCGGCTTCCAGCATTTCGCGCATGGTCACGGACATGAAATTCTCCAATCGGGTTAGGTCTGAAGCCGCCTCAGACATCCGTTGCATGCGTTACGACGGACACCCGCGGTGAAGCGGCTCGCGATTTCAAGCGTCACCGGCCACACGACCAGCGACTGCTTAGCCAGCGATTATAGCGGCAAAAACCCAATCGACTCAAGACCTTCCGAGCATTCGCAGCAAACAGGCCGAGGCTGGCGCCCAGCGCCCGAAAACCCCGGCCGGGGCGCTTTGGTGCGATAATTCACACTTTAGCCACGACGCGGCGCCTCGCGCGCCTGCGTGCAGAAAGAGTCACAGCATGGCCGTTACCATTCACACCGCCGAAGACATTGCGCAAATGCGCGTAGCCTGCCGGCTTGCGTCCGAAGTTCTGGATTACATCACCCCGTTCGTAACGCCCGGCGTGACCACGGGCAAGCTGGACCAACTGTGCCATGCCTACATGCGTGACGTGCAAGGCACGGTGCCGGCGCCGCTGAACTACGCCCCACCGGGCTATCCGCCCTTCCCGGCATCGATCTGCACGTCCGTCAACGATGTGATTTGCCACGGCATTCCGGGCGACAAGGTGCTCAAGAGCGGTGACATCGTCAACCTCGATATCACCGTCATCACCAAGGAAGGCTATTACGGCGACACCAGCCGCACCTTCGTCGTGGGCGAAGGATCGATCCTGGCCAAGCGCCTGACGCAGGTGACGTTCGAATGCATGTGGAAGGGCATCGCCGCGGTGCGTCCCGGCGCCCGCCTGGGCGACATCGGCCACGTGATCCAGCAACATGCTGAAGCAGCCGGCTATAGCGTGGTGCGCGAATATTGCGGCCACGGCATCGGCAAGAAATTCCACGAAGATCCGCAGATCCTGCACTACGGCCGCCCCGGCACCGGGATGGAACTGAAGGCAGGCATGATCTTCACGATCGAACCGATGATCAACGCGGGCAAGCGCGACATCCGCACGATGCCCGACCAGTGGACCGTCAAGACACGCGATCGCAGCCTGTCGGCGCAGTGGGAACATACGCTTCTGGTGACGGAAACCGGCCACGAAGTGCTGACCGTGTCGGCGTTGACGCCGCCGGCACCGGAATTCGTACACGAAGGCGCGCCGGCCACGGCCTGATCCTCGCGGGCGAGCCGCATCGTCAGCGGCAGCACCGTCGCGCTGATCTCGCCTCGCACCGGCTCAACTCTTGCAGCGACCGGCTCGTTCCGGTCGCTGTTTCATTCACGCTCCGCTCATGCCCTCCGCTGCTGCTGCCCCTGCCGAAGAAGCCCATCCGCGCGACGCCCTGAAAGCTGAGCGCGCACACCTGTTCGCGCAGTTCGACCAGCACGCCAACGTTCAGCAACTCGTGACCAAGCTGGCGCGCGCGGTGGACCGTGCGCTGGTGCGGCTCTGGCAGGAAGAGCAGATGCCTGCCACCTGCGCGCTGATTGCCGTGGGCGGTTACGGGCGCGGCGAGCTGTTTCCGCATTCCGATGTGGACATCCTCCTGTTGCTGCCGGGCACCGCAGATAAAGCATTGGAGGCCCGGCTGGAGGCCTTCATCGGCCGCTGTTGGGACATGGGACTGGACATCGGCTCATCGGTGCGCACGGTCGACGAATGCATCAATGAGGCCGCACAGGACGTCACGGTACGCACGTCGTTGCTGGAAGCGCGCCTGCTGACCGGCGACGAAGGCCTGTACCGCACGTTCGAGACGCAGTATCAAGGCCACCTCGACGCGGCAGATTTCTTCCAGTCGAAACTGCTGGAAATGCGCCAGCGGCATGCCAAATACCAGGACACGCCCTACTCGCTTGAACCGAACTGCAAGGAAAGCCCCGGCGGCCTGCGTGATCTGCAGGTGATTCTGTGGATGACGCGCGCGGCCGGTTTCGGTTCGAGCTGGAATGAGCTGCTTGCCAACGGCCTGCTCACGCGCCGTGAAGCGCAGGAGTTGGCCAGCAATGAACGTCTGCTCAAAACCGTGCGGGCGCGCCTGCACCTGCTGGCCGGGCGTCGGCAGGACGTCTTGGTGTTCGACCTGCAGACGCAACTGGCCGAGTCGTTCGGCTACCGCCCAACCACCGCCAAGCGCGCGAGCGAACAGCTCATGCGCCGCTATTACTGGGTAGCCAAGGCCGTCACGCAGCTCAATACCGTGGTGCTGCAGAACATCGAGGCGAAGCTGTTCCCGAGCGAGCTGGGTATTACGCGCAAGATCAACGACCGCTTTGTCGAACGGCAAGGCATGCTCGAAATTGCCGACGCCGATCTCTACCAGCGCGAACCGACGGCAATTCTTGAAACGTTCCTGCTGTACGAGCAGACGCGCGGCATCAAGGGGCTGGCAGCCAGCACGATGCGCGCGCTATACAACGCGCGGACGTTGATGGACGCCAAATGGCGCAAGGATCCGGCCAACCGCGCGCTGTTCCTGTCGATCCTGCAGCAGCCGCAGGGCATCACACACGCTCTGCGCCTGATGAACCAGACCAGCGTGCTCGGCCGCTACCTGGTCAATTTCCGCCGCATCGTGGGGCAGATGCAGCACGACCTGTTTCACGTCTACACGGTAGATCAGCACATCCTGATGGTGGTGCGCAACATCCGCCGCTTCGCCATCGTCGAGCACACGCACGAGTTTCCGTTCTGCAGCCAGTTGATGGCGAACTTCGACAAGCCGTGGGTGCTGACCGTGGCCGCGCTCTTCCATGACATTGCGAAAGGACGCGGCGGCGACCACTCGGTGCTCGGCATGTCCGACGCGCGGCGCTTCTGCAAGGAACACGGCATCGCCAAGGAAGACGCCGACCTGGTCGTCTGGCTCGTCGAACACCACCTGACCATGAGCCAGGTCGCTCAGAAGCAGGACCTGGGCGATCCGGAAGTCATCCGTCATTTCGCCGATCTGGTTGGTACCGAGCGTCGGTTGACCGCGCTTTATCTGCTGACCGTTGCCGACATTCGCGGCACCAGCCCGAAAGTGTGGAATGCCTGGAAGGGCAAGCTGCTGGAAGACCTGTATCGCATGACGCTGCGCGTGCTCGGCGGTGCCACCACCGACCCGCACGCCGTGCTCGAAGGCCGCAAGGAAGAAGCGCGCGCCCTGCTGCGCCTGGCCGCGCTGGACGACACCGCGCACGAGGCGCTATGGAAACAGCTCGACGTGGGCGTGTTCCTGCGCCACGACGCGCGCGACATCGCCTGGTTCACGCGACACTTCTACAACCGCGTCGACACCACGATCCCCATCGTGCGTGCGCGCATTTCACCGGCGGGCGTCGGCCTGCAGGTGGCGGTGTACTCGCCGGATCGGCCCGATCTGTTCGCGCGCATCTGCGGCTACTTCGAGCGCAAGAGCCTGACGATTCTGGACGCCAAGATCCACACCACCAAACACGGCTATGCGCTCGACACCTTCCAGGTGGCCGACCCCAGCAGCGGCTTGGTGGAGCCCGGGCATTACCGCGACATCATCACGCTGGTCGAACACGAACTGGCTGAACAGATCTCGCGCGAAACCGCCCTGCCCGAGCCGCCGCGTGGGCGCATCTCGCGCCAGTCGCGCAGCTTCCCGATCAAGCCTCGCGTCGACCTGCGCGCGGACGAGCGCGGCCAGTATTACCTGCTCTCCATTTCTGCGACAGACCGCACCGGTCTGCTCTACGCGATTGCCCGCGTGCTCGCGCACCGTCGCGTGTCGGTGCACACCGCGCGTATCAACACGCTCGGCGAGCGCGTGGAAGACATCTTCCTGGTCGACGGCACCCGCCTGACCCAGGACAACAAACTGCAGCTCGAGCTTGAAAGCGAGCTGCTTGATGCGCTCGCCATCTGAGCGCCAGCCTTACCGGTCTAGATTCATGACTACCGATTCCGATGATTTCCCCGGCGACGACGACAAGCGCGGCGCCAGCGACCCGACTCAGCGCGCCACCCGCCCGGGCAAGCGCGCCACGCTTGGCGTGCGCCGCGACGACGAAGGTAATGCCGTACGTTCCACGGGCAAGCCGCTGCGCTCGTCTGACCTGAACCGCGAGCGCCAGCCGCTGCGCCCGTCGCAGCGCCGCCCCAAGCCGGAAGAAGGTGCCGGTAAGCCGCCGCGCCCCGCACGCCCTCCGCGCCGCGACGACGACGGCCAGACGCGCGACGCCAAGCCGCGCCGCGTACAAGGCGATCGCCCACCGCGGCGCTTTGATGACGAACGTCCTCCGCGTCGATTCAACGACGACCAGCGCCCGCCCCGTCGCGCTGACGACGAGCGCCCGCCGCGACGCTTCGAAGATCGGCCACCTCGTCGGTCCGACGACGAACGTCCTCCGCGACGTTTCGACGATGAACGTCCACCGCGCCGGTTCAACGACGATCAGCGCCCGCCCCGTCGATTCGATGAAGAACGCCCGCGCCGCTATGGGGACGATCAACGCGCGCCGCGTCGTGATGGCGACCAGCGTCCTCCACGACGCTTTGACGATGAGCGCCCGCCACGCCGATTCGACGACGAGCAACGCCCGCCGCGCAAGTTCGGCGACGATCAACGGCCGCCCCGCCGTTTCGACGACGAACGCCCGCGACGCTATGGCGATGATCAACGCGCGCCCCGTCGTGAGGGCGACCAACGCCCCCCGCGCCGCTACGGTGACGACCAGCGCCCGCCACGCCGATTCGACGACGAGCAACGTCCGCCGCGCAAGTTCAGCGACGACCAACGGCCGCCCCGTCGTTTCGACGACGAACGCCCGCGACGCTATGGCGACGATCAACGCGCGCCCCGTCGTGAGGGTGACCAACGTCCTCCGCGTCGCTTTGACGATGAGCGTCCGCCACGCCGGTACGGTGACGACCAACGTCCGCCACGCCGATTCGACGATGAGCAACGGCCGCCGCGGCGCTATGGCGACGATCAACGCGCACCGCGCCGTGAGGGCGATCAACGTCCTCCGCGTCGTTTTGACAATGATCGCCCGCCACACCGCTTTGAAGATCGTCCGGCCCGTCCGCAACGGCCCGAACGCGAGGAACGCGCTCCGCGCCATGCTGAAGAGCGGGCACCCCGTCAGGCACCGGAAACCGAATCGAGCGGGTTGGTCCGTCTGTCCAAGCGCATGTCCGAACTGGGTCTGTGCTCGCGCCGCGAGGCCGATGAATGGATTCCGCGCGGCTGGGTGCTCGTGGATGGCGAGCCGGTCACTGAGCTGGGTTCGCGCGTCAAGCCGGATGCGATCATCGAAATCCATCAGTCGGCGCGCTCCGAGCAAGGCGAGCGCGTGACCGTGCTGATGCACAAGCCAGTCGGCTACGTGTCGGGCCAGGCAGAAGATGGCTATCAGCCTGCCGTTTCGCTGTTTGTGCCGGAAAACCAGTGGGAGGGCGACCCCACCCGCAAGCGCTTCGCGCCCTGGCAGCGTCGGGCGTTGGCGCCAGCTGGCCGACTGGATATCGACTCCACCGGCTTGCTGGTCTTGACGCAGGACGGCCGCGTGGCGCGCCACCTGATCGGCGAGGATTCGACGGTCGAGAAGGAATACCTGGTGCGCGTGGTGTGGGATTCGCCGAACGGCCTGGTTGAGCGCGACATCTCCAAGGTCTTCCCGGAAGAGTTGATGGAGAAGCTGCGCTTTGGCCTGTCGCTCGACGGCGAAGAACTGAAGCCCGCGAAGGTGAGCTGGCAGAACGAAGAGCAGCTGCGTTTTGTGCTGCGCGAAGGCAAGAAACGCCAGATCCGCCGCATGTGCGAACAGGTGGGACTGGAAGTGGTGGGCCTCAAGCGCATCCGCATGGGCAGCATCGTGCTGGGTGACCTGCCAGTCGGCCAGTGGCGCTTCCTGGGGCCGTTCGAGAAGTTCTGAGGCTGCCTCTGCCCCAAAGAAAAAAACCGGTCAACGCATTGCGCGCTGACCGGTTTTTTTTATGTCTGCCGTCTAGGTTACAGACGCGGAGCCTGGCACGCGGCCCCCGTGGTGTTGGCCGATGCGGGCATGCCAAACACCGCTTGCGCCCCGCAGCGCGAGCCGAACATCTTCGCCTGGTCGTGGCCCACGCCAACCACTTCGTGCGCCTGGTGGTTGACGCGCCTGCGCCCCGCCATGTGCCGCTCGTAGCGCCAGTAGTTGCGTGCGCGATCCAGGCGCGTCGGGCCCTCCGCCTCGGCACCGCAGAGCTTGTCGAGCACGCGGTGGTTCGGGTCGTTGTCGCTGGTGCCGGCCAGGTAGGTTACGTGGCGCTGCGCATATCGGTTGAACAGTTGCCGGCCAGTCTTGCCGGCTGCATACGGGACCATGTCGACCATGCCGTACTTGTAGTGATCGTAGTCCGGGCAGACGCGGGTGCTGTAACGCGCGAAGCCCTTGCCGCGGGGACGCTCCGGCGTGAAATACAGATACGACGACGGATTGGCGACCACGTATTGCAGGTCGATGCCGCGCTTGCGAATGGCTTCGTCCACGTTGTTGAGCACGGCGTAGCGCTGCACGATCTGGCCGCCGCCCGAATGACCTGCCACCGTGACGCGCTTGACGTTGGGTGCACGCGCCGGGTCAGTCACGTACCCGATCAGGTCATCGAGCACCTTGAGCGAGCTCAGATCGGTGTACGGTGCATTGGTGGCGTTGAAGCCGCCGATCCAGCCATCCACCGACCAGACCGGCATGCCGTCAAAACCCTTGCCCTCATCGGGCGTGCCGGGAAAGTTCGGGGCAATCAAAAGGACTTCGTCGGGGTTGCGGCCGCTGGCCTGAAGCAGATCGGCGCCCGCGGTGTAGTAATCGTTGCCGTTGCGCTGCAGACCGTGCTGCACGAATACGACTTCGCGGATGCTGCTCAGGTCACCATCGAGCGGATGGTTGGCGTAGACGGGGAAATCATAGGCCCCGGCATCCGTGCCCAGATGCACGCGTTGCCAGACTGGCCCCTGAGGCTTCTGGGCAACCGGTGCGGCCGCCGGTGTTTCCGGCGCCTGCGGCCCCGCGCACGCAGCCAACCCCAGCATCGCCGTCATGGCGACCCCAAGCGCCAGCCGGCGCCAGCCCCTCAAACCATCGCGCTTCATATCGTCTCCGTGGTGGATGAAACATGCGCCCACCCGCCCCCGCAGGTGCGACGCTCCCGCAGTCTTGATCAGTCGTCGTAATTGGCGGGCAATTCCGGGAACAGCACTTCGGTAAAGCCGAAGCGGGTGAAATCCTTCACGCGCATCGGGTACAACACGCCCTGCAGGTGATCGCATTCGTGCTGCACGACACGGGCGTGGAAGCCCTCGGCTATGCGGTCGATGGCGTGGCCGTGCTGATCGAAGCCGGTGTAGCGCAGGCGTGTGTGGCGCGGCACAACGCCACGCAGGCCCGGCACCGAGAGGCAGCCCTCCCAACCGTCTTCCATCTCGTCCGACAGCGGCTCGATGGTGGGGTTGATCAACACCGTCTTGGGCACGGCGGGCGCATCCGGATACCGGTCGTTGCGATCGAACCCGAAGATGACGACTTGTAGATCCACGCCGATCTGCGGGGCCGCCAGGCCGGCACCCCGTGCCGCATCCATGGTGTCGAACATGTCTTCAATCAAGGCCGTCAGTTCGGGCGTGTGGAAACGCTCGACCGGCTTGGCCACGCGCAGCAGACGGCTGTCGCCCATCTTGAGGATGTTTCGGATCATGCCTGGTCTCCCGCCGGTTTTTTTAACAGCGCGAGCATACCCGCTTCGTCCAGAACCTTCACGTTCAATTCTTCGGCTTTGGCGAGCTTGCTGCCGGCGTCTTCTCCGGCGACAACGTAGTCGGTTTTCTTCGACACCGAACCGGATACCTTGGCGCCCGCCGCTTCCAGCATAGCCTTGGCTTCGTCGCGCGTGAGGTTGGGCAATGTGCCGGTCAACACGACAGTTTTGCCGGCCAGCACGCCTTCTTCGGCGGCTTCAGCCGGCATGGCGGCAAGCAGTTCGTCGCGCAGCGCGTCGAGCCGCTCCAACTGCGTGCGATGGTCGTGCGAGCCCAGCCATTCGAGCAGCGATGCAGACACATCCGCCGGCAGCCCGGCCAACTGGTCGGACTCCACGCTGGCCAACCGGGCAAGCGTGGGCGCTGCCACCGCCAATTGCTTGGCACGCGTGGCTGTCAGCTTGGGCACGCCAAGCGTGCTGTACAGCTCGGCCGGCTCCAGCTTCTCGCGCAGCTTTGCGTTTGGCGCATGCTCGCCTTGCGGTGCAACACCGGCGTCCAGCAGCGCATCAAGTGCCTGCTGATTCTTCGCCTCGGCAAAGAAATCCGCGATGGCTTCAGCCACCGTGGCGCCCACGTCGGGCAGTGCCAGAAGCAGCGGTGCCGGTGCCCGCCGGATGATGGCCAGACTGCCGAGCCAGTCCGCGAGCGTCTTGGCGGTCGATTCGCCCACGTGGCGGATTCCCAGTGCAAACAGGAAGCGCGCCAACGGCGGCGTCTTGCTGGCCTGAATGCCCTCCAGCAGATTCTCAGCCCACTTGGTGGCGATCTTGCCGGCGGCGACGGTTTCCGGTGTCGCGCCATCGCGCTCATCGGCGCGGCGCTTCATTTCCAGGAAATCTTCGAGCTTGAGTTTGTAGAGGTCTGCGATGCCGTGTACGTAGTCCAGCTCGACCAGGTTGTCGATGTAACGCTCGCCCAGGCCTTCGATGTCCATCATGCGGCGGCCGGCAAAGTGGCGGATCGCCTCTTTACGCTGTGCCGAGCAAAACAGCCCGCCTGAGCAGCGGGCCACCGCCTCGCCCTCTTCGCGCACAACGTGCGAACCGCACACCGGGCACGTCTTCGGCAGTTCGAACGGCGGGTACTTAGGCTGCCGCTGCGGATTGAACAAGTCGCTGCCGGGCACGTCATCCATCGGGCGGCGATCGAGCACCACACCCACCACCTCGGGGATCACGTCACCCGCGCGGCGCACGATCACGGTGTCGCCAATGCGCACATCCTTGCGGCGGACTTCGTCTTCGTTGTGCAGCGTCGCATTGGTGACCGTCACGCCGCCAACAAACACCGGCACCAGCCGCGCCACCGGCGTAATGGCGCCCGTGCGGCCGACCTGCACGCCAATCGATTCGACAGTGGTCAGCGCTTCCTGCGCCGGATATTTGTGCGCGACCGCCCAGCGCGGCTCACGCGTGCGAAACCCGAGTTCGCGCTGCAACGCGAGCGAATTGACCTTGTAGACCACGCCGTCGATGTCGAACGGCAAGCTGTCGCGCTTGGCGCCGATCGCCTCATGGAACGTGACCAGCCCGTCTCCGCCCTTCACCGCTGCGCGTTCCGCGCTGACCGGAAAGCCAAATGCCTGCAGCGCATCGAGCATGCCGGAATGCGTCTCGGGCATGCCCTTCCAGCCGACCACCTCGCCCAGGCCATAGGCGAAGAACGACAGCGGGCGCTCGGCAGCCATCTTCGGATCGAGCTGGCGGACGGCACCGGCTGCTGTGTTGCGCGGATTGACGAAGGTCTTGTCGCCGCGCTCACGCTGGCGGGCGTTGAGCTTTTCAAAGTCGTCGCGACGCATGTAGACCTCGCCGCGCACTTCCAGCACGTCGGGCACATGGCCGCCAACAGGCGACAGCCCCAGTGGAATCTGGCGGATCGTGCGGATGTTCTGCGTGACGTCTTCGCCTGTGGTGCCGTCGCCGCGTGTGGCGGCCTGCACGAGATAACCGCGCTCATAGCGCAGGTTGATCGCCAGGCCATCGAACTTCAGCTCGGCGGCATATTCGACGGGCGGATCGGTGTCATCAAGGCCCAGCTCGCGGCGTACGCTGGCGTCGAACGCACGCGCGCCGTTGGCGGTGGTGTCGGTCTCGGTGCGGATCGACAGCATGGGAATGACATGCCTGACCGCTGCAAATTCGGGGAGGACCGCCCCACCGACCCGCCGTGTGGGCGAGTCCGGTGTCTTCAGCTCGGGATGTTCGGCTTCCAGCGCTTCCAGCTCGCGATAGAGCCGGTCATATTCAGCGTCAGGCACGCTGGGCTGGTCGAGCACGTAATACTCATGGGCGTAGCGGTTCAGCTCGGCGCGCAGCCAAGCTGCCCGCGCCTCGGGTGTGGCACCGGACGCGGGTTCTGCAGTCTTGCTCATCGTGCGTGGGTCAGTGGCTAAACAAGCGCACCGCGGTGCTGGAACCGGCCGGGATGCCGCGCGATTCAAGCTTGTCGTACAGCACGCGCAGATGCTTCTGGATGGCGACGAACGATTGTTCCGTCAGCGGACGCAGGTTGTCATCCACCACCTGCGCACCCATGCGCTGCGACAGCGTGTAGGCGTATTCGCACACCAGCTTGAACGGCTTGCTTGCCTCTTCTGCCACCGGCACATCGAGCAACAGCGTGATCTGGCGGCCGGCCTTGGCGGTCAGGTCATCGCGCAGGAAATTGGTGTCGCCAAACTGCAGCGTGAACAGCGCGCGCTGTACACCGTCTGCGCCCGCATGGAAGCGTGTGAAACGCGTGCCGTCGCGCGAGAGCACGAGGCCGTCTTGCGTGGCCACCGTCTGCACGTATGCTGCCGACCAAGGCGCCCCATCGGAGATCACACTCACGCCCAGTTGCACATCACACTCGGCGGCAAAGGCGTCGAGTTCGCGCGCATTGGAAATCGTCTCGCTCATGTCCGGAAGCTCAGGCACGGCATCAGCCGCCTCCGACAGCGGATCGATCGCGTTGATGAATTCCGAGAACTCCAACGCATTCAGCGGGCCCGTGCGGTTGGCCAGTTGCACGGCCACTTGCACGTCAAGGTAGCGCTGACCGGCGCGGATGGCTTCCCACGCATTGGCGGCGGGGTTCAAACCTTCCACGTGGATCTGCTTGGTGCCTGCGCGGCGCAGCTTGGCCAGCGCCGGCAGCAGGCGATCGCCCGACACCTCACGATCCGGGTGCAGCGGCACAATGCAATCGATCAGCGGATCGATCACGCCATTGGCCGGCTCCAGCGAACCCGGGGCAGGTTCGGCAACCTCTTCCGTCTCGGCGGCTTCGAGCGCGGCATCGTCGCCCGAGGGCGTGAGTTCAGCGCCGATCACGCCCGCTTCGGTTTCGGCGCTGCCCGTGGCGGGAGTGTGCGTCTTCGCCGAGAAACCGGGCTCAAGACGCGGTTCAACGCGGTTGGTGTCATCGAGCTCGCCACCCAGGGCGGGTTCGGCGCGCTCAGTCCAACCGTCGCCGCGCGGGGTCTCGTCGACGGGCGGGTTGTACGCTTCGGGGCGGCGTGCCTTGCGGATCTGCCACTGGTTGTACACAACGATCACCAGCACAAACACCACGCCGGCGCCCAGCAGGGCCATCACCAGGTTGTTGTCCTGCATTTATGCTGCCTCCGCCATGGTCAGCGCGGCATCCATATCCACCGCCACGATCCGGGACACACCTTGTTCCTGCATGGTCACACCGATGAGCTGTTGCGCCATTTCCATCGCAATCTTGTTGTGAGAAATAAAAACGAATTGGGTCTTGTCGGACATGCGCTTGACCATGTTGGCGTAGCGCTCGGTGTTGGCGTCGTCCAGCGGCGCGTCCACCTCGTCCAGCAAGCAGAACGGGGCCGGGTTCAACTGGAACATCGCAAACACCAGCGCAATTGCGGTCAGCGCTTTCTCGCCGCCCGACAGCAGGTGAATCGTCGAGTTCTTCTTACCCGGCGGCTGTGCCATCACCTGCACGCCCGCGTCGAGAATCTCTTCGCCGGTCATCATCAGCTTGGCTTGGCCGCCACCGAACAGCGTCGGGAACAGTTCGCCGAAGTGATAGTTGACCTGGTCGAACGTGCCTTGCAGCAACGCACGCGTTTCCTGGTCGATCTTGCGGATGGCGTCTTCGAGCGTGGTGATGGCGTCAGTCAAATCGGCCGATTGGGCATCGAGGAAGCCCTTGCGCTCGCGCGCCGCAGCCAGCTCGTCGAGCGCGGCCATGTTGACCGGGCCGAGCGCGTTGATGGCGTTGTTGATGCGCGTGACTTCACCCTGCAGGTACGAAGGCTTGAGGTCGCCCGTCAGACGTTCGGCCAGCGCGGCTTCGTCCACATTGGCAGCGGTGAGCTGCTCGGTGAACTGCTCCTGATTCAGGCGTGCGGCCTGTTCCTTCAATTGCAGTTCGGTAATGCGATCGCGCAGAGGTTGCTGAGCGCGCTCGGCAGTCAGGCGCTGCTCGTCATGCGTGCGCAGTTGCGCGGTCAGCGCATCCAGTTCCATGCGTGCCAGCCCGAGCTTTTCTTCCTTCTCGGCGCGGCGCTCCAGCGCTTCCTGCAGGCCAGTGTGGGCGGTCTGCTCGTTGATGGTTTCCAGCTCGGCGCGCGCGTTTTCCAGCGTCAGCACGATCTGCTGCGCCTGGTCGCTCGCCACCTGGATGTTGCGCTTCAGTTCGGCAATGCGGTTCTGCAGATTGCGCTCGGCAAAGTGTGCTTCCTGTGCGCCGCGCTCCTGGTCACGCAACGCGTTGCGCGCATCGCTCAGACGAACTTCGAGCGCCTCGAATGCCTGCTGGCTGTCTTCAAAGCGCGCCTGCATGTCGGCTAGCGCCGCATCGTGCTGCTCGAACGTCGCTTCGGATTCTGCGCGGATGGCACGCTGCTCTTCGATCTGCGCGCGAATCTCGTCCAGCTCGCTGTCGATCTGGCCACTGCGCGCGTTGTAGCGCTCCATCGCCTGCGACAGCTTGAGCACATCCATCTGCAGCACGTGCACGCGGCGTGTGGCCTGCTCGGCGCGGGCACGCACCTGCGTGAGGTTTTGGCTGGCCTGGCTGTACGCCGCTTCGGCACGCACAGCAGCGCTCTTGGCTTCGTCGGCCAGCAGCATCTGCGCACGCACCTGCTTGTGCAGGTTCTCGATTTCCTGGGCACGGGCCAGCATGCCGGCCTGTTCGGAATCGGGCGCGTACAGCTGCACCGATGACCGGCCAATCAAGTGCCCAGCCTTGATGACAAACGTGCCGCCTTCCGGCAGCGTCTGGCGTGCAGCAAGCGCAGCCTGCATGTCGTCGGCGATATAGACGTCGGCCAGCCAGTCTTGCAGCACGGCGCGAATGCCCGGCTCTGTCACTTGCACCAGCGACATCAGCGGACGCAACCCGGCCGGCGCCTCCACCGGAAGCGCTGCCGGCGGCGGCGCATAGAAGGCCAGCTTGGCAGGCGGCGCGTCAGCTACAAACGCCTTGATCCAGTCCAGGTTGGAGACTTCGAGCGCGCCCAGCTTCTCGCGCAGCACGGCTTCAAGTGCCGGCTCCCAGCCCTGCTCGATCTGCAGCTTCTTCCAGAAGCGCGGCAGCTCGCTCAGTTCATGCTTGGCCAGCCACGGCTGAACCTTGCCGTCGGTCTGCACGTTCTCTTGCAACTGCTTGAGCGCGGCAAGGCGGGCTTCCAGGCTGGCGATGGCGGCGGCTTCCGATTGCACGCGGTCTTGCGCGGCGCGGCGCGCTTCGTCGAGCAGCGGCACCTGTGTCTCGACGTCTTCCAGCGCAGCTTGCGCTTCGGCCAGCACCTCTTCCTGTTCAGCCAGTTCGGCACGCAGCGTTTCGAGTTGCACGTCGTCCGGCTTGTCGAGGCCGGATGACTCCTGCGTCAGACGTTCGCGGCGCTGCTCAAGCTGCAGCAGGGCCTGGTCGGCATTGCGCTGGTGCGCGGCTTCGAGTTTGAGCGCCTGCTCCGATTGAAGGATCGCAGCGCGCTGATCGTTCAGCGTGGTCTGCGCATCGCGCCATTGCGCTTCCATGCCAGGAAGTTCGTCGGCTTTGCGCGCAACGTCGTCGGCGGCCTGCGCGGCACGCTCCTCGGCCATGGCGAGCTCTTCCTCAGCGGCGGCAAGATCTTCCTGCGCCTGCTCGCCCTGCGTATGCCACTGCTCTTGCTGCGCGGTCAGCGTGGCGATCTGCTGCTGGATGCGGTTGCGCGATTCCACCACGTAGCGGATCTCGGCTTCCAGGCGGCTGACTTCCGAGTTGGCTTCGTACAGCGCGCCCTGTGCGGCGTGCATCGCGTCCGACGACGCGTAATGCGCAACGCGCATCGTTTCGAGTTCGGCCTCGATGTGGCGCAACTGCGCGGTCTGCGCTTCAAGGTCGATCTGCGCCTGTTCGATGGCGCGCTGATGGCGCTCCTGCTCGGCTTGCGCTTCACGCTTGCGCAGCAGCCACAGCAGTTGTTGCTTTTCTTCGCCATCGGCCTGCAGCGCCTGGAAGCGCTGCGCGACTTCGGCCTGGCCCTCGAGCTTTTCGAGATTGGTGCCGAGTTCGCGCAGGATGTCTTCCACGCGCGTGAGGTTTTCGCGCGTATCGGAGAGGCGGTTTTCGGTTTCGCGGCGGCGTTCCTTGTACTTCGACACCCCCGCAGCTTCTTCCAGGAAGATGCGCATGTCATCGGGCTTGGCCTCGATGATGCGCGAGATCATCCCCTGCCCGATGATGGCGTAGGCGCGCGGCCCAAGGCCCGTGCCGAGGAAGATGTCCTGAATGTCGCGGCGGCGCACCGCCTGGTTGTTGATGAAGTACGAGGAGGTGCCATCGCGGCTCAGCACGCGCTTGACCGCCACCTCGGCGTATTGGCTCCACTGGCCGGCGGCGCGGCCTTCCGCGTTGTCGAAGACGAGTTCGACGCTGGCCCGGCCAGCCGGCTTGCGCTGGGTCGAACCGTTGAAGATGACGTCCTGCATCGATTCGCCACGGAGTTCCGCGGCGCGTGATTCGCCGAGCACCCAGCGCACGGCGTCGATGATGTTGGATTTACCGCAACCGTTCGGGCCGACGATGCCGACAAGCTGGCCCGGAACATGAAAATTGGTCGGATCGACGAAAGACTTGAAGCCTGCGAGCTTGATCGAAGAGAGGCGCACGTTGTGTTCGTCTCGAAGGGATCAGAAAAGGGGATAAAGCGGGCGCCCAAGGAACGCGCCTTTATCGTCACATCTGCACCGTAAAGCGCGAAGTGGCAAGGCACGCCCCAAGGGCGCGGATGGCGCCATCATACCATTCGCACCCCTGCCTCCCGCCAATCAAATCGCTACAAAAATGGACGAAATTTGCAGCACAGAAGGGCAAATTGCTGCGGATTTGTAAGCAGTTTCACCTTCGTGACAAATCACGTCAGTCCGGACGGCGCGTGCGCGAGCGTTCCGGTGTGGCGAGCCAGTCAAGCAGCGCATTGTGCACCGCATCAGGATCCTGGATCTGTGGCGCATGGCCCGCATCGGGGAATTCCACCAGCGTGGCGCGAGGAATGGCTTTTGCCGCTGCCCGCCCAAGCTCCGGGTAATGGCCGAGCTGCGCACGTGCTTCCGGCGAGGCGGTGTCTTTCCCGATGGCGGTGGTGTCTTTCTGGCCGATGAGCAGCAACGTCCAGGGACGCAACAGGCCGAATTCATAGACGACGGGCTGTGTGTAGATCATGTCGTACAGCAGCGCGGAATTCCACGCCACCAGATCGCGCCCCGGGCCGCGGTACATCCCGGCCAACATCTGTACCCACGGTTCGTACTGCGCGCGCCATTGCCCGGCGTAGTACGTCGACTGCTCATAGGCGCGGATGCGCTCGGCGGTGGTCTGCTTCTCGCGCGCGAACCACTGGTCGACGGTCATGGACGGCACGCCTTTGGCTTTCCAGTCTTCCAGGCCGATCGGGTTGATCATCACGAGCCGGGACACCGCGCTCGGATACATCAGCGCGTAGCGCGTCGCCAGCATGCCGCCTGTCGAATGGCCAATCATGATGGCCTGTTCGATCCCGAGCGAGGCGAGCAACGCATGTGTATTGCTCGCCAGTTGCTGAAAGGTGTACTGATACGCGCGCGGCTTGCTCGATTTGCAGAAACCGATCTGATCCGGTGCGATCACGCGGTAACCGGCGCCCGTGAGCGCGGCAATCGTGCTCTCCCAGGTGGCGGCGCAGAAGTTCTTGCCGTGCAGCAGCACCGCCACCTGACCGTTTGGCTGCTTGGGCGCGACGTCCAGATACGCCATCTCCAGCGCGTTGCCCTGCGACTCGAACTTGAAGAGCTTGACCGGAGCCGGGTAATCGAAGCCTTCCAGGCGCGGGCCATACGCGGGGCCGGTCTCTGCCGGAGCGGCGTGCACGGCCGTCGCGGCCATCGACAGCGCAACCGCCAGCGCCGTGGAAATCGAACGAAGCAACATCAGCAACTCCTCGGTTGATTTGCGAAACACCGGCAGCCTACTTTCGCCGCGACAGCCCCGACAGCGCGCCCGCCAGGATGATGCAGCCACCGCCCACCATCTCCTGGGGGGACAGGCGCTCCGCCGTCAGCAGCGCCGACGACACGGCCGCGACCACAATTTCGAACAGCATGAGCAGCGCCGCGCGATTGGCCGGCAACCGTTGCAGGCCGCGCTGCACCATCGCATTGCCGCCCACCAGCACGCATGCCATGCCCACCAGCAGCAGCCACGTATCGCCCTGCGAAAACGCCGCCGGCACCGCGTGCACGCCATCGAGCAGCAGCGCAGCCGGAAAACCCACCAGCGCGCACCCCGTGAAGACGACCACGGTGCGCATTTCCGGGCGCATGGTGGGATGACGTTGCCCCGCCAAGCGGGACAGAACGTTGTTGCACGCAAAAGCGAGCCCTGCAACCAGCCCCGCCCATTCCGCCGCTGAACCCGGCCACGGCGTGCCGGCCTCGCCCGACCACAGCATCATCATCGCGCCCGACAGTGCCAGCGCGAGCAGCACACCGCCGCGCCACCCCAGCCGCTCGTGCAGCCACAGGCGCGCCAGCAGGGCCGTCCATACCGGGGTCAGATAGAACAGGAGCAGCACCCGCATGACCGTGCCGTGCACAGTGCCCCAGACAAAACCCGCGTTGGTGATACCCGCCGCGATCCCGAGCGCCGGAATCAGCCACGACCACTGGAACGTTGAAAAGTGACGACGCAGCACTACGGCGGCCAGCACGGCCGCAGCCGCGCCCGTCATCGACGACGCCAGCATGCTGCCGAGCCCCCAACCAGCCAGCAGGCGGTATGGATACCAGGAAATGCCCCAGACCGACGCGCCTACAAGGATGAAAAGTGCCGCCGCCCATTGCGGCTCGTGATGGCTGGCGCTATCCGCTGCGGGCGCCGAAGAAGCAATCGTTGTCATGTGACCAATAAAAAAACGGCGGGAATCCGCCGCTTCCTGCAATGTCCGAGGTGACTGGCCACGCGGCCAGCACACGTTGGCCGTATAATTTCGGGCTCCCCGGCAAGCGCCAAGCTTGCCCGCTGACCAGCCCAACACCGCCGCCCAACACCGTGAATCCGCGCCTGTCCGCCCTGCAGCCGTATCCGTTCGAGAAACTGAAAGCGCTCGTCAAGGACGTGACGCCCAGCGCCGTCCATACGCCGATCAGCTTCGGCATCGGCGAGCCCAAGCATCCGACGCCGGCCCTGGTGAAAGACGCGCTGACGGCAGCGCTCGGCGGGCTGGCGAATTATCCCACGACGCTCGGCTCCGATGCACTGCGACAGTGCATCGCCGCATGGCTGGAGCGCCGCTACGGCTTGCCGAAGGTCGATCCGGCCACCGAGGTCATCCCGGTCAACGGCTCGCGCGAGGCGCTGTTCTCGTTCGCGCAGACCGTGATTGACGGCAGCAAGCCCGGCGCGCGCGTGCTGTGCCCGAACCCGTTCTACCAGATCTACGAAGGCTCGGCGCTGCTGGCCGGCGCCACGCCGCTGTTCGCGAACAGCGACCCGGCGCGCAACTACGCGCCCGATTTCGCGGCGATCACGCCGGAAGAATGGCGTAACGTGCAACTCGTCTTCGTCTGCAGCCCAGGCAACCCGACCGGCGCCGTGCTCACGCTGGAAGACTGGAAACAGCTCTTCGCGCTGTCCGACGAATACGGCTTCGTCATCGCCTCGGACGAGTGTTATTCCGAAATCTATTTCGACGAGGCCAACCCGCCGCTGGGCGCGCTGCAGGCCGCACATCAGCTGGGCCGCAGCTTTGACCGCCTGGTGATGTTCTCCAGCCTGTCCAAGCGCTCCAACGTGCCGGGCATGCGCTCTGGTTTCGTGGCAGGCGATGCCAAGCTGCTCAAGGCCTATCTGCTGTATCGCACGTATCACGGCAGCGCGATGAGCCCGTCGGTGCAATCCGCTAGCATCGCTGCGTGGAACGACGAGACCCACGTGCGCGACAACCGCGCGCAGTACGTCAAGAAGTTCCAGCAGGTCACGCCAATGCTCGCCGAGGTGCTGGACGTGGCCCTGCCCGACGCAGCCTTCTACCTGTGGGCCAACGTCAAACGCACAGGCCTGTCGGACACCGAATTCGCGCGCCAACTGCTGGCGGCCAAGAACGTCGCTGTGCTGCCGGGCAGTTACCTCGCCCGCGAGGCGCACGGCACGAATCCGGGCCAGGACTACGTGCGCATCGCGCTGGTAGCCGGCGTGGACGAATGTATGGAAGGCGCCCGCCGGATCGTCGAGTTCTGCCAGCAGCGCTGACCCCTTACCCTTTTTCGAATTTCTCCTAGAGCGAACACAGCCATGACGCAACAACTGCAATCCCTGATCGATCAAGCGTGGGAAGACCGCGCCAACCTGTCGCCCAAGGCCGCTCCGGCCGATGTCCGTGAAGCCGTCGCCAACGTGATCGGCCAGCTCGATCGTGGCGCGCTGCGCGTGGCCGAGAAGAAGGACGGCGAGTGGATCGTCAATCAGTGGATCAAGAAGGCCGTGCTGCTGTCGTTCCGCCTGGAAGACAACGCCCCGATGGCTGCCGGTGGCTTCACGCAGTTCTACGACAAGGTGCCGAGCAAGTTCGCCAACTACACGGCTGAAGACTTCGCCGCTGGTGGCTTCCGCGTGGTGCCGCCGGCTGTGGCGCGCCGTGGCTCGTTCATCGCCAAGAACGCCGTGCTGATGCCGTCGTACGTGAACATCGGCGCTTACGTTGACGAAGGCACGATGGTCGACACGTGGGCCACCGTCGGTTCGTGCGCACAGATCGGCAAGAACGTTCACCTGTCGGGCGGCGTGGGCATCGGCGGCGTGCTGGAGCCGCTGCAGGCCAACCCGGTCATCATCGAAGACAACTGCTTCATCGGCGCGCGCTCGGAAGTGGTGGAAGGCGTGATCGTTGAAGAAAACTCGGTGATCTCGATGGGCGTGTACCTGGGCCAGTCGACCAAGATCTACGACCGCGAAACCGGTGAAGTCAGCTACGGCCGCATCCCGGCGGGCTCGGTGGTGGTGGCGGGCAACCTGCCGTCGAAGGATGGCACGCACAGCCTGTACTGCGCCGTGATCGTCAAGAAGGTCGACGCGAAGACGCGCGCCAAGGTTGGCCTGAACGAGCTGCTGCGCGGCGATTAAGCGCCGGCGCAAGGCATGCCTGCTAGTCTTGCGGGCATGCCAACCACCTGAAGCGCAGCCATGTCCGAACTCAATGCCAGAGGCACCCGCTTCGGCAAGCTGCGCCAACGCATCATGGGTCTTGATCCAAACACCATCGGTACTGTCTTGTCGCTGCTGCCCACTATCCTGGAGCAGGCAAACAAGACCATCGACAAGTTCAAGAACCGCAAGAAAACCGGCACCGAACCTGCCCGCGCAGAAGGCGCCGCGCCCGACCCGAATACACGGATTGCCGAGCTGGAAGCGGCGATCCTGCAGCAGGCCGAATCCGTCAAGCTGCTGGCCGAACAGCACGCCATCACCATCGATGCCCTGCGCGATGAAGCCGCGCGCCTGGAGCGCCGCCTCAAGCGCATGACGTGGCTGGCGTCGGTCGGTTTTGCACTGGCCGTTGCAGCCCTCGCCTTTGCCCTGCAAGCCTCTCGACACTGATTGCGAATCCCACCATGACGACCCTGCATGGCATCCCCAATTGCGACACCGTGAAGAAAGCCCGCACGTGGCTCGAATCGAACGGCGTTGCCTACACCTTTCACGATTTCAAGAAGCAAGGCGTGAGCGCCGACATGCTGTCCGGCTGGCTCAAACATGTGCCGCTCACCACGCTACTCAACCGCAAGGGCACCACGTGGCGCGCCCTGTCGGATGCCGACAAGACTCGTGCCGAAGACGAGGCTGGCGCCATCGCGCTGATGCAGGCCAACCCATCGCTGATCAAGCGTCCGGTGCTGGTGCACGGCAAGACCGTCAACGTCGGCTTCTCGGCGGATCAGTACGCCGCCCTGTTCTAATCACAACAACATCACCGTGACCGTCGTCATGTCGAACATGCTGCCCACGCTTGCCCTCACCGAAGACCTGATCCGCCGCCGCTCCGTCACGCCCGAAGACAAGGGCTGCCAGGACGTGCTGATCGAACGCCTGACCGCCGCCGGTTTCGAATGCGAAACCGTGGTCAGCGGCCCCGACCACTTTCGCGTGACCAACCTGTGGGCCGTCAAGCGCGGCCGTGCGGGCACCGACGGCAAGCTGCTCGTCTTCGCCGGCCACACCGATGTGGTGCCGACCGGCCCCGTCGAGCAATGGCACTCCGACCCATTCGAGCCCACGCACCGCGACGGCAAGCTCTACGCCCGCGGCGCGGCAGACATGAAGACGTCGATTGCCGGCTTCGTGGTGGCATCGGAAGAGTTCGTTGCCAAGCATCCCGACCACGCCGGCTCGATCGGCTTCCTGATCACCAGCGACGAAGAAGGCCCAGCGCACGACGGCACCGTCAAGGTGTGCGACCTGCTGCGTGCACGTGGCGAGCGCCTCGATTACTGCGTGGTCGGTGAACCGACGTCGGTGTCGACACTCGGCGATATGGTGAAGAACGGGCGGCGCGGTTCGCTGTCGGGCAAGCTCACGGTCAATGGCGTGCAAGGCCACATCGCCTATCCGCATCTGGCCAAGAACCCGATCCACTTGGCCGCGCCTGCGCTGGCGGAACTGGCCGCTGCCAAGTGGGACGACGGCAACGCCTACTTCCCGCCGACCACATGGCAGATGTCGAACATCCACGGCGGCACGGGCGCGACGAACATCATTCCCGGCCACGTCACGATCGACTTCAACTTCCGCTTCTCGACCGCGAGCACACCGGACGGCCTGAAGGCGCGCGTGCACGGCATTCTCGATGCGCACGGCCTCGACTACACGCTCGACTGGACCCTGGGCGGCGAGCCCTTCCTGACCGAGCGCGGCGACCTGTCCGAAGCCCTTGCCTCCGCCATCCAGGCCGAGTGCGGCGTGACGACCGAGCTTTCGACCACGGGCGGCACGTCGGACGGCCGCTTCATCGCCAAGATCTGCCCGCAGGTGATCGAGTTCGGGCCGCCGAATGCGAGCATCCACAAGATCGACGAACACGTGGAGGTGGCTTTCATCGAGCCGCTGAAAAACGTGTATCGCCGCGTCTTGGAAACCTTGATCGCCTGAGGTCGCCCAGATGGCGCGCAATGTCGAGATCAAGGCGCGTGTGCGCGATGTGGCAGCCCTCATTGAGCGCGCGGCTGCCATTGCGGATTCGGGCCCCGAACGCATCGAGCAGGACGACACGTTCTTCGCCTGTGCGAATGGACGCCTGAAGCTGCGGCAGTTCTCGCCCGAGCGCGGCGAGTTGATCCACTACTTCCGCGCCAACAGCACCGGCCCGCGTGTGTCGAACTACCACATCGTTCCGACCAGCGCGCCCGACGCCCTGCGCGACACGCTGGCCGCTGCCATCGGCACCGCCGGCCGGGTCATCAAGGTGCGCCAGCTTTATCTCACCGGTCAGACGCGCATTCATGTAGATGCGGTGAAAAACCTCGGCGATTTCGTCGAGCTTGAAGTCGTGCTGCACGATGCGCAATCCGAAGACGACGGTGTGAAGATCGCCCATCAACTGATGCACTCCCTCGGCATTGCCGAATCCGACCTGCTCGACGTAGCCTACGTCGACCTGCTCGCTGCCACCCAACGCTGAGCCACATTTCACGCCACCCATGACCACGCCTACCCTGCCCGCCTCCCACCCGTTCACGACGGTTCGCGACCTGCTGCGCTACGCCGTATCGCGCTTCACCGCCGCCGGCCTTGTTTTCGGCCATGGCAGCGAAAACGCCTACGACGAAGCCGCATACCTGATCCTGCACACGCTGCATCTGCCGATCGACACGCTGGAGCCGTTCATGGACGCGCGCCTGCTGCCCGAAGAAGTCGCTGCCGTGCTCAAGGTGATCGAGCGCCGCGCCGTCGACCGCGTGCCCGCCGCGTACATCACGCACGAGGCGTTCATGCACGGCATGCGCTTCTACGTGGACGAGCGCGTGATCGTGCCGCGCAGCTTCATCGGCGAATTGCTGGAAGACGGGCTGGAGCCGTGGATTGACCAGGAGGACGGCCCGACCGATGTGCTGGAGCTGTGCACCGGCTCGGGCTGCCTGTCGATCCTGGCTGCGCTGCAATGGCCCAATGCGACCATCGACGCGGTGGACCTGTCGCCGGACGCACTGGTGGTAGCCAATCGCAACGTCGCGGATTACCACCTGGAGGAGCGCATCCGCCTGCACGAAGGCGATCTGTATGCGCCGCTGCCGCCGGGCGTGCATTACGACGTGATCCTGACGAACCCGCCGTACGTGAACGAGACGTCGATGCAGGCACTACCGCCGGAATACCGCGCCGAGCCGCGCATGGCCCTGGCAGGCGGCACCGACGGCATGGACATCGTGCGTCGCATTCTGGCCGACGCACCACGCCATCTGAAGCCGCACGGCGTGCTCGTGGTGGAAATCGGCAACGAGCGTGAAAACGTTGAAGCGGCGTTCCCCGATCTTGATTTGGTCTGGCTGCCGACAAGCGCCGGCGAAGACCAGGTATTCCTGGTCACGCGCGAGGCGCTTTAAGCGCATGGGGTTCCGAACTCCACGCACCAGGTTCGGAACCCAACAGGTTGGCGTTCGGAACCTCATGATCGGGGTTCCGAACCCGGCGTTTCGGGTTCCAGACGCCAACATTGAGGTTCCGAACTCGATGTCTGGCGATCGGAACGCCGAGTCTCCGAGTTCCAAGCCCCACACATCGGGTCCAGAACTCGGTGATTGCCGTTCAGAACCTCATACGCCGAGTTTTGAACCCGCCATTTGAAGTTCGGAACCCGGCGCGCTGAGTACAACACTCGGACAATGCCGCGGTTGCCGCAACGGCGTCACGACTTCACCTCGTCACACGCGTCTTTCACGACGCAGATACCAAAACGTTTGTCGAATACCTGGCCGCTCGGGCAATGGTCGAAGACCGCCTGCGACTGTGCGTCGCAGGTGGCGTAGGCGGTTGTGCAGTTGGTGCGGACCGGTTGTTTGGGACCACGGTTGGTGCCGTCGTCCAACATGAAGCGCGCGGATGGCCCGGGGCATTTGAACTCTGCGGCGGCTTTGGCCAGGGCGGCGGCGGCCTTTTCGACCTTCGACGTCTGCGGCGTAGGCGGATTGGCCGGTGACGGGCGGCGGTCGCAGGCCGTTAGTGCTAGCGCACACAGCAGCATGCTCAGTGTGAGTGCGCGGGTCATGAGGGGCTCCTTCGGGGTTGGATATCCTGAAGTTTACGCTGGGGTTGGCGTTTTTGGTCCCCCCCTGTTTCGTCCCCTGCCGGGGCCGACCTACTTTCTTTGTCTTGCCAAAGATAGGTAGGCAAAGAAAGGCGCGCCCGAGATGGCGAAAGATTCCTTGAATTTCCGTAACCGGGCGGAGAAGGACCGAAACTCGCTGCGCTCAGGCAGCGGTCCTTCTTTTTTCCGCCCGCTTACAGAAATTCAAGGCGCCATCTAGGGCAGGAACGTCAACGGCCAAACCGTCGGGGTGCGTGCGCTGGCGCTGTGATGTGCTGAGTGACGCTTAACGCAGCATCGCGGACATGGCGGAGAGGCTGTTGAGCATGCGCACGGCATGCTCTACGGAGTCGGCGGCGAAGCGCAGCATCGTGCCGTCTACGCGTTCCAAGGCGGGCCACTGGCAGAACAGGTCAGCCAGTACCGGCGTTTGCGTTTGCAGGCGGCACACGATCGGGGCCTGGATGCGCAGCGGCATGCTGAAGTGCCCGCGCTGTACCGTCGCCTTCACCGCTGCGTAAATGGCTTCGCACGACTGCTCTGGCGAGAGCGATGTCCCTGCATTCTGGCCCTCGGCCTGCTTGGTCTCGACAAACGTGGTATGCGGGAGCAGCGGCTTCGTTTCTCTGATGAACACATCGTCGCCGCTGGCAACGGCAACCGGCACGCCACGCTCGCCGGCCAGGGCGCCGTAGAGGCCGGCTTCGCCCAGTTCCTGCTCGTTGAACCAGACGCGCGCAAACGCAAAGCTGTTGATGGTGTGCGCCAGCACGCCGCGGCTACCGGCACGGGCGTGGTAGCCGATCATGCAGACGGCGTCGCAGCCGTCCACGCCGGCCATCATGCTCAGGTAACGCGGCTTGCCGAGCACGAAGCGTGCACGACGGTCGATGGAATCTGGGATGAGGTTGCGGAAACCGCCGTGCGAATCGTTGACGAGCACATCGGTCGCACCACCGTCGAAGGCGCCACGGACAGCGGCGTCGGCTTCCGCGGTCATCCAGCGGCGGGCGCGTTCGTATTCACCATTGCCGGCGCGCGTCTGCTCGGGGTGGAACACGTTGGCTACGCCTTCGATGTCGGCGGAAATCAGGATTCGCATGAGGTCAGGTCAGAGCAATTCAGTCAGTGCGCGGCGCGTGTTGCCGTCGCGGCCGGTGACGGCTGTGGCTTGGAACAGCGCGTGCACGATGGCCTGTTCGACGCTGTCGGCGGCGGCCTGGAATAGCGGGTCGAGATGCGATTCGTGCGTCATGGCGACAGCCGGCATGGCGCGGCTGCCTTCGTGCGGCACGGTGTAAGCGGTGGAGAATGCCAGCGCGATATCGCCGCTGCCATGGCCAAAAACAGAGCCAGTGCGTGCCAGACCGGCTCCTGCGCGCAAGGCGAGACGGCGCAACTGGCGCGCATCCAGCGGCGCGTCGGTGGCAAGCAGCATGATGATCGAGCCCTTCTCCGGCTCCGGGGTACTTGCGGCCAGCGCTTTCGCCAGATCTGCACCGACATTGCGCCCGCCAAGCGTCAGGTTTTCCGCCACTCCAAAGTTGGACAGCACCAGCGCGCCGACCGTGCGTTGCGCGCCGTCAGCGAGCGTCACCACGCGTGACGCAGAACCGATACCGCCCTTCACGCCAAACGACGACATCCCCCGCCCTGCCCCAACCGCACCTTGCTCGAACGCCTCGGCCGCCGCAGCGTAGGCCGCGTCGTAGTGCACGTCCTGCACAGCAAATGCCTGCAGGTCGTTCAGATAACCGTCATTGCATTCGAAGACGAGCGGATTGACGGTCGACCATGCACGACCGATCTGCGGGTTGGCTGCAACAGCCTGGCGGATCTGCGCCTGCGCCACGGCGCCCACGGCAAACGTGTTGGTCAGCGCAATCGGCGTTTCCAGCACGCCCAGCTCATCCACCTGCACCAGGCCGATGCTCTTGCCGAAGCCGTTGAGCACCGCGCTGGCCGCGGGCACCTTGTCGCAGAACGGGTCGCCCGCATGCGGGCGTACCACCGTCACGCCGGTCTGGATGTCACCGCCGGCAATGGTGGCATGGCCGACGGCCACCCCGGCCACGTCGGTGATGCTGTTGCGTGCGCCGGCTGGCAATGCGCCGATGTGAGGAAGGCTCAGAGACATATGAACAACTCAGCGACGGTCGATCTTCGGGTCCAGCGCGTCGCGCAGGCCGTCGCCCAACAGGTTGAATGCCAGCACGGTCAGGAAGATCGCCAGGCTCGGGAAGATGGCCACGTGCGGCGCCGTCACCATGTCGGCGCGTGCCTCGTTGAGCATGGCGCCCCACTCTGGCGTGGGCGGCTGTGCGCCCAGGCCCAGGAACGAGAGGCTGGCCGCGGTGATGATCGAGGTGCCGATCCGCATCGAGAAATACACGACGATGGACGAAATCGTGCCCGGCAGGATGTGCCGCATGATGATCGTCCAGTCGGACGCGCCAATGCTGCGCGCGGCTTCCACATACGTCAGGTGTTTGAGCATGAGCGTGTTGCCGCGCACCAGCCGCGCAAATGCCGGAATGCTGAACACCGCCACGGCAAAGATCACGTTGATCATGCCGTTGCCCAGGATCGCCACGATGCCGATGGCCAGCAGAATGCCCGGGAAGGCGAACAACACGTCGGAGATGCGCATGACGATGCGGTCCCACCAGCCTTCGTAGTAGCCGGCCAGCAGGCCCAGCATGGTGCCTATGATGGCGCCGATGATGACCGACACAAAGCCCGCTTCCAGCGAGATGCGCGTGCCCATCAGGATGCGGCTGAAGATGTCGCGGCCCAGCGAGTCGACGCCGAACCAATGCTGTGCCGACGGGCCCGCGTTGAGCGCGTCGTAATCGAAATAGTTTTCCGGGTCGAACGGCACGATGTGCGGCGCGAGGATGGCGATCACCACCAGCGCGATCACGAACACACCGGCGCCCATCGCCAGATGCTGCCTGCGGAACTTGCGCCAGAACTCCGTCCACGGGGTGCGGACAGGTTCGGTGGTGGCTTGCGGCGCGACCGCCGGGCTTGCGGCTTGTGTCATGGCGGTCTCCTTACTTCTTGTAGCGGATGGTCGGGTTGATCACGGTGTACAGCATGTCCACCACCAGGTTGATCAGGATGAACTCCAGCGAGAACAGCAGCACCTCGGCCTGGATGATCGGGTAATCGCGCATCTCGACCGCATCCACCAGCAGGCGACCGAGGCCTGGCCAGTTGAACACCTTTTCCACAACGATCGAGCCGCCGAGGAGGAAGCCGAACTGCAGGCCCATCATCGTCACCACCGGGATCATCGCGTTGCGCAGGCAATGCTTGATGACCACCACCGTCTCGCGCACGCCCTTGGCACGGGCGGTGCGCACGAAATCTTCCTGCAGCACTTCCACAAACGATGCACGCGTGAAGCGCGCCATCACGGCGGCCACCGCAGCGCCCAGCGTGAGCGACGGCAGGATGTAGTGCTGCCAGGTGTCCGCACCGATGGCCGGCAACCAGCCAAGCTGGACCGAGAACACTTCCATGAGCAGCATGCCCAGCGCGAACGCAGGAAACGAGATGCCCGACACGGCGAGCGTCATGCCCAGACGGTCCGGCCACTTGTTGCGCCATACGGCAGACGTGATGCCGATCACCATGCCGAAGATCACCGCCCACACCATGCTGGCAATCGTCAGGTTGAGCGTGGGCCAGAAGCGCTCGCCAATCTCTTCGCTCACCGGGCGCTTGGTGCGGATCGAGTTGCCAAACTCGCCGCGCAGCGCGTTGGCGAAGAAGCGCACGAACTGCTCGTGCATCGGCTTATCGAGCCCGAGATCGGCGCGGACCAGCTCGACGGTGGCCGGGTCCGCTTCGGGGCCGGCAGCCAGTCGCGCCGGGTCGCCCGGCAACAGGTGCACGAACAGGAACACCAGCACTGCCACGATCAGCAGTGTCGGGATCACGCCCAGCACACGTTTAATGAAGTAGTTCAGCATGGCAAATCCACCGCAGGCGGCAATTCAATGGCCCGCGCAACGGGTGCGCGGGCCGGTACGGCAATGAGACTTATTGCTTGATGTCGATGTCGTCGAAGCTGAACGAACCGTCCGGCGCCACGTAGGCACCCGACAGACGCTTCGAGCGCGCGTAGACGATCTTTTCCGTCACCAGGAAGGCCCACGGTGCGTCTTCCCAGATGCGCTTCTGTGCATCGGTGTAGAACTTCGACTTCTCAGCGCGATCGGTCGTGCGCAGTGCGCCAGCGATGTCGGCATCCACCTGCTCGTTCTTGTAGTACGCGGTGTTGAACGACTTGGGCGGCATGGCTTCCGATGCCAGCAGCGGACGCAGCGCCCAATCCGACTCACCCGTCGACGACGACCAGCCTGCGTAGTACATGCGCACGCCGGCGTCTTCCGGCTTGGGCACGCTTTCCACACGCTCGACACGCTGGCCGGCTTCCAGCGCCAGCACCGACGTCTTGATGCCAACCTGGGCCAGTTGCTGCTGCACGAACTGGATGATCTTCTGCGCCGTCGTGTGGTTATAGGCCGACCACAGTTGCGTCTCGAAGCCGTTCGGGTAGCCGGCTTCCTTCAGCAACTCTTTCGCCTTGGCCGGGTTGTACGGCCACGGGCCCAGCTTGACGGAGTAATCCACGCCCGGCGGCACCACACCTTCGGCCGGCACGGCGTAACCGGCAAACGCCACCTTGGTCAACGCATCCTTGTTGATGGCGTAGTTGATGGCCTGACGCACCTTGGGATTGTCGAACGGCTTCACCTTGGTGTTGAAGCTGACATAGCGCTGGATGATCGACGGCGCGGCAATCAGATCAACCTTCGGGCTGCTCTTGAGCACCGCAGCCTGCTCGAACGGAATCGTGAACGCGAAGTCGGCCTCGCCCGTCTGCATGATGGTGGCGCGCGTGTTGTTGTCGACCACCGGCTTCCAGGTAATGGTGTCGATCTTCGGCAGGCCGTGCTTCCAGTAGCCGTCGAACTTCTTGCCCTTCAGGTAATCGGTCTGCTTCCACTCGACAAACTCGAACGGGCCCGTGCCGACCGGGTGGAAGGCGATGTCCTTGCCGTATTTCTTGAGCGCCGTTGGCGAGATCATGGCCGCTGACGGGTGGGCCAGCACGTTGATGAACGGCGAGAACGGCTCCTTGAGCGTCACGCGTGCGGTGTACGGATCAACGACTTCGGTTTTGGCCACGCGGTTGAACAGCACGAAACGCTTGAGCTTGTTGGCCGGGTCCGTCACGCGGTCCAGGTTGGCCTTGACGGCGTTGGCATCAAACGTGGTGCCGTCGTGGAACTTCACACCCTTGTGCAGCTTGAACGTATAGACCAGGCCATCCTTGCTGACTTCGTAGCTGTCGCACAGCACGTTGACCAGCTTCATGTCCTTGTCGAAGCCGAACAGCCCTTGATAGAACGACTTGGCGGCGCTGAACGACAGCGTGTCGTTGGCGTCGTACGGGTCCATCGTGGTGAAGGTCGAGTAGACCGCCATCACGGCGTCCTTGGCGGCAAAGGCCGGCACGGTGAATGCCGCCAGCGCCAGGCCGCTGGCAACCATAGCTGCACGCGGGGCCGAAGTAAGCCGATGCGAGAATCGATTGAACATGTCCTTCCTCCTCAAAGAAGTTTTTGACTTCACTGCGTTCTTCATTGCTTTCAATACGCGCCGCCAATCGAATGGCGGGCAACAAAGTGGTCTGGCGCCACTTGCACCAACGGCTGCACCACCGGCATGTCGCCAATGGCACGGATCGGGCTGGGAATTTCGTGCGTGGAGAGTTCTCGCTTCAGATGGCGGCGTGCCGGGTCCGCAATCGGCACCGCCGACATCAGCTTCTTCGTGTAGGGATGCTGCGGGTTTTCGAAGATGGCGCGGCGCGGGCCGATCTCGACGATCTGGCCGAGGTACATCACCGCCACGCGATGGCTGATGCGTTCCACCACCGCCATGTCGTGCGAGATGAACAGGAACGCGACGCCAAACTCCTTCTGCAGGTCGAGCATCAGGTTGACGATCTGCGCCTGGATCGACACATCGAGCGCGGACACCGACTCATCGGCAATCACCACCTTCGGATTCAACGCCAGCGCGCGCGCAATGCAGATGCGCTGGCGCTGGCCGCCCGAGAACTCGTGCGGATAGCGCGACGCGTGCGCGGCCTGCAGGCCCACCTTGTCGAGCAGCCACTCCACGCGTTGCTGCGCCTCTTTGCCGGAGGCCACCTTGTGCACCAGCAGCGGCTCCATGATCGAGTAGCCGACCGGCACGCGCGGGTCCAGCGAGGCGAATGGGTCCTGGAAGATGAACTGGATGTTTCGGCGCAGCGTCTGGAGCGCAGGCCCCTTCAACTCGCCGATGTTCTGGCCGGCAAATTCGATGCTGCCGCTCTGGCACTCCACCAGACGCAAGAGCGACCGTCCCGTCGTCGACTTGCCGCAGCCCGATTCGCCGACCAGCGCCAGCGTCTCACCAGGGTAGAGATCAAAGCTGACCTGCTCCACCGCATGCACCCGGCGCGTGACGCGGCCGAAGATGCCCGTGGGCACATCAAAGCGCGTGACGAGATCCCGCACACGCAAAATGGGTTGCACTTCGTGCGACGCAGCCGGTTGCGGTGTCGTATCCACCGCAGCGGACGTGCCGTCCACGCGCAACAGCGGAAAACGCGCCGGGCCATCGGTGCCTTGCATCGAGCCCAGGCGCGGCACAGCTGACAGCAGCGCACGCGTATACGGATGCGCCGGTTGTGCGAACACGGTGGCCGACGGGCCCTCTTCCACGCGGTCACCCTTGTACATGACAAGCACGCGGTCGGCCACTTCCGCCACCACACCCATGTCATGCGTGATGAACACCACGGCCATCTGCAGCTCCTGCTGCAGCGCGCGGATCAGTTGCAGGATTTCCGCCTGGATGGTCACGTCCAGCGCGGTGGTCGGCTCGTCGGCAATCAGCAGTGACGGCTTGCATGACAGCGCCATCGCAATCATCACGCGCTGGCGCATGCCGCCCGACAGCTGATGCGGATAGCGCCCCAGCACATTGCGCGCTTCGGGAATGCGCACCAGTTCCAGCATGCGCAGCGCTTCGGCCTTGGCCTGGCTATGCGTCTTGCCCTGGTGCAGACGAATCGATTCGGCAATCTGCTCGCCCACGGTGAACACCGGGTTGAGCGAGGTCATCGGCTCCTGGAAGATCATCGCGATATCGGCGCCGCGCACACCGCGCATGGCGGCTGGGCTGGCGTTGGCCAAGTCCAGCACTTCGCCGTTGCGGCGGCGCAAGTGCATCTGCCCGCCGACGATCTTGCCGCCCCCGTGCTCCACCAGCCGCATCAGCGCCAGCGACGTCACCGACTTGCCCGAGCCCGATTCGCCCACCACGGCCAGCGTCTCGCCCCGATCGACGTGGAACGACAGGTTGCGCACCGCGTCGACCACGCGCTCGGACGTGGCAAAGCGCACGCTCAGGTCTTGCACCTGCACGATGCGCTGATCGGGCATCGCAATGACGCTGTTGGCACGCGGCTGTTTGGTTGCTGTCACGAAAAATCTCCTGCTGTCCTGCTTGGCGGCTTCAGCCTCTTACCGATAGATCGACACAACGGGCGCTTGCGCGCCGCGTGCGAACCCGCGGTACATCCCTTCTGTGTTGAACGGCAACGCGACGTTGCCTTGCGCGTCCACGGCAATCAGGCCGCCGCGGCCGTTGATGGCCATCAGCTTGCGCATGACCACGTCGTCGCTCGCGTCAGCCAGCGACTTGCCGGCGTATTCCATCTGCGCGGCAACGTCGTAGGCAGCCACGGCGCGGATGAACATCTCGCCCGTGCCGGTACACGACACCGCCGCAACGTTGTTCGCAAAGCAACCCGCGCCGACGATGGGCGTGTCGCCCACGCGGCCGACCTTCTTGTTGGTAACGCCGCCCGTGGAGGTGGCGGCAGCCAAGCGCCCTTGCGCGTCGCATGCCACGGCACCCACGGTGCCGAACTTGCTGTCCGGGTCGATGGGAGCGGCTTCCTTGGCCACGAGCGACGCGGCATCGTGATCGAGCAGCGCCATGCCATCTTGCTGGCGGGCGCGCTGCCATTGGGCGTAGCGCGCTTCGGTGTAGTAGTAGTCGGGCTCGACAAACTCCAGGCCCTGCGCTCGCGCGAAAGCCTCGGCGCCCTCGGAGGTGAACAGCACGTGCTCGCTGCGCTCCATCACGGCGCGGGCCGCGAGAATCGGGTTGCGCAAGCGCTTGACGCAAGTGACTGCGCCGGCGGCCAGCGTGGCGCCATCCATGATCGACGCATCAAGTTCGTACGTGCCGGCGCTGGTCAGCACCGCGCCCTTGCCGGCGTTGAACAGCGGGCACTCTTCGAGCAGGCGCACGGCTTCGGTCACGGCATCCAGAGCGCTGCCGCCATCCACGAGGATGCGTTGCCCTGCGGCCAGGATGTCGTTAAGCGCCTGCTGGTAAGCGGCTTCCTTGTCGGCACTCATGGCCGTGCGGGTGATGGTGCCGGCGCCGCCGTGAATGGCGAGGATGGGCGTAGTCATGCGTGGCTCGATGTAAATCAGTTTTCAGCGGTGCGTTTGCGGCCGCGTGGGGTCTTCGTGGGGGCGTCGGCAGTGTTCGTCGCGTCGTTGGCGCGCGGCGCCTGCCCGGTATGCAGCCACGGCAATACGAATTCAGTCAGGCGTTCGGCCGATTCCAGCGAATGCGCCGAGCGATGCGCCACTGCGCCGCACAGCGCTTCGAAAAGCGCCACGGCAGCGGTGTCAGACGTGGCCGAGAACTGCCGCTCTGGCCGCGCATACAACGCAATGTCGGCCAGCGGCGCGAGCGGCGATGTGGGGCTGTCTGTCAGAGCCAGCAGTTGGCAGCCTTGCTTGCCCGCCTGCTTGGCCAGCGTGATGGTGTCTGCCGCATAGCGCGGGAATGCGATGGCGATCAGCAGATCCTTCGGCCCGATCTTGCGCAGTTGGCGCGCCGCATCCGAAGCGCCGCCCGGCTGCGAAACGGAGATCACCGTGTCGCAGTACAGGTCGAGCCCATGGCGCAGCAGGCCCGCCAGGTAACCGCTGGCGCCAAAGCCCAT
This sequence comes from Ralstonia sp. Ralssp135, assembly GCF_047304345.1. Taxonomy (NCBI): domain Bacteria; kingdom Pseudomonadati; phylum Pseudomonadota; class Betaproteobacteria; order Burkholderiales; family Burkholderiaceae; genus Ralstonia; species Ralstonia sp. Ralssp135. Next base: position 90,544 of record NZ_JBGLYZ010000009.1, read on the forward strand.
CACGTAGATGCGCTGTGCGCCCAGGATGGCGTCGACCGCGCGCTCACACGCTGCGGGGTCGAGCATGCGGCGCGTGGCGTCAAGGTTGGCGATGTCTTCGTTGAGCGAGGCGGCAAAGATCTCGGCACTGGTGGCGGGGCGTGCCAGCTCGTGGCGCAGCTTTTCCACCGGTGCGAGCGTCGCTTCAAAGCCCCGCAACAGCCCGGCACGGAACTGCGGATAGCCGTCAAAGCCCAGCGCCAGCGCAAAGCGGTTGGCCGTGGCAATCGACATGTCCACCGCGGCAGCAAACTCGTCGATGCGCATGGTGGCCGCGCGGAACGGATTCGCCAGCACGTATTCCGCCATGCGCTGGTGCGCGGGCGTGAGCGTGGCAAGGGCCGCTCCGATGCGCTCGGAGACCGTCGCATCGGCGGCAAATGCGCCTTTCGACACATCCGTACGCTTGCTGGTGGATTTCGCCATGTTCCTGGGTCGTGAAAATTTTGTGTAAATGTATTTTCACGAATCGGCCATGTAAAGAAAAAAACTTTCACAGGGGCATATGGTTTTCCCTAGGTCGAAGGCCCACGCACGAATCGGGGGCGAGCGCGGCCTCGCCACGGTGCAATGCACCAGTCCAAACGCCGGCGTTGCGCCAGGATCGTGCGACGCAGCACGCTACAATCGCACCCTTCTCCGATTTGCCTTCAAGCGCAGTTTTTCGTGATCCGATTCGACGACCTCGTCCTCCAGCGTGGCACCAAGGTGCTGTTCGACCACGCCACCGCCACACTCAACCCCGGTGAACGGGTCGGCCTTGTCGGCGTGAATGGCAGCGGCAAATCCACGCTGTTTTCCATGCTGCGCGGCGAGCTGCACGCCGACGGCGGCGAAGTCGCCATCCCGCCTACCTGGCAGGTCGCCCACGTGGCGCAGGAAACGCCGGCAGTCGACCGCAGCGCGCTCGACTACACGCTCGACGGCGACACCCGCCTGCGCGACATCGAACGCCGCCTCGCTGCGGCCGAAGCCGCGCACGACGGCCACGCGCAAGCTGAAGCCCACACCGCCTTCGCCGATGCCGACGGCTACACCGCTCCGGCACGCGCGCAGGCGCTGCTGCTCGGCCTCGGTTTCACGATGGCGCAGACCACGCAACCCGTGGCGAGCTTCTCGGGCGGCTGGCGCATGCGCCTGAATCTGGCCCAGGCGCTGATGTGTCCGTCCGACCTGCTGCTGCTCGATGAGCCGACCAACCACCTGGATCTGGATGCCGTGGTCTGGCTGGAAGACTGGCTGTCGCGCTACGCCGGCACGCTGGTGATGATTTCGCACGACCGCGAATTCCTCGACGGCGTGTGCAACGTCACACTGCATATCGAGAACCAGAAACTCAAACGCTACGGCGGCAACTACACGCAGTTCGAGACGCAACGCCTGCAGCAGATGGCGCTGCAAGAAGCGTCGTACGCGCGGCAGCAGAAGCAGATCGCGCATCTCGAATCGTTCATCACGCGCTTCAAGGCCAAGGCCAGCAAGGCCAAGCAGGCGCAGAGCCGCGTCAAGGCGCTGGAGCGCATGGAGCGTCTCGCGCCCGTGCACGCGGCGGCGGGCTTCTCGTTTGAATTCCGCGAGCCCGATGCGGCGCCCAATCCGATGCTCACGTTTGAAGGCGTCGATTGCGGCTATCCCGGCCCAAGCGTCGACGAGCCCATCACCATCCTCAAACACCTGACGTTTTCGATCCAGACCGGCCAGCGCATCGGCCTGCTGGGTGCCAACGGCCAGGGCAAGTCGACGCTGGTGAAAACGCTGGCAGAAACACTGGCACCGCTGTCCGGCACGATCCGACGCGGCAAGGGCCTGCAGATCGGCTACTTCGCTCAGCACCAGTTGGAAACGCTGGACGACCACGCCTCGCCGCTGCTGCACTTGGCGCGTCTGGCGCCGGACGTTCGTGAGCAGGAGCTGCGCGACTTTCTCGGCAGCTTCAACTTCCGCGGCGACATGGCGACCTCGCCCATCGAGCCGTTCTCGGGCGGCGAGAAGGCGCGCCTGGCGCTCGCCCTGATCGTCTGGCAGCGCCCCAACCTGCTGCTGCTTGACGAGCCGACCAACCACCTGGATCTCGACACGCGCGAAGCGCTGACGATGGCGCTGGCCCAGTTCGACGGCACGCTGATCCTCGTCTCGCACGACCGGCATCTGCTGCGTGCCACGACCGACCAGTTTTTGCTCGTCGGCCAGGGCACCGTCGCCCCGTTCGACGGCGATCTGGACGACTACCGCGATTGGCTGCTCAAGCAAGCCGCCGCCAAGCGTGCTGCTGCCAGCGCACAGGCTGCTCCGGCCGATGCGGATGGCGCACCGACCACCAACCGCCGCGACCAGAAGCGCGAAGAGGCCGCCGAACGTCAACGCTTGAATGCGCTACGCAAGCCGCTGCAAAAGAACGTCGACGCGATCGAAAAACGCATGGCGCCGCTGCAAAAGGAAAAGGCCGACATCGAAGCCTTCCTCGCCGACGGCGCCGCGTATGAAGAGGCCAACAAGACACGCATGATGGAAAGCCTGCGCCGCCAGGCTGAACTGAACGCTGAACTCGACGAGCTGGAAGAGCGCTGGCTCGAGCTGCACGACCAACTCGAACAAATCAATTGAGGCTGGCGTGCCCGGCCAAGGAGACCTGTTGATGACATCGCCCTCGCCGGACACCGCCACGCACCAGCCTCTGGCCGGCGTGCGCGTGCTCGACCTCACGCGCCTGCTGCCCGGCCCGGCCGCCACGCGCCACCTGGCTGACCTCGGTGCAGAAGTCATCAAGATCGAAGACCCCGGCCCCGGCGACTACGCCCGCGACATGATGCGCTCCTCCGCTGATCGCGCGGCCGAGCGTCCGAGCCTGTTCTTCCGCTCACTCAATCGCGGCAAGACCGAAATGCGGCTCGACCTCAAGCGCGCCGAAGACCGCGAAGCCCTGATCGAACTCGTGCGCCACGCCGATGTGCTGATCGAAAGCTTCCGCCCTGGCGTCATGGCGCGTCTCGGCGTTGGCTGGGACACGCTGCGCGCGGCCAACCCCGCGCTCGTCATGTGTTCCATCAGCGGCTACGGCCAGGACGGACCGCTCGCACAAGCCGCAGGGCACGACATCAACTACGTCGGCTACGCGGGCATGCTCGATCAGCTCGCCGGCGCAGACGGCACGCCCATCGTCCCGAACGTGCAGATCGGCGACCTGCTGGGCGGGGCGCTCACGGCGGTGGTCGGCATCCTTGCCGCGCTGGTCGATGCGCGCGCCACGGGCCACGGCCGCTATGTCGACGTTTCAATGACGGACTCGGTGTTCGCACACAACCTGATGGCGTTCTTTGCCGTCGGCACGCGCGGCAAGGCGAGCCCCGCAGGCACCGATCTGCTCAACGGCGGCGTGCCATGCTACGGCGTGTATCGCACCGCAGACGACCGTTTCATGGCCGTCGGCGCACTCGAATTGAAGTTCTGGCAGGTGATGTGCGAAGTCATCGGCAAGCCTGCATGGAAAGACAAGCACTGGGCGCTCGGCCAGCGCGTTGGCGGCGATGAGGCACGGGCCATTCGCGATGAACTTGCTGCGCTGTTCCTGACCGCCACGCAAGCCGAATGGACCGAACGTTTTGCCGATGCCGATTGCTGTGTCACGCCCGTGCTGCGCATGGAAGAAGCGCTGCAACATCCGCTCTTTGCTGAGCGCAACAGCGTGGTGAAGGAGAACGGCGAGCCCGTGCAGCTCGCCCTGCCACTAAGGTTTGCCGACTGACGAGTCGGCACGATCCAGCGCATCGAGCAGGCGCGCGGCTTCTTCCAGTTGATGCTGGCTGAACACGCGGATGCCGTGCTGGCGCAGCAGCGCCGCGGTGACGCCCTCGCCGGGTTGCAGTTGGCTGGAAAACGTTCCGTCGTAGAGAAATGCAGAACCGCAGGACGGGCTGCGCTCGGTAAGCACGGCGACTTGCGCGCCGGCCGCCTGCGCCGCCTCCAGGGCGCGTTGCGCGCCCCGCACAAAGGCCTCGGTGACATCGTGGCCGTGGTGCTCGACGACACGGGCCACGCCGCGCAGCACCGCCGCACCACCGCCTTCGCCGTGAATTTCTGCGGGCAGTCGCGGCACCGGCAAACCGCCGGCCATCTCGGGGCACATCGGCACGATGCGCCCTTCCATCTGCCAGCGCGCCAGGATACCGCCTTCAGTGACGACCGTGCCGCCGTCATAGCGCACCGGCTGGCCTAGCAGGCAGGCACTCACCAGCACGCGTTGCATGATCTGCGGCTCCGGCTTAGCGGCGCTCGCGGCGGATCATCCCCACCACCAGCGTCAGCGACAGAATCACCAGCCAGATCAGCGACCACACCGGCACCGACAGGCCCATCACCGGCGGCATCGGCCCGACGCACAGGCCATCGGCTTCGAACACCTGCGGCAACCATTTGGCAGTGGGCAGCGCGTTGACCCAGTTCTCGATCGGGTCGATACCGCACGTTGCCTTCGGGTTCAGCAGCAGCGATACGTGATACCCCGCCACGCACAGGCCTGCCAGGCCCGACAGCATCCCCAGGCCATGCCACAGCAGCCGCGTGGCCGATGACAGCGCCGCCAGCAGCGAGAACACGCCAATGCCGAGGAAAGCGAACCGCTGCAAGATGCACAGCGGGCACGGCTGGAGCCCTTCGACGTGCTGCAGGTACAGCGCATAGCCGACCACCCCGAAGGAGATCACGGCAATCAGCAGGAAAAAGGCGCGCGAGTTGGCTTGCATGGCGGCGTCAGTTCAGAGGAGTCGTAGAGAAAAGTTGGCGGATTATCGCACCGCAACGGCACACGCATTTTCAAATGGCATCAGCGATACCGTTGCGAAATTTTGAACGATCAAGCCTCCAGCGCCCGCACGCGGTCGATGGCCTGCTCGATACGTTCAACGGCAATGACCTCCAGCCCGTCGATCGCCTGCTTCGGGGCGTTGGATTTCGGGATCACGGCAATCGAGAAGCCCAGCTTGGCGGCTTCCTTCAAGCGCTCCTGGCCGCGCGGCGTCGGGCGGATTTCTCCGGCAAGGCCGATCTCGCCAAACACCACCAGCCCACGCGGCAGCGCCTTGTTGCGCATCGACGAATGGATCGCCAGCAGCACCGCCAAGTCCGCCGCCGGCTCGGTAATCTTCACGCCGCCCACCGCGTTCAAAAACACGTCCTGGTCAAAGCACGCAATGCCGGCATGACGGTGCAGTACCGCCAGCAACATCGCCAGGCGGTTCTGCTCCAGGCCCACCGCAAGGCGGCGCGGATTCGGCACATTGGCGGTATCCACCAGCGCCTGGATTTCCACCAGCAACGGCCGCGTGCCCTCCTGCGTGACCAGCACGCACGAACCCGGCACCACCTGCTCGTGCTGAGAGAGAAACAGCGCCGACGGATTGGCCACGCCACGCAGGCCACGCTCCGTCATCGCAAACACGCCCAGCTCGTTAACGGCGCCAAAGCGGTTCTTGAACGCGCGCACCAGGCGGTAGGCGGAATGCGTATCGCCCTCGAAATACAGCACCGTATCGACGATGTGTTCGAGCACACGCGGGCCCGCCAGCGCGCCTTCCTTGGTCACATGGCCGACAAGAATGGTGGTCACATCCAGTCGCTTGGCAATGCGCGTCAGTTGCGCCGCGCATTCGCGCACCTGGGCCACCGAGCCGGGCGCCGAGGTCAGCGCCTCGGAATACAACGTCTGAATCGAATCGATGACGACCACCTCGGGCTTTTCCACCTCGATGGTCGCCTGGATGCGCTCAAGCTGGATCTCAGCCAGCAACGCCAGGTTCGGGCTCTCGATGCCCAGGCGGCGCGCACGCAGCGCGATTTGCGAGCCGGATTCTTCGCCGCTCACATACAGCACGCGCCGATCGGCCGACAGGTTGGACAGCGCTTGCAGCAACAGCGTCGATTTGCCGATGCCCGGATCGCCGCCGATCAGCACCACTCCGCCGCTGACCAGGCCACCGCCCAATACGCGGTCAAATTCGTCGATACCGCTGGAGAAGCGCGGCACATCCACCGCGTCGATGTCCGACAGCTTGCGCACCGTCGCGCTCGATGCCAGCGACTGGAAACGCGCGCCGGCGCCGGACGTCGGCTGCGCAACAGTTTCCACCAGCGTGTTCCACTGCTGGCAATTCGGGCACTGCCCCGCCCATTTCGGCGCCGTGCCCCCGCATTCGGTGCACGTATAGACCGTCTTGCTCTTGGCCAAACAACCCCCTGCTTACGGCGCCGCGCATGGGCGGCGGCCGCTTGATCTTTGTATTGACGGTGCCGCGCTCAAGCGGCCTTGCCCAGGTCGCTGGCGTCTGCTGTGCTGACCGGTTCGACCGATACCGGCACGCGCGGCGCCAGTGCGCACATCAGCTCATAACCGACCGTGCCGGAGGCCTGCGCAACATCGTCGATCGGCAAGCCTTCGCCCCACAGCGTGACGGACGTGCCGACACGCGCCTCGGGCACGCCGGTCAGGTCAACGGTAATCATGTCCATCGACACGCGGCCCACGATGTGCGTGCGCGTGCCATTGACCAGCACCGGCGTATGGTTGCCGTCCCAGCCCGGCGCATGGCGCGGGTAGCCGTCGGCATAACCGCACGCGACGATGCCGATGCGCATCGGGTGCTCCACGGTAAAGCGCGAGCCGTAACCAATCGTCGCGCCCGGCTGCAGATCCTGAATGGCGATCAGCTCGCTCTTGAGCGACATGGCGGGCATCAGGCCCGTGCCGTCAATGTCCGCCGCCACGCCCGTCGGGGATGCGCCGTACATGATCACGCCCGGGCGCACCCAGTCGCGATGTGCCTTCGGATGCCAAAGCGTGGCCGCGGAGTTGGAAAGCGACGCCTCGCCCGGCAAACCTTGCGTGGCGTGTTCAAACGCGGTGAGCTGATGCTCAATGCCGCGCGGGCCATCGGCATCGGAAAAATGCGTCATGTGGACAATCGTGCCGACGCCCGAAATGGCTCGGGCGCGTTCCCATGCGGCGCGGTAGGCGGCGGGCGCGAAGCCCAGGCGGCTCATGCCCGTATTGATCTTGAGCTGCACGCTGATGGGGCCTTTCAGGCGCGCCAGTTCCAGCATGCGCAGTTGCTCTTCGCAGTGAACGGTGGTGGTCAGGCGGTACTGCTCGACGATGGCCAGATCTTCCGGCTTGAAGAAACCTTCGAGCAGGAGAACCGGCCCCTGCCACCCGAGTTGGCGCAGGCGGACGGCTTCGTCCAGGTCGAGCAGACCGAAACCATCGGTCTGGCGCAGACCTTCATACGCGCGTTCGATGCCGTGGCCGTAGGCGTTGGCTTTGACGACAGCCCACACGCGCGAATTTGGCGCATGGCGGCGGGCAACCTGGAGATTATTGGCAAGTGCTGGGCCGTGGATGACGGCCTGGATGGGTCTTGGCATGACGGCAAACCTGCAAAAACGTGAATGCGATGGCGCGCTCGTGGCGCGGCGTCGGTGCTGCAATGCAACATGCAAATAGGCTGTGAGCGGGCCGTGCGCCCGGCCTCACGCAGTGAGCGTTCTATTTGACCACAGGACGCCAACTGGTTCGCGCCTGTCATGAGCCTGCCAAAAAAGAAAGTGCGCCGCCGTCACCGGAAGCGCACAAGTTTCGTGATATAAAGCCGTTCAATTTAGGCATGGGAAAACCGTCGTGATGCGCTGCCAGCATGGAGAAAGTTGGGCACCGGCCACTTCTTTTTTCGCGATGGCGTCACATCCGGTTTGACTATGCAAACAGGCGAGACCAAAACAAGCTGCGGGCGGAACGCATGGCCCCAACGCCTGTCAGTGAAGATTCCCGCGGTTGCCCGGCGATGCATCTCTTGCAGCACCGGACGGGCCCCGTCCAAGGGAACCACAATCCGGGGAGCCCGCGCGGGCGCTGGCATCAAGGCCGCCACCGCGCACCTGTGCGCTGCGCGGCCAGTCAGCCGACGCATCGCCTGGCCGGCACCTCCGGAAGGCGCTTCCGAGTGCCGGCACGCTGCCGGCAAGACGTGAAGACGAACATGGCACCGCGGTCTACGGGGACGAATTCGAAGGTATGAAGAAGGGCTTTTACATCATCATGGCGGCGCAGTTCTTTTCGTCGCTCGCCGACAATGCGCTGCTTATTGCCGCCATCGCCCTTCTGACAGAGATGCATGCGCCGCAGTGGATGACCCCGCTGCTCAAGTTGTTCTTCGTGCTCTCTTACGTTCTACTTGCCGCGTTCGTGGGCGCGTTCGCCGATTCCCGGCCCAAGGGCAAGGTGATGCTCATCACCAATGCCATCAAGCTGGTCGGTTGCGGCGTGATGCTTTCCGGCCTGCACCCGTTGCTCGCCTACGGTGTGGTCGGCTTCGGTGCGGCGGCGTATTCGCCGGCCAAGTACGGCATCCTCACCGAACTCCTTCCCCCTGAAAAGCTCGTCGCCGCCAATGGGTGGATCGAAGGCCTGACCGTCGGCTCGATCATCCTGGGCACCGTGCTGGGTGGGGCGTTGATCTCGAACCATGTCTCGGCGTGGCTGCTGTCGTTCGACATTCCTGGGCTGGAGCGCATCGACACCCCGGCCGAAGCGGCCATGCTGGTGATCATGGTGATCTACCTGATCGCGGCACTGTTCAACACGCGCATTCCCGATACCGGCGCGCGCTATCCACAGCAGGAAAAGAACCCGGTACGTCTCGTTTCAGAGTTTGCCGACTGCTTCAACGCCCTGTGGCACGACAAGCTAGGCCAGATATCCCTGGCCGTGACGACACTGTTCTGGGGTGCCGGCGCCACGCTGCAATTCATCGTGCTGAAGTGGGCTGAGCAATCACTGGAACTGAACCTCTCGCAGGGCGCCATTCTGCAGGCCGTTGTGGCCGTGGGGGTGGCTGCCGGCGCCATGGCTGCCGCCGTTAAAATCCCGCTGCGCCGCTCGCTCGATGTGCTGCCGGTGGGCGTGGCAATGGGCGCGGTGGTCATGCTGATGGCGTTCTACACCAAACACACGATCCCGGAAATCACGTTCCACATCGGCGGGATGAAGCTGCCGCTGTACATGATGATCGCCTACCTGTTCCTGATGCTCGTGGGCGCCATGTCGGGCTTTTTCGTGGTGCCGATGAACGCGCTGCTGCAGCACCGCGGGCATGTGTTGCTCTCTGCCGGGCACTCGATTGCGGTGCAGAACTTCAACGAGAATGTCTCGGTGCTGCTGATGCTGTGCCTGTACGCGCTGCTCATCAAGCTGAATGTGTCGGTGGGCGTGGTGATCGTGTCGTTTGGCATCTTCGTCTGCCTGACGATGGCGCTGGTGATGCGCCGGCATCGCGTCAACGAAAAGCTGTTCCACACCGCCGCGCTCATCGGCGAAGACAAGCACCACTGACGCAGTGCCCGCCCCGCCGGCCGGGGCTTACTGGCCGCCGCGCTCCGCGTAGATCTTGCGCGCCAGACACAGGTCTTCCCATGCACGCGCCTTGTCTGTCAGCGTACGCAGCAGGTAGGCCGGGTGATAAGTCACCACCACGGGCACGCCTTCCACTTCGTGCACCTTGCCGCGCAGTTTGCCAACCGGCGTCTGCGTCTGCAGCAGGTTTTGTGCGGCAATGCGACCCAGCACGACGATGATGCGCGGCTTGACCAGCGCAATCTGACGTTTGAGATACGGATCGCACATCGCTGCCTCGTCCGGCTCCGGATCGCGATTGCCGGGCGGGCGGCACTTGAGCACGTTGGCGATGAATACGCCCTTCTCGCGCGACAAGCCGATCGATCGCAGCATGCTGTCGAGCAGCTTGCCGGCCTGGCCGACGAACGGTTCGCCCTGCTTGTCTTCCTGCTCGCCCGGCGCCTCGCCGATCAGCATCCATTCGGCCTGACGGTCGCCAACGCCGAAAACGGTGTTCGTGCGGCGCTCGCACAGCTTGCACGACGTGCAGTTGGAAACAGCGGCTTCGAGCTGCGCCCAATCGAAGGCGGCAATGCGCAGGGCGCGCGGGGCGGCCGAATCCGATGGCGCCTCGATGACAGGCGGCTCGATTCGCGCAGCCGCAGGCTCCGCAGCCAAAAACGAAGCGGCCTCAACCTCCACGGCGACTGGCTCGACGACGGCAGCTTCGACGGCCTCGGCTGCCTCCAACGCAGCCGGCTCAGCCCCGCGCAATGTCCATTCGGTCGAAACGCCCAGCGCTTCCAGCATTCGGGATCGACGATTCATGCAGCCTCCACCCCGCTCGCTTCACACACCATGCGCATGACGAGCGCATCTTCGCGCGTGTTGTTTTCGGCCGGGTAATAGCGCTTGCGCCGGCCGATCTCGGAAAACCCGACACGGTGATACAGCGAAATCGCGCCGGTGTTGGAGGGGCGCACCTCCAGCAACAGGCTGCCGAATCCATGCACCAACGTCAGTGCCGTAGCCAGACGCAGCAGCCAACGGCCCAGCCCTTGCCGCTGCCACGCCGGTGCCACCGTCACATTGAGCAGGTGCATCTCATCGACCACCGGCATGAGGATCAGGTAGCCCGCGACCTCGTTGCCGCCGTCACGCAGAACAATGCCGATGTGGCCGGACTTGAGCGAATCCTCAAAGTTACCGCGGGACCAGGGAAACGTGAACGCCGCCTGCTCGATCGCCGCGACGCCCGCCAGATCGAGTGCGGTCATGCGCTCGGCGCGCCAGCCTGCAGGCAACGGCGCTTGCGCGATGACGCCGGCCAGCGCGTTCTCGATCAGGCTCATGGCTGTGCACCCGCGGCTGCAGCCTTGGCCTGCTGCACAGCCTGCCGCTCTTCAATGGTGAGCGCGACCTTGTCACGCACATAGAGCGGCGCCGCGTCTTCGGGGCGCACCGTATGGCCGGCAGCCAGGAGGCGCAGACCCACGGCGATGATCTCGCGAGCGTGCGGCGCGACTTCCGGCAACACGGCGGCGGCGCCTGCTGCAATGCTCAACTGATCGCCGAACACTGCTGCGGCGTTGCCCGCCAGCCAGTACGGCTGCGGCGGCGCGGCAACGCTCTGCGGCCCGCTCACCTGAATGGCGGAAAGCGCGTGCCAGCCGGAGGCATCCTGCGTCGCATCAACCGGCACGAAGCTGGCCCAGTAGCACTCGTCCATGCGCGCGTCGAGGGCGATGGTCACGGCTGTGCCGGCCGGCAACGTAGCGCGCGTCTGTTCCGCGCAGGCGACGAGGGAATTGACTAGCACGACGGGCAAGTCTGCACCAAACGCCAAACCCTGCGCCACGCCGCACGCTGTGCGCAGACCGGTGAACGAGCCAGGGCCGGCGCCAAAGGCAATCGCCGCGCAATCGGCCAGGGCGATACCCGCCTCGGCCAGCAATTCGGAAGCCGCCGGCAGCACGCGGCTACTGGAGCGCGGACCGGTATGTTCATGGCGGAACAGCGTGCGCGTGCCGTCACCAAGGGCGACGGAGCAGAACTCGGTGGAGGTGTCGAAAGCAAGAATCCAGGGCATGGCGGCATTGTACCGGCTGGTGTGGTGCCCGAAGGCGCAAACCCGTGGCCGCCCATGGGGAAAACGCGCTAAAAATCGACCGGAAAACCGAAGCCATCCTCGAATTCAAACGGCCCGGCTGTGCAACCCCGGCGCTATCATCGCCAGACCATTGTTTTCAGCCGGGAATCATCATGAGCGACCTGCAAGCCCGTTTCGACCAAGCCCAAATCGATGTCAAGGGCCTCTCCGAACGCCCCGCCAACATGACGCTGCTGCGCCTCTACGCGCTGTACAAGCAAGGCGCCGAAGGTGACGCACATGGCGACAAGCCGGGCTTTACCGACATCGTCGGCCGCTACAAATTTGAGGCATGGGAAGGCCTGAAGGGCACGTCGCAGGACGAAGCCAAGCAAAAGTACATCGACCTCGTCGAAGAACTGAAGAGCGGCGCGACGACCTGATCGTCGAATCGCCAAATGAAGGACCGGGCTCTGCGCCCGGTTTTTTATTGCGCTGCAGGAATGGCGGACGGCAGCTCTCGGCGGCGCATGCGCCACGCGGCCAGCACGGCCAGTGCGCACAGCGTGCCGAGAAAGATGAACGTCTCATCGAAGGCCAGGATGCGTGCCTCTGGGTCAACCGCGGCGCCATGCACGGTTTCGATACCGCGCGCGGCGAGCCGCCATTGCAGAAAAATGCCTGTGGCCGACACCCCAATCGCCCCGCCCAATTGACGCAGGAAATTGACGGCGCTGGAGCCTTGCGGGATCAAGGTGAAATCGACGCCGCGCATGGCGCCCAGGCTCAGCGACGGCAGCACAAAACCGAGCCCGATCCGCCCGACGATGGCAATGGCAATCAACAACAGGTAGCTGGTGGCACGCGTGTTCGTTGCCATCAGGAAGAACGAAAGCGCCAGCGCCGCCAGACCGAACGAGACCAGCCGAAACGGTTCGATGCGATTGGTCAGCCGCCCTGCCAGCATGATCGTCACGGCTAGCACCAGCCCTGCAGGCAGCAGCACCAACCCGGCACGCGACGGCGCGTAGGCCAGCGCGACCTGCATATACACCGGCACCAGATACGTTGAACCGTACAGCCCCGCCCCGTAGATGAACGCCACCACCGCCCCCATCGCAAACTGCCGGTAGCTGAAGAGGCGCAGGTTCAGCAGGGGCGACTCCACCCGCCGCTGCCAGAATACGAAGCCCGCGACACACACGGCTGATACGAGCATCAGCACGATGCCGTGCGTAGCGTCGCTGTGCAGCGCGACCAGGCCGTTAAGCAGCGTGACCGTCGCGCCGCCGATAAGCAGCAGGCCGCGCCAATCAAGCGGTTTGGGCTCGCCCGCCATCGACGAGTTAACGGCCATGAAGCGCCGGGCCATCGCCCAGCCGATCAGCGTAAACGGCATCACCACGAAGAAGATCGAGCGCCAGCCGAACAGCTCCACCAGGAAGCCGCCCACGCTCGGGCCCACGGCCGGTGCCAGCACGACGCCAAAACCGAACAGGCCGAACGCCTTGCCCTGCTCCCGTTCGGGAAACACACGCAGGATCAGGATGTTGGGCAGCGGCTGCATGATGCCGGCCGCAATGCCCTCCACGACCCGCATGGCGATCATCACTTCGTAATTGGGCGACAGACCGCCGGCCAGCCCACCCACGCCAAGCAGCAGCAACGCGCCGATGAACGTGCGCCGCAGTCCGAAACGCAGCAGCAGCCAGGGCGTCAGCAGCATCGACAAGGTCATCGCCACCATGAAGCTGGCCGACACCCACTGCGCGCGTTCTTGCCCGAGCACGAAGTGCCGGCTCAGATCAGGAATCGCCACGTTGACGATGGTGGCCGAGATGACGGACGACACCGCCCCGACCATCAGCGTAAAGAGCACGAGCCACTTGAAGCGCTCGCCGTAACGCGCGCGAAGGGCCTCCAGGGTGGGCGTGAATGTCGTCATGGTCTCGTTGTAGTGATGTGTGAGACGACCAGTGGAGCGAAAACCTGGCCGGCGCCTCCTCCAGCGCCGGCCAGGTGGGACACGTCAGCCGAGGCGGCCGGTGGCGGCGATCTCGCGGATGCGGCGCACGGTGTCGATGTCGGATTCGCGATAGGCGGATTTGACGATCTCAGCGTAGCGCGTGTCGCCGGTTTCGTCGGCGCTGGGTAGCGTGGTGTCGTAGACGAAGCGGATGAACGCGGCGTTGGCCTCGTTGCTCTCGATCGTCATGGTCAGCGACCCGCCGGCGTGTTCACCGGTGGCTGCGGTGGTGTAGGTCACGCGCTTGTGCGGCTCGAGCGTCACGCGATCCTGGATGCGCGCCTTGCCGAAGACGAGTTCGCGCTCGACCCAGCCGTCACCCTCAGCGGTGATGATGCATTCGTCCAGGCTTTCGACAAATTCGGTTTGCTCCCGCACGCGCAGCACCAGGCCTTGCCAGATCTGGTTCAGGGTCAGCGTGTCGATGAGGGGGTTCAGTGGATCGTTGACTTCCACCAGGTGTTCAAAGCGCAAAGCGGCCTCCGAAAGATTTCGTGACATTATCGCGCGGCTTTGCCGGCCCTGCGCCGAATGAAAAAACGCCGGCGGGTTGCCCCAACCGGCGTTTCCGTTGCGACCCAAGCGTCGCTTGAACCTGTTCACGATCCGTAGCGAGCGGTCCGAGGTTGGCTCGAGAAGCGCAGCCGTACACGGGTACGGCGAGCATCACAGGGCCAAGATCGGGGCGCGCAGTAGGATCTCGTGGGCAGGTTTTAGATTTCTTCGTACAGCGGCAGGGTCAGGAATTCCGCAAAGTCTTCCGACGTCGACATCTGTTCGAAGATTTCTGCAGCGCGGTCAAAATGGCCCACCGCGCCCGTCTCCTTCACCTTGGCCAATTCTTCCGGGATCAGCTTGCGCACCAGCTCAGCCGTGACCTTGGTGCCGTCTTCCAGCTTGCCCTTGGGCGAGCGGATCCACTGCCACACCTGCGAGCGCGAGATCTCGGCCGTGGCGGCATCTTCCATCAGGTTGTGGATCGGCACGCAACCGTTGCCGGCCAGCCAGGCACCCAGGTAGTGGATGCCGACGTTGATGTTCATGCGCAGGCCGGCTTCGGTGATCGGCGTTTCCGGCTGGAAGTCCAGGAGGTCAGCGGCCTTCACTTCGACGTCCGGGCGTTGCTTCTCGAACTGGTTCAGCTTGTCGCCCAGCACTGCCACGAATTCCTTCATGGCCGGCTCGACCAGGCCCGGGTGAGCCACCCAGCCGCCGTCGTAACCGTCGGTCGCGTCGCGCTTCTTGTCGCCGATGATGCCAGCCATGGCGATGGCGTTCTTCTCCGGATCATTCTTGATCGGGATCAGCGCGCTCATGCCACCAATGGCGGGCGCACCACGCTTGTGGCAGGTCTTGAGCAGCAGCAGCGCGTAGGCGCGCATGAACGGCGAGGTCATCGTCACCTTGGCGCGATCGGCCAGGCAGAAGTTCTTGTCGACCTTGAACTTCTTGATGCACGAGAAGATGTAGTCCCAGCGGCCTGCGTTCAGACCTGCGCTGTGCTCACGCAGTTCGTACAGGATTTCTTCCATCTCGAACGCGGCGAGGATGGTTTCGATCAGCACGGTGGCCTTGATCGTGCCTTGCGGCAGGCCGATCTCGTTCTGCGCCATCACGAAGATGTCGTTCCACAGACGCGCTTCCAGATGGCTTTCCATCTTCGGCAGGTAGAAGAACGGGCCGGCGCCGCGGGCAATTTGCTCCTTGGCGTTGTGGAACAGGAACAGCGCAAAGTCGAAGATGCCGCCGGAAACACGCTCACCGTCGATCAGCACGTGCTTCTCGTCCAGGTGCCAGCCGCGCGGACGCACTTGCAGCGTGGCGATCTTGTCGTTGAGCTTGTAGGTCTTGCCGTTCTGCTCCAGCGTGAGCGTGCGGCGGATGGCGGCCTTCAGGTTGACCTGACCCTGGATCTGGTTGTGCCAGCTCGGCGAATTCGAATCTTCGAAGTCGGTCATGTAGCTGTCCGCGCCCGAGTTGAACGCGTTGATGACCATCTTGGCATCGACGGGGCCGGTGATTTCCACGCGGCGGCAATGCAGTGCCGGCGGAATCGGAGCAACCTTCCAGTCGCCTTCACGCACAGCCTTCGTTTCAGCCAGGAAATCCGGGCGCTCGCCAGCGTCAAGGCGCTTGGCGCGCTCAACACGGGCCGCCAGCAGCTCTTTGCGACGCGGCTGGAACGCACGGTGCAGCTTGGCAACCAGCGCCAGTGCTTCGGGGGTCAGAATGTCTTCGTAGACCGGCAGAATTTCGGCCTTGATCTCCATGCCTTGGGGCAGCGTGAGCGCCATGGTTGTTCTCCAGAGGGTGATGTGAGGGTTGAACGGGTTCGGTCCTATGGCTGGGCCGATTGAATGCAATGCCTTATGTCGCTTGTGTTGCCTGCACGAACTGCAGCAGATCGCGCATGTCGTGGCCGGCCGCGGTGGGCGCCACGTCGAGCGCCTCGGGCGGATGCCCCAGGCGATTGATCCAGAACGTTGCGAAGCCGTACCACGTCGCGCCGCAGGCATCCCAGCCGTTGGACGAGACAAACAGAATCTGTTCCGCAGGCACACCAAACGCTTGTGGCGCCAACGCATAAGCTTGCGGCGCAGTCTTGTAGAGCTTGACCGCGTCGACCGACAGCACGTGATCGAACAGGCCAGACATGCCAGCACTCTTCACGGCAATGTCGAGCATCTGCGGGTTGCCGTTGGAGAGGATGCCCAGCGGCAGCCCCATCTCGCGCAGGCGACGCAGCGCGGGCACGTTTTCGGGAAACGCCGACAGGCACGCATATTCGCGCATCAGCGTGGCTTCGTCGTGGGCGGAAAGCTCTACGCCCAGGCGCGCCGCCGCATAGCGCAGCGCATCGACGGTGATGTCCCAGAACGGCTTGTAGTGTTCGCCCGAGGGGCCGGCCAGCGAGCGGATGCGCGTGTAGTCGATCTGCTTGTCGCGCCACAGCACCGACAGCGCTTCGCCCTTGCCGGCAAACAGTTGCTCGGCGCGCGCGGCCACGGAATACACGTCGAACAACGTGCCATAGGCATCGAAAACCACCGCGCGAATCGAACTCATCAGAAGCTCCACGGACCCGAAGGTCCCGCATTTACGCGTTCCACTACGCAGAACGCCTTGCCGACCTTCGCAACGAGGGCCATTGTAGAAAAGCTGACGCACCGCACAAAGACGGCAATGGTCACTTGATCTTTAACTTTTACCGATGGAATGACGAGTGATAACCTTTATATTCGTCACAATCCCGCAGGCCCCGGTTGCCACGGTATACATCAGGCATGGATCATTTCAAGCAGCTCGAAACATTTGTCGCCGTTGCAACACGCGGCAGCCTATCCGCCGCCGCCGCCGCTGAGGGCGTGGCGCCTGCCATCATCGGGCGCCGCATCGATGCGCTGGAAGAACGCTTGGGCGTCAAGCTCCTGGTGCGCACCACGCGGCGCATCACCCTCACGTTCGAGGGTTCGGCGTTCCTGGAAGATTGCCAGCGCATTCTCAATGACCTGCACAACGCCGAGGCCAGCGTCTCGGCCGGTGGCGTAAAAGCCAGCGGGCACCTGCGCGTGACCGCCCCCGCCGGCTTTGGCCGCCGCCATGTCGCGCCGATGGTGCCGGACTTTATTGAGGCCCACCCGGATGTCTCAATGACGCTGGACCTGGGCGACCGTGTGGTCGACCTCGTCAACGAAGGTTTCGATTGCGCGATCCGCCTGGGCGACCTGCCGGATTCGAGCCTCGTGTCGATCCGCCTCTGGGAAAACCGCCGCGTGGTGGTGGCTGCGCCGTCGTACCTGGAGCGCCGGGGCGTTCCAACGCAGGTGGAGCAGCTTTCGACGCACAACTGCCTGGCCTTCGGCGCCAGCGCCAACGTGCAGCGCGGCTGGGTCTTCCAGCAAGGCGGCAAGGCCGTCACCGTGAAGGTGTCCGGCACGATGGAATGCACGGACGGCGCCGTGCTGCGCGAGTGGTGCCTGCAAGGCTACGGCTTGGCGTGGCGCTCGTGGTGGGAGGTCGGGCATGACATTGCCACAGGCAAACTGGTGACGGTGCTCGACGCCTTCGAAGCGCCGCCGATCGGCATCCACGCGGTGTTCCCTCAGCGCAAGCATCTGCCGCTGCGCGTGCGCCTGTTTATCGATTTCCTTAAGAACACGTATGGCAACCCGGCCTACTGGCGCCGGGCGGACGCCGTTATCGGGATCGATTAGCAATCACCCCAAGTGGGTGAAACACCGCGTGCGGCCTACAATCAAGACAAGACCGTCTTCCGCATCCCACCTCAGGAGGCCGCATGTTCCAGCACATCCTCATCCCCACCGATGGTTCCGAGCTGTCGCGCAAGGCGGTGGCGGGCGCGCTCGATTTTGCCAAGACGCTGGGCGCACGCTTGACGGCCTACACCTGCCTTGAGGAATACCCATACACACCGTTCTCCGAGATCGTCGTCGAGACGCCGCAGGCGTTCAAGGAGCGCGTCGAAGCGCAGGCGCGCGTGGTGCTCAAGGACGTGGAGGACGCCGCCGTCAGCGCCGGCATCAACTGCGACACCGACATGAGCTGCTTTGCCGTGCCCTACATGGGAATCATCGACGCGGCCGAGCGCCATGGCTGCGACGTTATCTTCATGGCATCCCACGGCCGGCGCGGGTTGGCGGGGCTGCTGCTCGGCAGCGAAACGCAAAAGGTGCTTACGCATACGGAGATTCCGGTGATCGTCTATCGCTGAAATTCCACGCTGCCCGCACGACATCCAGCCGCCTTTTCAGGCGGCTTTTTTTTCTCCTTGACTCTTGTCTTGCTGGCGCATACAACTTTGTACACAAAACAAAAACATCTTGTGTACATTTTTGCGCACAAAGACTGCACGGCCTGGAAACCGGCAAAAAAAGCCAAAGGAGACAGCATGACCAGCACCACCGCTTCGGCGGCGCAGGCGGTTGATTCGCCACACGCGCATCCCAACGTCGTCATCAAGCCGCACTACGACCCGCGGCTTACCAACGAAGACCTCGCCCCGCTACGCAAGCAGACCTGGGGCACTTACAACATCTTCGCGTTCTGGATGTCCGACGTGCATAGCGTGGGCGGGTACCTGACGGCAGCCAGTCTGTTCTCGCTGGGCCTGTCGAGCCTGCAGGTGCTGTTTGCGCTGCTGGCGGGCATCGTGATCGTGCAGGTGTTTTGCAACCTCGTCGCCAAACCCAGCCAGGCGACCGGCACGCCGTATCCGGTGATCTGCCGCGCCTCGTTCGGGGTGCTGGGCGCCAACATTCCGGCCATCATCCGGGGGCTGATTGCGGTGGCGTGGTACGGCATCCAGACCTATCTGGCATCGAGCGCATTCCTCGTGCTGGCGCTGAAGTTCATGCCGCAACTCGCGCCGTATGCAGACGCCACGCAGCACGGCTTTGTCGGCCTGTCGACGCTCGGTTGGTCGGCGTTCATGCTGCTGTGGGTGCTGCAGGCGTTCGTGTTCTGGCACGGCATGGAATCGATCCGCAAATTCATCGACTGGGCGGGCCCGGCGGTGTACGTGGTGATGATTGCGCTGGCCGCATGGCTCGTGCATAAGGCGGGCTGGAACAACATCAACCTGACGCTTTCCTTCCTCAAATACGAGGGCTGGGATGCGGTGCCGGTGGTGCTGGGCGGGATCGCGCTGGTGGTGTCGTACTTCTCCGGCCCGATGCTGAACTTCGGTGACTTCTCCCGCTACGGCAAGGATTTCACCTCGGTCAAACGCGGCAACTTCTGGGGGCTGCCGGTCAACTTCCTCGGCTTCGCGCTGCTGACCGTCATCACCACCTCGGCCACGCTGCCGGTGTTTGGCGAGATGATCTCCGACCCGGTCGCCGTCGTTGCGCGCATCGACAACATCACGGCCGTCGTCCTGGGCGCGCTCACGTTCATGATTGCGACCATCGGCATCAACATCGTCGCCAACTTCGTGTCGCCGGCATTCGACTTTTCCAACGTGGCGCCGCAGCACATCAGCTGGCGCACCGGCGGCATGATTGCGGCGGTGGCGTCGATCTTCATCACGCCCTGGAACCTCTACAACAACCCCGAGGTGATTCACTACACGATCGACGTGCTGGGCGCGTTCATCGGTCCGCTGTTTGGCATCCTGATCGCCGATTTTTACTTCGTGCACCGCCAGCAGGTGCATGTGGACGATCTCTACACGCTGCGCCCCACCGGCCGCTACTGGTACCGCAACGGCTACAACCCGGCTGCGGTCTGGACGCTGATCCCCTCCGCGCTGATCCCGATGGCATGCGTGGTCTTCGAACGGCTGCACGCGCTGGCCAACTACAGCTGGTTCATCGGCGTGGGCATCGCGCTGGTGCTCTACACCGTGCTCAGCCGCAAGCAAGGCACCCTCACCCGCTAATCCGTGTTATCCACGCATCAAGCACATGGACATCCGCATCATCAATCCCAACACCACGGCGAGCATGACCGCGCTCATCGGCCGCTGCGCCCAAGCAGCAGCCGCGTCGGGCACGCGCATCACGGCGGTGAGCCCAAAGATGGGCCCGGCTTCCATCGAGAGCCACTACGACGAGGCGCTCTCGGTGCCCGGCATCCTGGAGGAAATCCGCCACGGCGAATGCGATGGCGCCGACGCCTACGTCATCGCCTGCTTTGGCGACCCCGGCCTCTACGCCGCACGCGAACTGGCGCACGGCCCCGTGGTCGGCATCGCTGAAGCGGCCATGCACATGGCCAGCCTGATCGGCAACAGCTTCAGCGTGGTGACGACACTGGAGCGCACCGTCGGCATGGCCTGGCACCTGGCCGAGCGCTACGGCATGCGGCATGCGTGCCGCAACGTCCACGCAAGCGACTTGCCCGTGCTCGACCTAGAGAAACCCGGCTCCAACGCGCGCCAGATCATCTTGGAAGCGTGCCAAAGCGCGCTCGCACAAGACCGCAGCGACTGCATCGTGCTCGGCTGTGCAGGCATGGCAGACCTGTGCGAAGACCTGAGCGCCGAACTGCGCGTGCCCGTCATCGACGGCGTGGTTGCGGCGGTGAAACTGGTCGAGGCGCTGGTCGGCATGCGGCTTTCCACCAGCAAGCGCGGCGATTGGGCCCGGCCGCTTCCGAAACCCTACACAGGAATGCTTGCTCCGTTTGCGCTGGCGTAGTGCAAAGCGGAGTGGCGCATTTGCTACCATGCACCATTCCGCTTTTTCTTCTGCACTGCCACCTGCCATGCCCGCACCCGCCCGGGAACCTGCCGACGGCCAACCGGCCGCCGAACCGATCTACCAGGGCCTGCTGACGGCCATCATGGAGCACCGACTGCCGGCCGGCACCAAGCTGGTCGAGGAGAGGCTGTGTGAAGCCACCGGCGCGGGCCGGCCGCGCATCCGCCAGGTGCTGGCGCGGTTGGCGCATGAGCATCTGGTGACCCTCGTGCCCAACAAGGGCGCTTTCGTCGCGCAGCCTTCCGTGAAAGAGGCACGCGACGTTTTCCAGACCCGCCGCATCATCGAACCCGAACTGGCCAGCATGCTGGCAAACGCCTGCACGCCCGCCAAGGCCAAACGCCTGCGCGAACACATCGCGGCCGAACACGCAGCACGCGAAAGCGGCGACCGGGCGGCGACCATCCGTCTGTCCGGCGAATATCACGTCCTGATTGCCGAGATGGCCGGCAACCATGTGCTGGAACGGCTCACGCGCGAAGCCGTCTCGCGCACGTGCCTGATCATCACGCTCTATGACCGCCCGGGCCTGCCCGCCTGCCCCGAGCACGAGCACGACACCCTGACCGAAGCGATTGCCACCGGCGATGCCGCACGTGCGCACGACCTGATGCGCGAGCATCTGGAGCACATCGAGCACTCGCTCGACCTGCACGCGACACCCACATCGGCGCTGGATCTCGAATCGATCTTCAAGCGCGCCTGATCAGCCGCGCCGCAATCGCACAGACGAAAAAAAACCGCGCCGTTGCAGAGGCGCGGTTCGAGAGGCCGGCGTGTGGTCAGCACGGCCGGCCCAGGTACCTAGGTGCCGGATGCGTCGGCAACCTCAGGCAACCTTCTTGGCTTGCGCCGTTTCTTCGAAGAATTGTTCGTCTTCCGTCGAGCCCTTCAGCGCCGTGGTCGACGCCTCGCGTTCGATGGTCTGCGTCACGGCGTCGAAATAACCCGTGCCGACTTCGCGCTGGTGCTTCACAGCCGTGAATCCCTTTTCCGCTGCCTTGAATTCGGCCTCTTGCAGCTCCACGAAAGCGCTCATCTGGTTGCGGGCATAGCCGTAGGCCAGGTTGAACATCGAGTAGTTCAGGGCATGGAAGCCGGCCAGCGTGATGAACTGGAACTTGTAGCCCATGGCGCCAAGTTCCTTCTGGAATCGGGCGATCGTGACATCGTCCAGGTTCTTCTTCCAGTTGAACGACGGCGAGCAGTTGTAGGCCAGCATCTTGCCCGGGAACTTGGCGTGGATGGCTTCGGCAAACTTCTTGGCGTATTCCAGATCCGGCTTGCCGGTTTCGCACCACACGAGGTCGGCCACCTCTGCGTAGGCCAGGCCGCGCGAGATAGCTTGCTGCAAGCCCGGCTTGGTGCGATAGAAGCCTTCGACGGTGCGCTCGCCGGTGCAGAACGGCTTGTCGTTCTCGTCCACATCGGTGGTCAGCAGATCAGCGGCTTCTGCGTCGGTGCGGGCGATCAGCACGGTCGGCACGCCCATCACGTCGGCAGCCAGACGCGCGGCCACGAGCTTGCTCACCGCTTCGCGGGTCGGCACCAGAACCTTGCCGCCCATGTGGCCGCACTTCTTCACGGCGGCCAGCTGGTCTTCAAAGTGCACGCCTGCGGCACCGGCCTCGATCATGGCCTTCATCAGTTCGAATGCGTTCAGCACGCCGCCAAAACCCGCTTCGGCATCTGCCACGATCGGGGCAAAGAAGTCGATGTCGTCCTTGCCTTCCGACCATTGGATCTGGTCAGCGCGCTGGAACGTGTTGTTGATCTTCTTCACAACCTTGGGCACCGAATCCACCGAGTACAGCGATTGATCCGGATACATCTCGCCGTTGCTGTTGGCATCGCCCGCCACCTGCCAGCCCGACAGATAGATCGCCTTCAAGCCGGCCTTGACCTGCTGCATGGCCTGGTTGCCCGTCAGAGCGCCGAGCGCGTTGACGAAGGGCTCGTTGTTGATCAAGTCCCACAGCTTTTCGGCACCACGCTTGGCCAGCGTGTGTTCGATCTGCAGCGAACCGCGCAGGCGCACGACATCTTCAGCGGTGTAACCACGCTTGATGCCTTTCCAACGCGGGTTGGTATCCCATTCCTTCTGCAGCTTTTGCACTTCGAGTTCGCGTGACATCGCACTCTCCTGTTTGATCGCATCCATCAAATAAAAACCGGGTAACTCGCTCTGCTCCCTGAGCCGCTCGCACCTTCTTGGGGCGCAGCCAGGTGGCTCAGGTCATATGTCTTATATAAGAGTGTAGAAATGGCCGGTGCAGCGCAACAAGGAGAACATGCGCAGGAGTTGAAGTTTTTACATCATAATTTTCAATGACTTATCTCCGTCGTTTCATAATGCGGAAAGATTTTTTCTATCATGAAAGAAGGGGATGGTGCTGTGCGATGCAGAATTTTTGCGGGCCAAAACCCCTTTCCGCATTGTGAAAAATCATGGACATCTGTCCGCCACATCGCAGGGGCACAAAAAACGCCGCAGACGCGGCGTTCAGGATGGTGATTGGGCGCGGGACTCAGGACGGCCGCTCTACTTCCGCCAAGACATCCCACTGCAGAAGATCGGGCGCCTTGCCCTGCAGGGCTGCAGCTATAAACAGATAGATCGCATCGATGAAACCGGCCCGAAACTCGCGCGGCAGCGCGTGCGTGATGCCGTCGATCTTCGAGCGCAGCCGCATGGCCGCGAAGGGCCGGCCGGCACGCGCGTCGATGTGCGTGCGACAGAGGAAATCCTTGGCTGCGAGGGCGCCCGATTGGTAGTGGCGTAAAGCGCTCAACGTGCACCTCCGTAAGACGGATGCCAGGAGATGCAGGGCGGTGGCGAGGGGTAAGACGCGGGGCGATGCCCGCTTGATGCGAAAGACATGACGTCTCCTAGATGAAGAGGCCAGCCGTTCGCTGCTAAACGAGGGTGGCGGGCCTGACGACGGCGTTAGCAGACCGGCCATCTAGAAACCGGCAGACCCGAAGGTCTCACCGCCCGGCCCGCCATGAAGCATAGGCGTGCACAAGCACCGGACATTGTCCGTCTAGATGGCACATCTTGTGGGCTGCTAAACCCGGCTGCTCGAACGAACAGCGCGCGAATTATATCGCGCGCCCCTCCCCCTCAAAATCGGAATCAGCCTCGAGACAAGCGATGCGCCACCCAATCTCCACCCGTGATGACGGGCCGCCCGGCAATGTGCTGCGGGCTGACCGGATAGACAATGCAGTCGACCGGTTCGCTACCCAGCATGACGGCGTGGTTCTCGCGCAGGAACAGCGCGTCGCCGCCGGGGTAGACCTCTTCGATTTCGTCCAGCACGGGGACAAGCGCCGCGTCGATTTGGTACACATCGCCACGCACGGCGGTGCCGGTCGGGTCCAGCACGAGGCCGGGGTACGCACCAAAGTCGTACAGGCGGCCGTGCAACGTGGCGGTACCGAGCAGCTCCGGCTCGGGAATGCCGCGCTTGGCTGCGGCAACCCGCAAATCGTTCGCCTCACCGGCGCGCAGCGTGCCGTAGACGAACACATAGATGGCATTGGCGCGGGTCATTCGAGCATGTCCAGCGAAACCAGCACGCCGTCTTCATCGGCATAGATCCATTCGCCGGACTGGATGTAAGCACCCGGCATCTGCACGCCCACTTCGCGCTGCCCGGCGTTTTTCTTGATGCTTTTGCGCGGGTGCACGGCCAGTGCGTGGATGCCGACGTTGCATTCGGCCAGCTCGCGCGTATCCCGCACGCAGCCGTTGAGCAGAATCCCTTCCCAACCGTTCTCTTCCGCCAGCTTGCCAAGGTTGCCGCCCACCAGCGCGCAGCGCAGCGAGCCGCCGCCGTCGATCACCAGCACGCGGCCTGCGCCCTGCTCTTCCAGCGCGGCGCGTACCAGGCCGTTGTCTTCAAACACCTTGAGCGTGGAAGCTGGGCCGGCAAACGCGGCGCGCTTGCCAAAGCTGCGAAATACCGGCGTGAGCACACGCAGGCTGCCGTACACCAGCTTGTCTTCGTGCATGTCGCACAAATCAGTCACGGGAATCATCGTCATGGCAATGGATGGTTTGGCGTTAGCAAAAACAAAAAACGAAAAGCGAAAGCGGATTCAACTGCGCGACTGTGCACGCAACGAATCGATCGTCGCGCGTGGGCTGATGATGTTCGGATCGGTCTGCACCTCGATGACGGACGCAACGCTTGCTTCCAGCGCGGTTTCCACCGCCGACTGGAAGCCTTCGAGCGAGCGCACCGTGTGCCCTTCAGCGCCGTAGGCTCTGGCCAGCGCGGCAAAGTCGGGGTTGCGCAGCTCGGTGCCGCTCACGTGCTCGGGGTACTCGCGTTCCTGGTGCATGCGGATGGTGCCGTACATGCCGTTGTTGATCACGATAAAGATGACCGGCGCGTTGTACTGCATGGCGGTGGCCAATTCCTGACCGTTCATCAGGAAGCAGCCATCGCCAGCCATGCAGATGACGGGCGTGTCGGGGCAGATGATTTTGGCCGCCACGGCGGCGGGCGCGCCATAGCCCATCGCCCCGCTGGTCGGCGCCAATTGCGTGCGCGAGCCTGCCGCCAGCGCGCCATATTGGTAGAAGCGATGCAGCCACGTGGCGTAGTTGCCTGCGCCGTTGGTCAGGATGCTGTTGTGCGGCAGGCGCTCGCGCAGCCAACGCATCGCGCGGGCCATGTCGATGCCCTTGCCGCCAAACGGCGGCGGCGCGATGTTGGCGCGGTAATCGGCGTTGGCCGCTTCTGTCCAGGCAGACCAACGCGGCGGGTTGTCGGGCGAGTCGGGCGATACACCATCCAGCGCTTCCGCAATCGCCGGCATCGACGCATGAATCATCAGGTCGGCCTGGTAGACGCGTCCCAACTCTTCCGCACCGGCATGCACGTGGACGAGCGTCTGCTTCGGCCGGGGCACATCGAAGAGCGTGTAGCCGGAGGTCGTCATCTCGCCCAGGCGTGTGCCGACGGCGAGCACCAGGTCGGCGTCTTTGACGCGCGCGGCGAGCTTCGGGTTGATGGCAATGCCGACATCGCCGGCGTAATTCGGGTGGCGGTTGTCGAACAGGTCTTGCCGGCGGAACACGCAGCCTGCGGGCAGATTCCACCGTTCAGCAAAGGCTTGCATGCGGGCGGCGGCTTGCGGCGTCCAGCCGGAACCGCCCAGCAGCAGCATCGGGCGCTCGGCGTTCTGCAACAGCGTCTTCAGCTGGGCAAGATCATGCGGGCTGGGCCATGCCATCGCGCGCGCTTTCGTTGCCACCTCGGGCGGCACATCGGCCACGGTGGCGACGTCGGTCAGCATGTCTTCGGGCAGCGCCAGCACCACGGGGCCGGGGCGGCCGGCGGTGGCGGTCTGGAACGCGCGTGCGATGTATTCGGGGATGCGCTCGACGCTATCGATCTGCGCGACCCACTTGGCCATCTGGCCGAACATGCGGCGGTAGTCGATTTCCTGAAACGCTTCGCGGTCGGCGAAATCGCGGCCGACCTGCCCGATGAACAGGACCAGCGGCGTGGAGTCCTGAAACGCGGTGTGCACGCCAATGCTGGCGTTGGCGGCGCCCGGCCCGCGTGTGCAGAAGACGATGCCGGGCCGCCCAGTGAGTTTGCCGTAGGCATCGGCCATATTGGCGGCGCCGCCCTCTTGCCGGCAAACGATGAAGCGCGCGCGGTCGCGGCGCTGGTAGAAGCCTTCGAGCACCGAGAGGTAGCTCTCGCCGGGCACGCCAAAGGCCATGTCGACGCCATGGGCCAGCAGTGCATCAACAAGGATCTGGCCGCCGTGGCGTGGCTCGGCAACGTTGCTGGCGTGGCGTGCGACTGGTGTCTCCATGGCGGCTGCTCTCGCTCTCGATCCGTTGACGACACAATGGATCATAGCGGAACACGCCGCCGCGGCGACTACATCTGCCGGAACAAATGTGCGTATTGCCGCGCGACGGGCAGCGTCTCGGTGCGCCCGCGAATCTTCAACCCCAGGCGGCCCAGCGACAGATGCACGGCGCTCGATACATGCGCCACGTTGACCACCGTACCGCGGTGCACCTGCCAGAAGTGCTCGGGGTCGAGCTGGGTCAGCAGGTCACGCAGGCTGGTGCGGATGAGGGATTCGCCGCTGCCGGCGACCACGTTGACGTACTTGTCGGTCGCTTCCAGATAGATCACGTCATCCACGGGGATGAAGCGCACTTCCTGCCCGACCAGCGCCTTGATGAAGCGCAGATAGCCGCCCTGCGGCGTGGCACGCGTTTGCGCGGCGCCCTGCAGGCCGGCAAGGCGCTCGACAAGCTCAGCCAGCGTCTGCGCGGGATCGGTCACGGCAGGCGCGTTGACGTTGTCGCTCAGGCGCGTGCCGAGCCGGTCCTTCAGCCGCTTGACGGTCTCGGCCAGACGCTCGGTCTGCACGGGCTTGAGCACATAGTCGACCGCGGCTTGCTCGAAGGCATCGAGCGCGAACTGGTCATACGCGGTAACGAACGCCACCAGCGGACGCACTTCCCGCTGCGACAGCTCGCGCGCCACATCAATGCCCGACAACCCCGGCATGCGGATATCGAGAAAGACTACATCGGGGTCCTGTCCGTCAGCGGCATCGTCAATCACGTCGAGCGCGGATTGGCCGTCGTGCACGGCCGGCAGCAACGTGGCCTCGGGCCATAGCGCCGCCAGTTCAGCGACGAGGTTTTCAGCCAGTGCCGGTTCATCATCGGCAATAAGCACGCGTGGGGAAGCAGGCATCGATCAGGTTCCGGCGGATGCGCGCGATGAGAGCGCGCCGGTGGCGTTTTCGGTTGAGCGGGAGGTTGAGCGAGAAAAGCGGCAGCGCCATTCCGGCGCGTCGGCTTGAGATGGTGCAGGCGCCGTTTCGTGCGCCAGCGGCAATTCAACGATGATCGTCACGCCATGCGGCACGGTCTCCGTGATCGTCAGGCGTGCGTCGCCATCAAACAAGCGTGACAGGCGTTCACGCACGTGCGTGAGGCCCAGCCCGGAGCCCGTGGCCCCATCGTTGCCGAAACCGACACCCGTGTCGCGCACTTCCAGCACGAGCCGCTCGCCCTCGCTGCCGGCCGCCAGGCGTGCAGACAGGGCGATCTCCCCGCCCTCGCGCGCGGGCTCGATGCCGTGCACCACGGCGTTTTCCACCAGCGGCTGAATCAGCATCGGCGGGATGACGATGTTGGCGATGGCATCGTCCAGCGCCAGCGAGAAACGCAGGCGATTGCCGAAGCGCAGCGCCTGGATGTCGAGATACGCGCGCAGCAGCGCAAACTCTTGCGCCAGCGTGCACTGCTCGGCGCGTGCGTGCGAAAGCGAGCTGCGCAAAAAACCAATCAAATGCTGCAGCAACCGCCGCGCGGCGGCCGGGTCCCGCGCGATCAGCACATCGACGTGGGCGAGTGAGTTGAATAGGAAGTGAGGCTCGATCTGCGCCTGCAGCGCCATCAATTGCGCACGCACGACCTGCTTCTCGGCTTCTTCCCGCTCCAGCGCATCGAGCGCAGCCTGGCGCTGCAATGCGGCCAGCTTGCCGCGCGACCAGTAGTAATACGTTGCGCCAAGCGCGGCCAGCATGGCGATGATGAAACTCATGCGCAGGCTGTCGGCGCGCCAGGGTTCCGGGTTCGGGTTGTGCAGGCACAGGATCGTCCGCGCAATCCACTGCCCGAGCGGCACGCCGATCAGCACCGCGCCCACGATGATCCACGGAAACACCCTCTTGTTGGGCGGGCCGTCGCCCCAGAGCACATGGCGCGGGATGCCGATCAGCGAGAACATCGACAGCCCGATCGCCTGGCTGAAGACGAAATCTTTCCAGAACGTCTCTTCTGGCCGGATGCCGAACGCCAGCACGGCCGCAATCAGCGTATTGATAACGATGATGACGGCATAGCGGATCACCCAGCGCCGGGCAAAGTGCAGGCAATCAGCAAGCGAAGGGAGCGACACATTGGCGAACATGCGGGCGATCTTACCGGACGGCTCTTCGGCGTTGAAGCTTGGGGTTTCCCGCATTACCGGCGGCCGGCCTGCTCGCGCAAACGGGCGAGTTCCTGGTCGACCATGCGCTGGTAGCCGTTGCCCTGGCTCCAGGCCAGGCTCAGCCCGTGCGCAGCCAGGCCAAACCCCCAGCCCAGCAGCGGCCACACAAACCAGAACTGCCCGCGCGACAACGCAATCGCTGCCAACCCGGCGTTCACGGCCAGGAACGACAGCAGGTGAATGCGGAACCCCAGGCGCGCGCCGGCGCGGTGTCGGGCGCGGCGCAGCAGAGCATCGTCGGATTCAACAGACGGGGAAGTTGGGGTGTAGGGCACGGCAGACATGGCGGTCTCTGGTGGAACCGAAGATGTCCGCAGTATAGGAATGGCGCCTGGGCAGGCGCCACGGGCGTGCGACGAATGGCGGAATCGGGCGGATGAACGGTGCGCAACCGGCTCCGCCGACACACAGCAGCCGTGGCTATGCCGCCAACGCCTCCCGCCCCGACTGGCCCACCACCGTGGACGCCACCGCCTCCGCCACAGTGTCACGGGAAAGGTGCGGCGCAAACATCCCGATGAAGTCATGCGCATAGCCACGCAGGTACGCGCCACGGCGCACCGCCACGCGCGTGGTATTCGGCTCGAACAGGTGATCTGCCCCAATGCAGACGAGGTTGTCGTCCTTGCGTCCGTCGTAGGCCATCGAGGCGATGATGCCCACGCCCACATCCAGCGCCACATAGGTCTTGATGACATCCGCATCCATGGCGGTCAGCACGATCTCCGGGTGCAGTCCGGCGCCGGCAAATGCGGCGTCGATGTTGCGGCGGCCCGTAAAACCCGCGTCGTAAGTGATGAGCGGGTATTGCGCCACGTCTTCGAGCGTGGGCAGCGGGTTCTTCGTCAACGGATGGTCCGGGCTGACCACCAGCACGTGGCGCCAGCGGTACGCCTCGAACGACGTCAGCCCTGGCTCGTTGGCCACCGCCTCGGTGGCGATGCCGATATCGGCCTGCCCCGTCAGCAGCAGCTCGACGATGTGCGAGGGCGATGCCTCCTGCAGCGCCAGCGTGACATGCGGATATTCCTTGCGGAACGACTGCACCACCTTCGGCAGGGCATAGCGGGCCTGCGTGTGCGTGGTTGCCACGGTCAGGCGGCCGGACTGGCGGCCGGAAAATTCCTCGCCGGCCTGGCGCAGGTTTTCGGCTTCGAGCAGCAGGCGCTCGACAATGCGAACGATCTCGCGACCCGGCTCGGTCAGGCCCGTCAGGCGCTTGCCGTAGCGCTCGAAAATCTCCACGCCCAGCTCATCTTCCAGCTCGCGGATCTGCCGCGACACGCCGGGCTGCGATGTGTACAGCGCGTTGGCAACTTCGGTCAGGTTGAACTGGCGGCGCACCGCCTCGCGGATGGAACGCAGTTGCTGGAAGTTCATGGCTCGTGTCCTCTCGTATTGGTTGTCGTCGGAGCGTCGTGTTACACGGCGGCTTGCGCGACGGGCCGTGCGTTGCCTTGCGCGAACACGCGAATCGCGCGCGGGCGCACCACCAGCGTTTCGCCTTCACGGAAGCCCTCGGCGCGAAAGCGTTCGATGGGCAGGGAGACTTCGATGATGTCGTCGGTGTCTTCGCGCTCCAGCTCAAGCTGGGCGATGGCGCCAAGCGTGAGCGCGCGGCGCAGCATGACGGGAATGCCCTCGGCGCCCGGCGCGTAACGCTCCAGATCGATCTCGTGCGGGCGCACGAAGGCCACCGCCTGATCGGCACGCGAAGAATCGACACCACCCGACGGCACGGCAATGGCGGAATCGCCCACGTGCAGCACGCTGCCGCCCTCGCCTTCTTCCAGGCGCCCGTGGAACAGGTTCACGTTGCCCAGAAAGCCATAGACAAACGGCGTGGCCGGCGTGTTGTAGACCGCATCGGGGCTGCCGACCTGCTCTACCTCGCCGCGGTTCATCAGCACCACGTTGTCGGCCACTTCCAGCGCTTCTTCCTGGTCGTGCGTCACGAACAGGCTAGTGACATGCAGATCGTCATGCAGACGGCGCAGCCAGCGGCGCAGCT
Organism: Ralstonia sp. Ralssp135; assembly: GCF_047304345.1. Taxonomy (NCBI): domain Bacteria; kingdom Pseudomonadati; phylum Pseudomonadota; class Betaproteobacteria; order Burkholderiales; family Burkholderiaceae; genus Ralstonia; species Ralstonia sp. Ralssp135. Next base: position 121,362 of record NZ_JBGLYZ010000009.1, read on the forward strand.
CCTTGCGCACCTTGGCATCGAGCGCGCCGAACGGCTCGTCGAGCAGCAGCACGCGCGGCTCCACCGCCAGCGCACGCGCCAGGGCAATGCGCTGGCGCTGTCCGCCCGAGAGTTGCGGCGGGTAGCGATCGGCCAACCAGTCGAGCTGCACGAGTTCCAGCAGATCCTTCACCTTGGAGCGAATCTGCGCTTCGCTGGGCCGTTGGGCACGCGGTTTCACACGCAAGCCAAAGGCCACGTTCTCGAACACCGTCATGTGCTTGAACAGTGCGTAGTGCTGGAACACAAAGCCCACCTGGCGCTCGCGCACGTGCTGGTCCGATGCATCTTCACCATTCAGGTGGATGCTGCCCGAATCCGCATGCTCCAGCCCCGCGATGATGCGCAGCAGCGTAGTCTTGCCGCAGCCCGACGGGCCCAGCAGCGCGGTCAGCTCCCCCTGCTTGAAATTGAGCGAGACATCGTTGAGGGCGACGAAATTGCCAAAGCGCTTGGTGATGTGCTGAACCTGGATGCTCATGCGGCGCTCCCTTCGAGCGGAGATTGCGCGGAGACGTGCGAATGCAAATTGGGTGTTTGTTGTGCAACGCGCCGCCCCGGGCCCTCGCCCACGCCGGCATCCGCATCGGCCAGCTCACGACGGCTACGCCATTCGACCAGCGTCTTGAGCGCGAGCGTCACGAGTGCCAGCAGCGTCAGCAGCGAAGCCACGGCAAACGCGGCCGCAAAGTTGTATTCGTTGTAGAGAATCTCGACGTGCAGCGGCATTGTGTTGGTCAGCCCGCGAATGTGGCCCGACACCACCGACACCGCGCCAAACTCGCCCATCGCCCGCGCGTTGCACAGGATCACGCCATACAGCAGGCCCCACTTGATGTTCGGCACCGTCACGCGCCAGAACGTCTGCCAGCCCGATGCGCCGAGCACGATGGCGGCCTCTTCCTCTTCGCTGCCCTGCGCCTGCATGAGCGGAATCAGCTCGCGCGCCACAAACGGAAACGTGACAAACACGGTGGCCAGCACAATGCCCGGCACAGCAAAGATGACCTTGAAATCGTGGTCGGACAGGTAAGGCCCGAACCAGCCTTGTGCGCCAAACAGCAGCACGTAGATCAACCCTGCAATGACGGGCGACACCGAGAACGGCAAGTCGATCAGCGTCAGCAGCAGGTTCTTGCCGCGAAACTCGAACTTGGCAATTGCCCACGCCGCCGCCACCCCAAACACCACGTTCAGCGGCACGGCAATCGCCGCAATCGTGAGCGTGAGGCCGATGGCCGAGAGCGCATCCGGCTCGACCAGCGCTTCGAGATACACGTCGATGCCCTTCTTGAACGCTTCGACAAACACGCTCGCCAGCGGCACGAACAGGAACAGCGCCAGGAACACGAACGACACGAGGATCAGCATGGCCCGCACCCACGCAGATTCTGCGGTGGCGCCACGGCGGCCAACTGCGGGCGCCTGACCAAGTTGATGGGAAACAGTACCGGCCATGTCAGGCTCCTGCTGCCGCATTGGCGGTCAAGGGTTCGGGGGCGCGCTCGATGGCGTCGTTGCGATTGCCGCGGCGGCGCGTCCAGGCTTGCAGCAGGTTGATCACCAGCAGCAATGTGAAGGAGATACCGAGCATGACGACGGCAATGGCCGTGGCGCCCGCGTAATCGAACTGCTCCAGCTTGGAATAGATCATGAGCGGCGTGATCTCGGAGACCATTGGCATGTTGCCGGCGATGAAGATGACCGAACCGTACTCACCCGTGGCACGCGCAAAGGCCAGCGCAAAACCCGTCAGCAATGCAGGCAGCAAGGTCGGCAGGACCACGCGAATGAAGGTCTGCCAGCGCGTGGCGCCCAGGCTGGCTGCGGCCTCTTCCAGTTCGGCTTCCAAGTCTTCGAGCACCGGCTGAACCGTGCGCACAACAAACGGCAGGCCGATGAACGTCAGCGCCACCACGATCCCCAGCGGCGTGAATGCGACCTTCAGCCCCAGCGGTTCCAGCCGCGAGCCGATCCAGCCATTCGGCGCGTACAACGCAGTCAACGCGATGCCGGCCACCGCAGTCGGCAGCGCAAACGGCAGATCCACCAGCGCATCGATCAGCCGCTTGCCCGGAAAGCGATAGCGCACCAGCACCCACGCCACGATCAGCCCGAACACGAGGTTGATCACTGCCGCGATCAGCGATGCGCCGAAGGTCAGCTTGTACGACGCGACCACGCGCGGCGCGGTGACGGTGGTCCAGAACGCATCCCACGTCATGGTGAACGTCTTGAGGACGGTCGCCGACAGCGGAATCAGGACGATCAGCGCGAGGTACAGCAGCGAAAAGCCCAGCGCCAGCCCGAAGCCGGGCAGCACATTGGCGGGCTTACGCCGCTTGGACAAAGAAAACGCAGAAGACAGGCTCATCAGCGCACCGATAAAAATGGCCGCAGGGCAAAAAACACTGCGGCCGATATGCAGATGAACCGATTGTGGCGAACTGTTCTTATGACGAAAACGAATATTTGCGCATGTGCATCATCGTTTTAGATATAAGGAGTGCTCGGTAAGACATCCCACTGGGCTTGCCAGTCGGCGCCGTCGCGGGTGGTGTCTTGTGCACTTGCGCGGCCGATCAGGCGATCGAGCACCGTCAAGCCAGCGTCCCAGTCGCCGAGGTTGGAGTCAGCGTTGATATGGCCAGCCTCGCCGGCGTCAATGAACTCGGCGCCCCAGCGCGCGCCCCAGTCGATGGCGCTGCCTTGCGCCATCCACGGGTCATTGCGGCTGGCAATGAGCGTGACGGGAAACGGCAAAGCGTGGTCCGGAAGCAGATCGCGCACACCGAATTTTTCCGGATCGGCCGGCGCGACCAGCAGCGCTGCGGCCACCGCTTCCTTTGTCTGAACCGCCCAGTGCAGCGCCGCCAGGCAGCCGAAGCTATGGGCCACCAAGATCACGGGGCGCCGCGCACGTATCGGCGGACGCTCAGCCAGTGCCGCATGTACCGCTTCGCCCACGCGGGCAGACCAGCGCGGAAGGTCAGGCGTTGACCAGTCGGTCTGCTCCACGCGGCGCCAGTTTGGAAACCGCTGCTCCCAACGCGACTGCCAGTGGCCGGGGCCGCTGCCATGCAAACCAGGAACGGTCAGGATGACGGCGTCTGCCGGCCACTGCCAGGCGGGTGCGTCCGATGCGGTTGCGAGTGCGCTGCGTGCCATGGGGGTACTCATTGCGTGAGAGAAATGCCGGCGCACTGCTGCTGTTGCACCAGCGGTGCCTGCGCCATCGGTATCACCAGGGGCGTGGGTACGGCGTCCGGCTCCGGCTCGGCTCCTGGCAGGATGCTGCCCTGCACATAGGCGATACCAGCCGCCCGTGCCAGCTCCAGATCGCTCGGGCGTTCGCAACGCCGCAATGCCAGCGTCACGCCCAGCTCACGTGCGGAATCGGCCAGCGACACCATGTGCCGCGCATGCCATTCACGCCGGGCATCCAGCTTCAGGTACGCCGGCTTGGCATGCACAAGCAGCGCGCCCGCTTCCGCCGGGTCCGATGCCTGCACCGCAACGGCAAAACCGTTGCGCCGGTAGTTGTCCACCACGAACAGCAGCAGCCCCAGATCGTCATTGGCCGTGGACGGCACCTGGATGACGAATTGCTCCGGATGCAGCCCCAGCGCCGTCACCGCGCGATGGAACGCCTTGCCGTGGTCGGCCGCCACTGCCGCCAGCAACCGGCCATGCACGTTCACAACAAGCTGCCGCGCGTCGGTGCGGGAGAAGTAGTTGAGCGTATGCACCAGCCGGCACAGGCGGTCGAGTTCGACCAGCGTGCCGTCATCCGAGGCCAGCGAAAACACCTTCCACGGGTTCAGGCCGAGATCACCGTCGCGCGTCCAGGTGCGCATCAGCGCTTCGTGGCCGGCGGGTGCGAGCGCGCCATCAGCGCCAAGCTGCCAGACCGGTTCAAACAGGCTGGTCAGCGCGCAATGGAAGAACTGGCCCTGCACGCGGCCGGCGGCGTCGCGCCACAACTGGCGGTCCGGCGTCGGGGCGCTCGGCAGCGTGCCGAGAAATTGTGCGACTGCGGTGGTGTGCATCAGACTCATCGGGATGGGCTCCTGAAAAAAGTCGCCTCCTCCTCCCCCGTCACAACTTGGCGATCGACACTTCAGTCGCCTTCACCAGCGCAACCACTTCGCTACCGATCTTGAGGCCGAGGTTGTCGACCGAGCGCGTGGTGATGACCGAGGTGACGATGCCGGCCGGGGTCTCCACGTCGATCTCCGAGAGCACGTCGCCCCGGATGATCTCCTTGATCTGCCCGCGAAACTGGTTGCGTACGTTAATCGCTTGGATGCTCATGATGTTCCTTCTTAGATGACAACGGCACTACGTGCCAATGAATGTTTTCAGGAGAAAGGTTTGCAGCGCCTTACACGGCCCAGCGCACCGCAGTGGCCGACACGTCAAAGGGTGATGCCCACGCCGTGTGCGAACGCACATCGGTCACTTCATTCGGATCGATCTTGCGCTGCATCACGCGGTTGAGGATGGCTTCTTCCAGACGCGCAAACGCGGGCGAACCACGATGGCGCGGACGCGGCAGATCAATGCGTTCATCCAGCGCAATGCGGCCGTCTTCGATCAGCACCACGCGGTCGGCCAGCGCCACCGCCTCGGCCACGTCGTGCGTAACAAGCACGGCGGTAAAGCCAAGGCGTTGCCACAGGCCTTCGATGAGGTTCTGCATGTCGATGCGGGTGAGCGCGTCCAGCGCGCCCAGCGGTTCGTCCAGCAGCAGCAGGCGCGGCCGATGCACGAGCGCGCGCGCCAGTGCCACACGCTGGCGCTGCCCGCCCGACAGGCGTGCGGGCCATTCCCCTGCCCGCTCGGACAGCCCGACTTGTGCAAGCACTTCTGCGGCTTGTGCGCGCTGCGCTTTCGGCAGCCCGAGTGCAACGTTGTCGAGCACTTTCTTCCACGGCAGCAGGCGTGCGTCCTGGAACATCACGCGGGCATCGTCGTGCAGGCCGTCTTCGGCGTCGCCGTCGCGACGCAGGTGGCCATCGTCAACGCCTTCCAGCCCTGCAATCAGCCGCAGCAGCGTGCTCTTGCCGCAGCCGCTGCGCCCGACGATGACGACAAACTCGCCCGGCGTGATGTCCAGATCGATGCCGTGCAGCACCTCACGATCGCCATAACGTTTGACGACGTGTTCGATGTGCAAGGCGGTGCCGGCCAGCGCGGCGTGTTCAGTGGCGTTGCTTTGCATGCGTCTCTCCAATTCAGCCTCAGGCGGCCGCTTGATATCCGGGGTGCCAGCGCAGCCAGTAACGTTCCAGCCCGCGCGACAACCAATCCGCCAGCTTGCCGAGCAACGCGTACAGCAGGATGCCGAGCAGCACCACATCGGTCTGCAGGAACTCGCGCGCATTCATCGTCATGTAGCCGATGCCGGCTTGCGCGGAAACCGTCTCCGCCACGATCAGCGTCATCCACATCAGGCCGAGCGAGAAACGCACACCCACCAGGATCTGCGGCAGCGCACCGGGCAGGATCACCTCGCGATACAACTGCGCACGCGACAGGCCATAGCTGCGCGCCATTTCCACCAGCGCCGGATCGACGGAGCGGATGCCGTGATACGTGTTCAGGTAAATCGGGAAGAACACGCCCAGCGACACGAGGAACAACTTGGCCGATTCATCGATGCCGAACCACAGGATCACCAGCGGAATCAGCGCCAGCACCGGGATGTTGCGGACCATCTGCAGCGTGGTGTCTAGCAGCGTCTCCGCCGTGCGGAAAGTGCCTGTCAGCAGCCCCAGCGCCAGCCCCAGCGAACCACCGATCGCAAAGCCCAGCAGCGCACGCCACGTGCTCACGGCCACATGCGTCCACAGCTCGCCCGAGCGTGCCAACGCGACGGCGGATTTCGCCACGTCCAGCGGCGCCGGCAGGATGCGGTTCGACAGCCAACCCCATTGGGCCGATGCCTGCCACAGCACCAGCAGCACAAGCGGCACGATCCACGGCGCCAGGCGTTGCCGGACGCTACGCAGAAAGGTCTTCGCCTTCGCCTTCGGCTTCGATTTGGATTTCGACTCGGATGCCATTGCCCTGCTCCTCTCGGCTCAGCTTGCCGCCACGCGGGGCACGATGCCGGTGGCGATCACCTCGCCAAACGGGCCGTTGAGCACGTTGCCCGGCAGCTTGTCGCGCACCGAGCGCGGCAGCAGCGGGAACACCAGTTCAGCAAAGCGGTAGGCCTCTTCCAGATGCGGATAACCGGAGAGCACGAATGTATCGATGCCCAGCTCGGCGTATTCCTGCATGCGTGCCGCCACGGTTTGCGGATCGCCCACGAGCGCTGTGCCGGCACCGCCGCGCACCAGCCCCACACCCGCCCACAGGTTGGGGCTGATCTCCAGATCGGCGCGCGTGCGCTTGACGCCGTTGGCATGCAGCGCAGCCATGCGTTGCTGGCCGGCCGAATCCATCTTGCGGAAGGCCTCTTGCGCGCGGGCCACGGTGTCGTCGTCGAGCTTGCTGATGAGCTTGTCGGCGGAAGCCCAGGCTTCGTCGTCCGTCTCACGCACGATCACGTGCAGGCGGATACCGAAGCGCACGGTGCGGCCATGCTTGGCAGCGCGCGCCCGCACGTCGGCCAGCTTCTCGGCCACGGCGGCAGGCGGTTCGCCCCAGGTGAGATACGTGTCGACCTGTTCCGCCGCCAGCTCATGCGCCGCTTCCGACGACCCACCGAAATACACCGGCGGATGCGGCCGCTGCACTGGCGGATACAGCACCTTCGCGCCCTTCACGCTGAGGTGCTTGCCGGTGTAATCCAGCGCAGCGCCTTCATGGCTCGCGGCCAGTGTTTCGCGCCAGATGCGGATGAACTCTTCCGAGGCTTCGTAGCGTTGCGCGTGATCGAGGAACAGACCGTCGCCTGCCAGCTCCGACGGGTCACCACCCGTGACGAGATTCACCAGCAAGCGGCCGTTCGATAAACGGTCGTACGTGGCAGCCATGCGCGCGGCCAGCGTCGGCGCCATCAGCCCCGGGCGCACCGCCACCAGAAAACGCAGACGCTTCGTCACCGGAATCAGGCTCGCGGCCACGATCCACGGGTCTTCGCACGAACGTCCGGTGGGAATCAGCACGCCCTCGTAGCCGAGCGTATCGGCGGCTACGGCCACCTGCTGCAGATAGGTGTGATCGACTTGGCGTGCGCCCTCGGCGGTGCCGAGATAGCGGCTGTCACCGTGCGTCGGGATGAACCAGAAAACTTGCATGTCAGCTCCTCGAATCGTATTCAGCGTTGGGCTATTGCCAGTTGTGCGGGCGTCGGATGCCAGACCAGATCGATCGGCTTGACTGGCCGTGGAATCAGCCCCAGCCCGTGGAAGGCATCGGCCACGCGTTGCTGCTCGGCAACCGCTTCCGGCGTGACGGGCCGCACGGGCGACGGCGGCCTGCGCGACAAGAACAGATGCACCGTCGCCAGCGAAAGCCCGGAAAAATCCGCAATGCGCTGCGCAGCTTCTTTGCGGTTCTCCTGCACGAGCCGGTCGGCACGCGACAGCTCCGCGAAGATCGCCGCGATGGTGTCGCCGTGCTTCTCGGTAAAGGCCGTCGGCGCGAAGTAGAACGAGTTGTTGGACGACAGCGTGCGGCCGGTGGCGAGCACGCGCGGCTTGATGGCGAGTTCCGTGGCGGCGTAGTACGGATCCCAGATGCCCCAGGCGTCGACGCTGCCGCGTTCGAAGGCGGCACGCGCATCGGCCGGCGTCAGATACACGGGCTGGATGTCGGCAAAGCTCAGTCCGCCCTTCTGCAAGCCCCGCACGATCAGGAAATGCGCGCTCGAACCCTTCTGCAGCGCCACGCGCTTGCCCTTCAGGTCGGCCAGCGTCTTAAGCGTCGAATCCTGCTGCACGAGGATGGCCGAGCTATCCGGCTTGGGAGGCTCCACACCCACGTAGCGCAAGTCCTTGCCGGCAGCTTGTGCGAACACCGGCGGCGTATCCCCCGTGACGGCGAGGTCGAGACTGCCCGCAGACAGCGCTTCGAGCTGCTGCGGCCCGGCCGGAAACTCCAGCCAACTGATCTTGGTGCCCGGAAAGCGCTGCTCCAGCGCGTGGTTTTCTTTCACGATGACGAGGTTGACCGCGCTCTTCTGGAAACCGATGCGCAGTTGCGCGGGCGGCGTCACCTTCGGCAAACCTGCAGCTGCGGGGGTGGCGGTTGCGGCATTGGCGGCTTGCGCGATGGGCCCAAGCGTGGCAAGCGATGCGCCTGCCACGGTGGCGTTCAGCAGACGACGGCGTTGGATGTCGATCGTCATGGCAATCAGCGCGCTGCCTGTTGGGTGGTCGGCTGCCACGCTGCATCGGCCACCTTGACGGGGCGCGGGATCAGCTTGAGCGCGTGGAACGTGTCGGCAATGCGCTGCTGGTCGGCCAGCGCCTCGGCGCCTACCGGCTGGATGCCGTACGCAATGCGCGACACCGAACGCGCCACCACAGCCGGCTCCAGGCCGAGCTGCGGGCCAAGAATGGTCGTCACATCCTTCGGGTTGGCCGCGGCCCAGGTATCGGTCTTCTTCAGTTCATCGAGCACGATGTTCAGCACATCGGGCCGAGCGCCCGCATAGCCTTTCGATGCCAGGAAATACTGCGAGTTGTTGACCACGCCCGTGCCATCGGCCAGCACGCGCGCGCCCAACTGCTGTTCGGCCGCGGCAAAGAACGGGTCCCAGATCACCCACGCGTCGATGGCGCCGCGCTCGAAGGCGGCACGCGCATCGGCGGGGGTGAGGTACACGGGTTGGATATCGCTGTAAGGCACATTGGCCTTTTCCAGCAGCTTCACCAGCAGGTAATGCACGTTCGAACCCTTGTTGAAGGCGACGCGCTTGCCCTTGAGATCGGCCACGCTCTTGAGCGGCGAAGTCTTCGGCACGATGATCGCCTCGCCGGCCGGCGCGGGCGGCTGGTTGCCGACATAGACGAGATGGGCCCCGGCAGCCAGCGCGAAGATCGTCGGCGCTTCACCCGTGGTGCCGAAATCGATGGCGCCCACGTTCAGGCCTTCCAGCAACTGCGGGCCGGCGGGGAACTCCGTCCACTTCACTTCGATGCCTTGCGAGGCAAGGCGCTTTTCGAGCGTGCCGCGTGCCTTGAGCACGGTCAGCGTGCCGTATTTCTGATAGCCGATGCGCAGTTGCTTGGCGGCGGTCGGGGGCGGTGCATCGCTGTTGGCAAATGCGGCGGGTGCGCCAAGCGTGGCAAGCAGCGTGGCGGCGATGGTCAAAGTCCTGCGCAAGGGCGAGTGGGCTTTCATGGCGAATTTTGTGGATGCGGTGTGTATGGGCGGCACGATCCGCGCGCAGCGGCTGCGCGGCGTGACAACAACGGGAAAGTGTTGGCTGCGTGTGTAAGGCGGCGCGTTCAGCGCATCACGCCAGACATCGCATTCGCCCAGCGTCGGCCCGGGCGTGGGTCAGCGCGGCGGCACGTGCGGCGCTGCGGCTGGAGACCATCACCTGCGCCACGGTCGGATGCCGTGCCAGCGCAAGCGCCTGATGCACGCGCTCCACGCCGTCATCCAGGCGCTGCTGCAGCGATGGGTCAACCGTGACGCCGTCATCAGCCACGACGATCTGCGAGTCGACCGCAAAGATGCCCGGCAGGATCGAGCGCGCAGCCAGTGCTGTCAGCACGGGGCGCAACGCGTAGTCGATCGCCAGCGTATGGGCGAGGCTGCCGCCGGTGGCAATCGGCAGCACGACTTTGTCGCGCAGCCCGCTTTGCGGCAGCAGATCGAGAAACGTCTTGAGCAGGCCGCTATAGGCCGCCTTGTAGACCGGCGTGGCAAGAATCACCACGCCCGCCGCTTCCACCCGCGCCACCGCATCGGCGATGGCCGGGTCGGACACCTGCGCGCCGAGCAGCGCGTCAGCGGGAAGACTGCGCAGGTCCAGGTGATCCGCCTGCTCGCCGGCGCGTTCGAGCTGCGCACGCACGTGGCCCAGCAAGCGCGCAGATCGCGATTGCGCTGAAGGGCTTCCGGAAATGGTCAGGATTTGCATGATGCGGATCACTCGATGTTGTTGCGTCGCTTGGTGCCTTACTTGCCCGGTTGATAGAGCTGGTCAAACTGACCGCCGTCGGCAAAGTGCGTCTTCTGCGCCTTCTGCCATCCGCCGAACGTGTCGTCGATGGTCACCAGCTTCACCTTCGGGAATTCGCTCTCGTGCTTCTTGGCCACGGCCGGGTCCGTCGGGCGATAGAAGTTCTTCGCGCCAATCTCCTGCCCTTGCGGCGTGTACAGGAACTTGAGATACGCCTCCGCGGCCTTGCGCGTGCCCTTCTTGTCGGCCACCTTGTCCACCACCGCCACCGGCGGCTCGGCCAGGATGGAAATCGACGGCACCACCACGTCGAACTTGTCCTTGCCCTCCACGCGCGCCGCCAGCAGCGCCTCGTCTTCCCACGCGATCAGCACATCACCGATACCGCGCTCGGTAAAGGTGGTGGTCGCACCGCGTGCGCCCGAATCGAGCACCGGCACGTTCTTGTAGAGCTTCTGCACGAAGGCCTTGGCGGTGGCGTCCGAACCGCCCGGCTGCTTGAGCGCATAGGCCCATGCGGCCAGGTAATTCCAGCGTGCACCGCCGGAGGTCTTGGGGTTGGGCGTGATGACGGCGATGCCCGGCTTGACCAGGTCATTCCAGTCCTTGATGCCCTTCGGGTTGCCCTTGCGCACCAGGAAGACGATGGTCGAGGTGTACGGCGAGGCGTTGTGCGGCAGGCGCTTCTGCCAGTCCTTGCCGGTCAGGCCGCGCTCGGCGATCGCGTCGATGTCATAGCCCAGCGCCAGCGTCACCACATCGGCATCCAGCCCGTCGATCACGGAGCGGGCCTGCTTGCCCGAGCCGCCATGCGAGGCACGCAGGGTGATGTCCTCACCCGTTTCCGCCTTCCACTTCTTGGCGAATTCGGTGTTGATTTCCTTGTACAGCTCGCGCGTCGGGTCGTACGACACATTCAACAGTGTCGTTGCCGCATGCGCACCCACGGTTCCCCCCGCCACGATGGCAGCCGCCGTAGCACGTACAAGCGTGTTGAAAACAAACTTGCGAATCATCTTGCAGCTCCGTTTCTGATCTCTGATGGATTTGGAATAGGAGCAAGACTACCGAGCGGGTCTTGTGCGGGGAACGAATGGTTTCAGGGAATGTTCATCGGTTTTTGCATAAAGGCGGGGATTGGGGCTGCGCGGATGCGGGGCCAAGGGCTTTGAGCGGGCGTGCAGGCGTGGCGCTTGAGGGTCAAACCCTCGGCTTTGGGTGTTGGAGAGCCGAGCTTGAGCCTCGGACAGCGGGACTCCGGGGGTTTTGGGTGGAGGTCGGGCCTTGGAGAGACGTTGGGTCGACTGTTTTTGGGTGGAGCTTGGGGGTTGGAGGGTGGAGCTTGAGGGTTTTAGGGTGACGCTTGAGTGTTGGAGGGTCGAAGGCAGCTGATTTTTTCGCTCGGTTTGGATGTCGGAGGGTCGAGAGCGAGGGTTTTGGGGTGGAGTTTGGGTCTTGGAGGGTGGAGGT